>JAWWBW010000021.1:0-23498 GCA_033720775.1 Oleiphilaceae bacterium | reverse complement strand
TGTCGCGGCAGCGGTCGGTTGCCGGGCCCACCGTGCGATTCGTGTGGCGGGCGCGGTCGCAACGCCGTCGAGAAACGCATCTCGGTGACGATTCCGCCAGTGCTGGTGGTTTCGTTTTCGACTAACTGAAAGGGCACCGATAATTCAGTGATCACGAGATAATTCAATGGCGGGCTTTGGCTGTGGACACTGGTGCTCGAGAGCGCTAAAAGGAAGCACCACACAATGCTCTTAACACATGATTTCATTGGCAAGTGCCCTCGCAGTCGCACGGCCCTGAATAATCGCTATGCTAGATAATAGATCAGAGCTGACCGATTGCACAGTGGCCGAGAGGAACCTTTCATCGGTGGAGCGGTCACATTCTGCCCTGAGCACGTTCAAACAATAAGGTTTATGGATGTTAGAAACCCGATCTTTACTACTCAACAGTGATTTTCCTCAACTAAAACGGGCGAAGCTGGAAACCCTGCAGCTAAATCTGGGTTATCGCTGTAATTTAAGTTGTACCCATTGTCATGTGAATGCCGGCCCTACCCGCAAAGAGCAAATGACAGATGAAACGCTTGCTGTGGTGCTCGATTTTATTGATCACCATGATATTCAGACCCTGGATCTGACCGGGGGAGCCCCCGAAATGCATCCGGGTTTTAAAGCCTTAGTGCGGGAAGCCCGTCGCCGCAATGTGCATGTGATGGATCGTTGTAATTTGACCATTTTGCTCGAACCCGGTTTCGAAGATATGGCGGAGTTTTTAGCAGAACAGGGGGTTGAGATCGTTGCGTCACTGCCTTGCTATACCCAGGACAATGTTGATAAGCAGCGTGGCAAAGGTGTATTCGATGGCAGTATCGAAGCGCTTCGCAGATTAAATGAAATTGGTTATGGCAAGGGCGACGCGACTCTGCCGTTGAGTCTGGTCTACAATCCGGGCGGACCCTTTCTGCCGCCGCCACAAGAAAAGCTGGAAGAAGATTACAAGCGAGAGCTCGCGTCCCATTTTGATATCCACTTCGATCACCTTTATACCATTACCAATATGCCCATTAGCCGCTTTGGCAGCGTGCTCTTATCAAAAGGGCAGTTTCACGAGTACATGGATTTGCTCAAAAACAGTTATTCGGCGGCAAATCTGGAGCAGGTGATGTGCCGTACCCTGGTGAGTGTTGATTGGCAGGGCTATGTTTACGATTGTGATTTTAACCAAATGCTGAATATGCCAATGGCGCGCATGGCGAGTGATGGTGCAGTGATCGCAAGTGATGCCACGCGCGTGCACTTATCGGAGCTGCTTGATGACTCATTAGAGGGGCGCGCGATCTGTGTGGCCGATCACTGTTATGGTTGTACAGCGGGGCAGGGTAGTAGCTGTGGCGGCGCGCTTGAGTAAGTGTCAACTGTCAGTCATTGTTCCCGTGCTGAATGAGGAAGCGGGCATTAGTGCGCTTATCCATGCTCTCTGCAAACAAATGACGCTTGAACAGGAATTGTTGCTGGTTGATGGCGGTTCCTCCGATGGCACCTGGCAGCGTATTCAACACATTAAAAGCCAGTACTCCGACAAAACAGTGATTTCTCTACAATCCCCTCCTGGCCGTGCACGGCAGATGAATGCCGGCGCGGCCCGTGCACGCGGAGACCGACTACTTTTTTTGCATGCCGATAGCCGCATAGAACCTGGCTTACTGGCGAGTTTATGTGCTCCCTGGCAACGCTGTTGGGGGCGTTTCGATATCTATCTGGACGCCTCTGCCAAGGTGTTCCGATTAATTGAAACCCTGATTAACCTGCGCTCGCGCCTGAGTGGCATTGCCACGGGAGATCAGGGGCTGTTCGTTGAGCGTGAGGTATTTGAAGCGGTGGGAGGGTTTCCCGCACAGCCACTAATGGAAGATATTGAACTCAGTAAGCGGCTTAAAAGGCATTCGCGACCATGGTGTATTCGTCAGCCCAAGCTGGGCACGTCTGCGCGCAAGTGGCAACAGGAGGGCGTATGGCGCACTATTTGGCTGATGTGGCGTTTGCGCGCCGCGTATGCATTGGGTGCCAAGCCCGAAAAACTGGTTGAAGCCTACTACCAAAAGCGTAACGCTTGAATCGAACTGCGTCGCGGTCATTGCGTTTTCCTGCCAAATCTGACTCCGGCATCCTTTGGCATTTCTAGTCTGAATTTTCTAAAAACTTTGGTTAGCATTCCCGCCGCTTTCTATATATGTTCAGCGAGGAATGTTTATGACGCTTGCCCAGTTTGAAGAACTCTCATTGTATGTGGGTATTGGTGGCTTAATTCTTTACATGGCATACATCGTGTGGGATCTGGCGAAGCGATCCAATGCGGGCAAGTTCGGGACGGCAATGTTGTTTCTGGTGTTGGGGCTTGGCGTTTTCGGCTTTGTCGCCAAGTCGGTGATTGCTGAAATCATTGGGATATAGCGCGCAGCGCTTGGTTAGCCTAACGCGTTGCGGTTTCCAGTTCGCCGAGTAAACGCAGGGCCTCCGCTTCATTTTTGCCACAGACTTCGCTGTCGGCACTAAATTCACGGCATACCGCCGGGCGTTGATCGTAAACACGACAGCGCCCAACATCATCCAGATTAACGCAGCGTACCCCGGCGGGCTTACCTTGAGGCATATTGGGAAGGGGGCTGCTAATCGCTGGTGCCACGCAACAGGCACAACAGCGATCATGGCAGCGTGTAGTCGACATCAGGCGCGCTTCATGTTCGGGTAAAGGGGCTTTATCGACCCCGTATCATCTGATTGTTTTTTCGCGTCGCTGCGCAACTTTTTCAGGTGTTCCTGCAGGGTCTTCGGGTCAAACCGGTTGTCGCTACCGGCTGGCGCATACTTCATTTGTTCAAAAGCCATGGCCTGCCGGTAAAGCGTCTGATCATAGCGTTTAAGGTCAGCAATCCCCACAATACCTTCGATTGGGCTGTCGCCACAAAAATGTTCCTGGGCCCAGGCAATCAGGTGCTTAGGCATATTTGCATCGCCCTGTTTGATGGCCTTGTGCAGTAAGGCCCAATGATTTTCTTGCTCGGGTAAATGCTGCGTATTGCGCTGCTGTCCGCGTTGCCGCAGAAAATACACAAGTGTGCTGAGCCAGCCGAGAGCCAGCAGAATAACGAGCGCGTACCAAAAATGCATTTTAGGCGCTTCGATGGGAGCAACACTTGTTTCTTCCTGCGTGCCTGCTGTGTCGATAGCGGGAGGCGGTGAAACAGTTTGAGACTGATTGCCTGCCGGTAAGCGATCAGCAGAGGGGGGCGCGCCAGCAATGCGAATAGTGCGAGCGGGCAGCACCGCAACGCGCTGTACATTGTTGACGGTATCCCACCACGGAATCGAGACTTCAGGCAATGTCACCTCGCCCGCAGAAACGGCAACAAACGCGGCCGTTTCGCGGCGCAGCGACTGTGCGCCACTTTGATGTTCCATGGTTTCCACATGCGCTTTGTCGGGATACACCTTTAAGCGCTGTAATTGCGGAGGATGAATGGGCGGCAGGGCCGACGCGAGTAACCCGAGCGCTTGAGTTTCGATAGTACGTGTGACCGAATCTCCGACCTCGAGCTGGTCGGGCACTTTATCCCACTTTTCTGTGAGGTGCAGGCTGGTAGCGGGTAACCAAACATCCCCAGTAAACGCTGTTGGCGGTGGATTCACTTTAATCCTCGTCTCTTCAGACTGTTCACGCACGCGTACACGGCGACGTTTACGGCTATCGATCATGGTGCCGCTGAATTTAAGTGCATCGATCGTGAGTTCGCCGCTTTTTTGCGGGAACAGCAGATAGTTGCGTTCACGCACTTCGTAGCGCTGGTTGTGCGCCATGCGATAGTACACTTTGGTTTCGCCCATGCCTTCGACAATGACATCGGAGGCAGTAGGCTGGTCCAGATCGCCGGCTACAAGGCTGCCGGAAGAGTAGAGCCGCACAGTAAACTGGATTTGTTCCTGCACAAACACTTCGGATTTATCGGTTTCGACTTCAATAAATACCAAAGGTGGCGCGCTTGCATCTTTTGGAGAGATGCCAGGCAATACCTTCATGGTGATGACATTTGACTTGGTACCCTCGTAGTCTGCCGGCCCAATCGTAAAGGTGCCACTGGCCTTGGGGGCAAGGGTATAGCGCCATACCAGCTGTGACTGACTCTTGCCGTTAACCGTGTGCATGCTCATCTTCTGCTGGCGATCCAGAATCTCAAAATGTTTTTCGAGATCGGGGATGCTGGGCTCGCTGATTTGGCTGCGTCCAAAACTTAAAATACCACCAAAACTGGATTGAACTTCGAGTTCGCCTATCAGTTCGTAGGTAAAGGTGTCGGTTTCATATATCTGATTGCGATCGACACTGGCAGTCAGGGTGTTTTGCGCATGCGCTGATGTCGCGAACAGTAAAAGCAAGGCGATACATAATCGCTGTACGCGGGTGTGGTGATGGATTAATTGCGAGAACAGACTCACTACCATAGTGGTTCTCCTTCTTCTGCTCGAATGCGCGAACGCTCTCGCGACTGATACTCAAATTTGCGTCTCAAAAGCCCCGAGGGGTCGTCAGGTACACGCCGTAGCCATTGTTCGTATGAACGTTTTTCTTCCTCGGAAAGTTCGTCGAGAACGGCTTGCCCTTGCGCTTCACTATCTTCATTTGCGCTATCGGGTTCTTCGTTTAAGCGGGCTTGGCGAGTGGCGTTTTGCTGTCCATTTTCTTCATCCGAAACCACTTCTTCCTCGCCCTGATCATCCTGAAATTTATCTTTCCCATCTTTGTCTTTGGAATGGCGCGCATTTTCATCGTTTGGATCTGTTTGTTGTTTGTATCTGCCCTGTTCGTCGGGAGTTAGCTGGCTTTGAGTATCCTGTTGCTGGCTTTGTTGAGATTGCTGATCACGTTTACCTTGTTGCAGATCACCTTCTTCTGCTTCGCCTTGACCATTTTGATTACTTTTAGGAGAGCGCTTTATCTGCTCTATTACCTCTTCGACGATTTGTTTTCCAACGAGTGCATCCTCGTTTTCAGGATCTTCAATCAATGCTTGTTCATACGCGGCCAGAGCGGCGTCCAGTTGTCCGCTTTTGGCCAGCGCATTGCCCCGGTTATAGTGCTGGCCCTCAAGCTGCTCGTAAATTTTTGCGGCCTCCGCATACTGGCCGGACTCATACAGGGCCTGAGCACGATGTTCTGGCGATTCAAAAAGGGCCGCAGCGCGGTCGGCATCCCCTTGGTCTAGCGCGCGCTGCGCCTGCTGATCTTTGGTTAGCCAAAGGTCATCCCAGCTGAGCGCATAGGAGTTCTCGCTGGATAAGACACAAACCAGAAGCAGCGCCAGTGCGCCTTGTCGATAGGCAAGCATAATGAAAGGAACCGCCAGTAACAGCAGCCAATAGCCGCCATCCTCCCAACGATCGAATTGACCAGATTGCGCTTCTTCCAGTTGTCTTTTGGCGGCCTGACGCAATTGCTCTCCAGAGATGTCGAGCGCTTCAAGATCGCTATCGTTCAGCTGTATGCGAACCATTTTTCCGCCATGATTTTGAGCCACAGATTGCAACTGCTCAAAATTGGTTTGAGGGATGACAACCGCGTTATTATCGTCTCTAAGATAACCGCGCTGAGGAATGCTGATAGGGCCGCCTTCGGCCGTGCCGACGGCGATGATGTCGAGGCGGTAGTCTTTGATCAAGCTCCTCATACGCTTGGCTTGAGCCGGCGTGATGTCATCGCCAATCAGTACGATGCGTCCTTGCGGCGCGCCGCCTTGCTGCAACAGTTCACTGGCAAGCTTGAGGGCCAGATCAGGACGACTTCCTACCACGGGCATAATAAAAGGGTCCAGAGCATCCAGACTGCTTTGAATGGTGCGAATATCGTCGGTGAGTGGTGTTACCGCATGTGCATCACCAGAAAAAGCGATCAACGCAGTGTTACCTTCTCGTCGCAATTTCAGCAGGTCATGAATCTTTTGCTTGGCTCGTGTCAGGCGATCCGGCTTTTGGTCTGCTGCCAGCATCGACAGTGACAGGTCGAGCACGATAACCATGTTGTCGCTCACCTGCAGGGCCGGTTGTGGAATCTTTTTCCAGCTAGGGCCAGATAGGGCCAAAATCAGTAATGTGAGGGCAAGCAGCAAGGGCCATGAAGCCGCCTCGTTTTTGCGTGAATCCTGATGAGGCATGAGGTGCTGCAGTAGCGCCGGGTCGATCACGCGCCGCCAGTCCTGCGTGCCGGAATGGGTGTGACGTAAAAAGTACAGCAAAGGCAGGCCGCATAGTGCGAGCAACCAGAGCGGCCGAAGAAAGTGAAACTGGCTGATAAACTCACTCATGGCCACTACCTCCCAAGCCAAAGCGATTTGTTATCAGTGTTTGTCCGCGCGTGAGCAAACCTTGCAGGAGAAGGGTGCTCAACCACAAGCCTATGGCGGCCCCAATCAACCAGTAAGACAGGGCTTTGCGTGGGCGAAAACTGCGCTGCTCTTGTTCGATGGGTTCGAGCGCATCAATCTCTTGATAGATTTGCTGCAGCTCCTCTAGATCGCGTGCACGATAATATTTTCCACCCGTTGAACTGGCGATCTGTTTTAACATGGCTTCATCCAGGTCGGCGGATGGATTGACTCTTTGTACGCCGAAAAAGCTGCGTTTAATAATTTCCTCTGCGCCGATGCCTATGGTGTATATCGTGATGCCTTCATGGGCGGCAAACTGCGCGGCTTTTTCGGGAGGAATTTCGCCGGCTGTGTTTTGTCCATCCGACAGTAAAATGAGCACGCGGCTCTGTTCTGGGCGTTGGCGCAGTCGTTTAGTGGCAAGGGTGATCGCGTCGCCAATAGCAGTGGCTTGGCCTGCCATGCCCAAGAATGCTTCCTGTAAAAGAGTGTTGACCGTTTTAAGGTCGAAGGTGAGTGGTGCCTGCAAATAAGGTTGTGACCCAAACAGCACCAGACCCACGCGATCGCCCTGACGGCGCTCAACAAAGTCACTCACCACGTATTTAACAGCTTCAAGGCGAGTGGACTCAACGCCTTTTAACAGCATGTCGCGCTCTTTCATGCTGGGCGAAATATCTATTGCCAGCATTAAATCGCGACCACTAAGCGGCAAATTAACAGATGGCCCCACATGATGCGGCCGCATCATTGCCAGCACCAGTAATAGCCACGCCATTGCGAGGAGTGCGATGCGGGTTCGCGAGGGCCGTTGGGTGTTAGTGCTGTTGCTGACGCCAATGCTGTGTAATGCCTGATACATCACGGGTAGTTGTGGACCAGGCTCTGGTGTCGTGATGGCGTTCGTGCCCCACTTTGCCAGCCAGGGCAGAGGTAGCAAGACCACGGCCCAAGGCCAGCTCCATTCTATCTGGCTAATCAGTTGCCACCAATCCATCACTTGCCCAACTCCCTGATACCCTTGCGTAGCGCAATGAGTGCCGCATCGCTTAACGCCGGTGGCTGTGGTTGATAGTGGCCGGCCACTAGTATGTCGAGGTCATGTTCGGTCAGTTGAAAGTGTTGCGCGAGGTGCTTACGCCAGACGACATCACTCGTGGTTAAAATGCTGTGATCGTTTTGCGAAGTGGCGATGATGCGCTTTACCAAGCTCACCAAGGCGGTGAGATGCGCCGAGTCGGGTTGGGCGGAATAGGCCTTGCACGCTTGATTCAGGTCCTCACGCGCCTGTTTACGCCACAAAGATTTGCGTAAACCTTTAGACCACCAGCGCCATGCCAGCACAGCCAAACCGCACAGTAACAGCAAACACCACCAGCCCAGCGCAGGGGGCCACCAACCGATCGGGTCGGGTGTGTGAATGTCGCGTAGTTGTGATAGCAGGTCTTCTGGGTTCATCTTCAACGCCCCATCGAAATCAGCATTGATTGCAAACTTTGCCCCGGTTCCTGATCCGTAGAAAGACGAAGATGGGTGCAGCGGTATTTGATGGCCAGGTCATACAGGCGTTGCTCTCTAATACGAAACCATTCTTCGTAGCGTGTTCGCGAGGCTTTTTGGCGAGCATCAAAAAACAGGGTGTCGTTGCCATTGCTCACGGGGTAACGTCCGGGGGGAGGTAGCTGCCCTTCGAGGGCGTCACAGGTTTGCACCATTAGACATTCATTGTGCCGACTTAATTTTGCAACGAGTGCCTCGGTCTCGTCATCGCACTGCACAAAGTCACTGATCAGCACAATAAGTGTACCGGGTTTGACGATGCGCAGCGTTTCGGTGAGTGCGCCGTTGAGAGACAAAGCCTGTTTTGCCTCTGCGTTGAACTCGGCAGAAAGTGCCTGATTGGCCGTGACAATGTTATGCAGTAGTCGTAGCAGGCTTTTGCGGCTGCGTCCGGGTCGAGTTTCACTGTGACCCTGTTCAGAAAACACGATGCCACCAACCCGGTCATTATGTGCCAAAGCCGTCCATGCAAATAACGCCGCTGCTTGGGCCGCACGTACTGATTTGAATGCTTTGTGACTGCCAAAGAACTGACTACGACTCTGATCACACAGGATCATCACGGGGCGTTCACGTTCTTCGTTGTAGAGTCGGGTATGGGGTGCCTGACGGCGAGCGGTTACACGCCAGTCGATACTGCGCACATCATCGCCGGGCTGATACACGCGCACTTCATTGAATTCCATGCCCCGGCCGCGGAAGCGAGAGTGGTGCATGCCGCTTTGGGGGCGACTCACTCGCCGTGCTTTGGGGAGCGCCAGATGCTGCGCCTGCCAGCGCAAGGCCATCAATTGTTCGAGGCTGCAGTAGACGCCATGCGTGACTGCCTGAGCGAGTGCTGCGGGTGATAGCTCCGTGTTGTGCCTCTGCGCAAACATGAGGCCTCCTATGCGACGGGAACCCGATGTATGAGTTCATTGATGACGCGGTCGGCATTGATGCCCTCGGCTTCAGCCTCAAAGCTCACTAGAATGCGGTGTCGAAAGGTGTCGTGCAGCACGGCGCGTACATCATCGGGGCTCACAAAGTCTTTCTCCTGCAACCAGGCGTGGGCACGGGCACAACGATCCAATGCGATGGTCCCGCGAGGGCTACAGCCAAAATCAATCCAGCGCGCCAAATCGTCGCCATAGTGTGCAGGTTCGCGCGTGGCCATAGTGAGCTGCACGATGTATTCCTCGACTGCTTCGCTCATATGTAGTTCACGCACTTCTTTGCGCGCATCGAAAATTGCACTCTGGGCAATTTCCATCAATGGTGCCGCCGGTGCGCCTTCCTCTTCTGCCTGTTCCTGACGTGCGAGCTGCAGTATTTTTCGTTCAGATTCGAGATTGGGATATTGAATGCGTATATGCATCACGAAACGATCAAGCTGGGCTTCCGGAAGTGGGTAAGTCCCTTCCTGTTCAATTGGGTTTTGCGTTGCCATCACCAAAAACAGCTTGTCGAGTGGGAAGGTCTCTTTGCCTACACTCACCTGCCTTTCAGCCATGGCTTCGAGCAAAGCTGATTGCACCTTGGCTGGGGCCCGGTTGATTTCATCAGCCAGAATCAGGTTGTGAAAAATGGGGCCTTTCTGGAATTGAAACTGACCATCTTCCACGCGGTAAATTTCGGTGCCCGTCACATCAGAAGGTAACAGGTCGGGCGTAAACTGGATGCGTTGAAAGCTGCCTTGAATGCGTTCGGAAAGTTCTTTAATCGCCTTGGTTTTCGCTAGGCCAGGTGCACCTTCAACGAGTAAATGGCCGTCGGCCAATAAGGTAATCAGTAAGCGTTCCACCAAGTGTTGCTGACCGATGATGCAATCACTCATCGCATGCTTGAGAGAAGCAAAGGCTGCTCGCGTACTCATATTGAAGTTCCCAACAAGTCGTTTAAGTGTATCCGCATGGTTTTGACTGACCTGCCTTTGAGGCGGCCGGTCAACTTAATAGATTGATTCTAAATAAGCAATTTCTGCTCTATGAACTATTCTTAACTGAGTTTGCAGGGAGCCTAACGCCTCCCTTCGCTGGCTTTTGGTTATAGGGGTATACCCAAGCATTTCAAGGCTATTTATTAGCGTCCAGTCACACACTCACACAGGCCTGCGCGCTGTAAAACTGATCAGAGAGAATTGTGCATGAAATTAGTCGATACCAGTAATAAGAAGAAGTTCCTGGAGCAAATCAATCAAGCCATTCACGACAATTTGCAAAAAGCAGAGGCTGAGCAGGTAAGCGCCTTTCTTGATCAGCTCTTCGTGGGGGTGTTTGTTGATGAATTCAGCGGACGACGCGTATCGGATGTGCTGGGCTCTATTACCTCGTTTTGGAAATTTGTGCAGAGTTTCAAAGGGCCAAACGCCAAGATACAGGTGTTCAACCCCAACCTTGAGGAGCATGGGTGGCAATCAACGCATTCGGTGTTGGCGGTTATGCACGAGAACATGCCTTTTATTATTGATTCTGTGCGCATGGAGCTGGCTCGCCGGGAAGTAAAAATTCACGGTATTCAACACACCATTCTTTTTTGCGAGCGCGATGATCAGGGCAGAATTACCAAACTTCTCGATCGTAAAGACCGCAAGAACAAACCAAAGGGCGAGGCAATACTCTTTGTGGAGTTGGATCGGCACAGCGATGCAGATTCGGTTGCCTCCTTGCATGATGCCATTGAATCCGTGCTCATGGATGTCGAAACGACCGTCGCTGATTATCCCATGATGTTAGAGCGTGCCAATGCCACCGCTGATGAATTGAAAACCGGTGGCCACCCGGTTGCAAGTGATGCTGATTGCGAAGAGGGCAGCGCGTTTCTTAAATGGATTGCGGCTGACCACTTTACGTTTCTTGGTTACGTTGAATACAAACTCGAGATGATCGGTAAAAAACAGCGCCTGGTTCAGGTAGAGGGTAGCGAGCTCGGTATTCTCAGAAATCACTACGAGCATCTGCAAGAAATTGACTTGGATGTAGTGGGTGATAAAGCCCGCGAACACATACTCAGCAAGCAATTGTTCACCTTTGCCAAGTCTTCCAAACGCTCCCGCGTACATCGTCCTGCCTACCCTGATTACATCACCATCAAGCGCTTTGATAAAAAAGGGAATGTGGTCGGTGAGATCCGCTTTCTGGGTTTATACACCTCCCGCGTGTTCAACGAGAGCCCTAACGATATTCCTTTACTACGCAAAAAAATCAAAAAGGTACTGCGTAAATCCGGTCTGGATCCCAAAGATTACAGTGGCAAAGAGCTGGAACAATTGCTGGCAGTTTACCCCCGTGACGAGCTGTTTCAGATAGATGCCGACGAGTTGTACGAAGTGGTGATGGGCACGCTGTTTATTCAGGAGCGCCGGCAGATCAGGCTATTTATGCGCGAAGATGCGTTTGGGCGATTTGTCACCTGCCTGGTATACGTGCCGCGCGACATCTATAACACCGATCTGCGGCTGAAGATTCAGGATATTCTCATGACCGATTTGAATGGTCAGGATATCGATTTCAATACCTTTATTTCTGAATCGGTGTTGGCGCGCACCCAATTCAATATCAAGATCGACCCAATTGAAAATCGCGTACTGAACATTAAAGAGCTCGAGAACAAGATTATTGCGGTTGCGCAATCTTGGCAGGACGATCTCGAAAGCTCTCTGTTTGAAACCTACGGCGAAGAGCAGGCGAACCGATACATTAATCGTTATCGCAATGCTTTTTCATCCAGCTATCGCGAAGAATTTTCGCCGCGGCGCGCGGCCATTGATATCGCTCATATTGAAGAGGTGAGTGAGGGTCGTACCCTAAGTATGAGTTTTTATCGCGCCATCGACGAAGATGACCGCGTATTCCATTTCAAGCTGTTTCATGCCGATCATCCGGTGCCGCTGTCAGATGTGATGCCCATTTTCGAAAATATGGGTTTTCGTGTGATTGGTGAACACCCTTACGAAACCATTGATCGTGAAAACCGCACCGTGTGGCTGCACGACTTTACCTTGAGTACCGACAGCCAGAAAGCGATCGATATCCAGAAGATTCGCAGTACCTTTGAAACCCTGTTTCGTAAGGTATGGGAGGGGGATGCCGAAAACGATTCCTTCAACCGTTTGGTTGTTGCTGCCTACATGGATTGGCGTCAGATAGCTGTGTTGCGTTCTTATGCGCGTTACATGCGGCAGATACGCGTCAGCAATTCACAGGAATTTATTTCGAATACCATCGTGGAACATGTTGATATCGCGCGGCAGCTCATACACATGTTTGCCCTGCGTTTTGATCCCCAGCACAACAAAACGAAAACGAAATCAACGAAGGCCTTTGAAGAGCAGGAAGTGCTGTTTAGCGAGGCTTTGGATCAGGTGCAGAATCTGACAGAAGACAAGATTCTGAGACTGTATCTCGACCTAATCAAGGCGACGGTTCGTACCAACTTTTATCAGCCTGAAGATGACGGGCAAGATAAAAACTATATCTCCTTTAAGTTCTTGCCACGCAATATTCCTAACGTGCCGCTGCCGGTGCCTATGTACGAAATATTTGTGTACTCCCCGCGAATAGAAGGTGTGCACTTGCGCGGCGGCAAGGTGGCGCGAGGCGGGCTGCGCTGGTCAGATCGCTTTGAAGATTACCGTACTGAAGTGTTGGGCCTGGTCAAGGCGCAGCAAGTGAAAAACGCCGTTATCGTGCCCGTGGGTGCAAAGGGCGGCTTTGTGTCGAAGATGGCGCCGCAGCACGATCGTGATGCCTTTATGAAGGAAGGTATCGCCTGCTACAAAACCTTCATTACCGGTTTGTTGGACGTAACCGACAATCTTGTTGAGGGCAAGGTCGTTCCGCCCAAGCATGTCGTACGTCATGATGAGGATGATTACTACCTTGTCGTTGCCGCAGACAAAGGTACGGCGACATTCTCTGATATTGCGAATGAGATATCGTTGGATAAAGGTCATTGGTTGGGGGACGCCTTCGCTTCTGGTGGCAGCCAGGGGTACGATCATAAAGGCATGGGGATTACGGCGCGTGGTGCGTGGGTCGGCGTGCAACGGCATTTTAGGGAAATGGGCGTTGATATTCAGAAAGAGCCCTTTACCGCAATTGGTATCGGCGACATGGCGGGTGATGTGTTTGGTAATGGTATGTTGCTTTCGCCGTGCACGAAACTTGTTGCCGCATTTAATCATATGCATATATTTCTTGATCCAGATCCTGATCCAGCGAAAAGCTTTGCCGAACGCAAGCGTCTTTTTGAGCTGCCTCGTTCGTCCTGGCTTGACTATGATGCCAAGCTGATTTCGAAGGGCGGCGGTATCTTTGATCGTTCAGCCAAGTCCATCACGCTGTCACCCGAGATCAAAGCGTGGCTGGGTGTGAAAGAAGACAAAATGGCGCCCAATCAATTGATCCACTGCATACTCAAAGCAGAAGCAGACTTGCTGTGGTTTGGTGGTATTGGCACCTACGTGAAAGCCAAAACTGAAACCCATGCTGATGTCGGTGACAAAGCAAACGATGTGCTGCGCATTGATGGCGGTGAGCTTAACGTGAAAGTAGTGGGCGAAGGTGGCAACCTTGGTATGACCCAATTGGGTCGTATTGAGTTTGGCCGCAAGGGTGGGCGCTCCAATACAGACTTCATTGATAACGCTGCCGGGGTGGATTGTTCAGACCACGAAGTCAACATCAAGATTTTGCTCAATGAAGTGGTGGCCAATGGTGACCTAACCGAAAAGCAACGGAATAAGTTGCTGGCGGATATGACCGATTCCGTTGCCGATTTGGTGCTCAAGAACAACTATCGTCAGACGCAAGCCATCAGTATTGCCCATCGTGATGCGCTGTCGCGAATGGAGGAATACCGACGCCTGATTAATGCCATGGAACAGGCCGGCAAACTTAACCGCAAGCTGGAGTTCATACCGGATGACGAGCAGATTACGGAGCGCAAGTCGCTCGGTGAAGGCTTAACACGGCCTGAGCTATCTGTACTGATCTCTTACGTGAAAGGGGATTTAAAAGAAATACTGGATACCCCCGAGCTTACGGATGACCCCAGCCTCGCCAATGAGGTTGAGGTGGTGTTTCCTGAACCCATTGTGAAGAAGTATCGCAAAGAATTGCACAATCACCGTCTGCGCCCAGAAATCATCGCGACGCAATTGGCCAACGATATGGTCAATCACATGGGGATTACCTTCGTGGAACGGCTGCGGCAATCAACTGGGGCGACGGTTCCCGCCATCGCTCTGGCCTACATAATCGCCCGCGATGTATTCCAGCTTGAGCATTGGTGGGAGGCCATTGAGGCACTGGATCATAAGGTGCCCAGTGAGCTGCAGATGAGCATGATGGCCGACCTGATGAGTCTGATGCGTCGAGCGAGTCGTTGGCTGATTCGAAATCGCCGGTCTGAATTGAACGTGGCGAGCAATATGGAGAAATTCGCCAAAGGTATTGCCCAGATTGGAAAGGCACTGCCTAACTATCTGGTGGGTCAAACCAAAGAGGTATGGCAAGCCAAGTACGAAAAACTCACGGAGCAGGGCGTTCCGAAAGAATTGGCAGCAACGATCGCTGGTGCCAGCCATTTGTATGCGGCGCTTGGAATCATCGAAGCGCAAGAGAATACAGGGGAATCACTGGATCGCGTGGCGAACGTTTATTATGCGTTGGGTTCGCGGCTGGATCTCACCTGGTTTGGTCAACAGATCAATACGCTGACACCGCTAACGCATTGGCAGGCACTGGCGCGTGAAGCGTTCAGAGAAGATCTCGATTGGCAGCAGCGCGCTTTGACGGTTGGCCTGTTAAAACTCAAAGGTGCACCAAAAGATATAGAAAAGCGTATCGATCTCTGGGTGGAGCAACATAGTGACCTGATTCAACGCTGGCGACAAACGCTAACCGAATTCAAGGCAACGCAGGATGCCGAATTCGCCATGTATGCGGTGGCCTTGCGCGAACTGCTCGATCTGGCTCAGAGTACGGTGCACGCCTTGCCCGGCTAAGGGCATTGTGAGAAAACCGGGCCAGTCTACCAGACTGGCCTTTCGCGGTTGCTACCCGGCAGGATATAAGCGAAAATACGGCGCTTTTTAAGACCTGTCTGGGAGAAACCTGAATGCCATCTCGTCGAGAACTCGCCAACGCCATTCGTGCCTTGAGTATGGATGCGGTACAAAAAGCCAAATCCGGTCACCCCGGTGCCCCCATGGGCATGGCTGATATTGCCGAGGTGCTTTGGAACGATTACCTCTCCCACAATCCTCAAAATCCCGACTGGCCAAACCGCGACCGCTTTGTTTTGTCTAACGGTCACGGTTCCATGCTGATTTACTCCCTGTTGCATCTGAGTGGTTACGATCTGGGAGTAGAAGATCTCAAGAACTTCCGTCAATTGCATTCACGTACGCCGGGCCACCCTGAATACGGTTACACGCCTGGCGTGGAAACCACGACGGGGCCGCTGGGGCAGGGCATCGCCAATGCGGTGGGTATGGCGATTGCCGAAAAAACACTGGCGCACCAGTTCAACACGGCGGATCACAATATCGTAGACCATTACACCTATGCCTTTACGGGCGATGGCTGTTTGATGGAGGGTATCTCTCACGAAGTGTGTTCTCTTGCCGGTACGCTAGGCCTCGGTAAGCTGATCGTATTTTACGATGACAATGGTATTTCCATTGATGGTGAAGTAGAAGGCTGGTTCACCGATGATACCCCTAAGCGCTTTGAATCTTACGGCTGGCAGGTAATTCCGGCGGTTGACGGTCACGATAGTGATGCGATCAAGAGCGCCATTGCGGCCGCACGGGCGAATACGTCGCAACCGACATTGATCTGCTGTAAAACCGTGATTGGTTTTGGTTCTCCGAATAAGGCGGGTAAGGAAGAGTGTCACGGCGCGCCGCGTGGTGATGACGAAATCGCCGCAACACGTAAAGAGCTGGGTTGGGAGCACGGACCGTTTGAAGTGCCGGATGATGTTTATGCCGGTTGGAGTGCCAAAGAAAAAGGTGCTGCTGCGGAGCAGGCATGGAATGCGCAGTTTGAAGCCTATAGTGCTGCCGAACCTGCAAAAGCCGCTGAGCTGAAGCGTCGTCTGGCAGGTGAGTTACCCGCTGATTTTCTTGCTAAGGCGGACGCTTATATTCAGGAATGCCAGCAGGGCGGAGCCGATGTGGCCAGTCGTAAAGCCTCACAAAATACCTTGAATGCCTACGGCCCGGTGTTGCCGGAGCTGCTGGGCGGCTCGGCCGATTTAGCCGGTTCGAACCTAACGATTTGGGGTGGTTGTAAAGCCATTACCGGTGAAGATGCCAGCGGCAACTATCTGCACTACGGTGTGCGCGAATTCGGCATGGCGGCCATTATGAATGGTATCGCTCTGCACGGTGGTTTTGTGCCCTACGGTGCAACCTTTCTGATCTTCATGGAATATGCACGTAACGCGGTGCGCATGTCTGCTTTGATGAAGCAGCGCGCCATCTACGTATTCACCCATGACTCTATTGGTCTAGGCGAAGATGGCCCAACGCATCAGCCGGTTGAGCAGCTTTCTAACCTGCGTCACACGCCCAATATGGATGTTTGGCGCCCTTGCGATACGGTAGAGTCCGCCGTGGCATGGAAAGCGGCCATTGAACGTAAAGATGGTCCAAGCGCGCTGATCTTTTCCCGTCAGGGCTTGCCACATCAGGCGCGGGATAATACTCAGGTCGCCAATATTGAAAAAGGCGCGTACGTATTGCGCGATTGTGTTGGTGAGCCGGAACTGATCCTGATTGCGACAGGTTCCGAGATTGGGTTGGCGCAAGCAGCCGCCGATAAGCTGTCTGAACAGGGCAAGCGTGTGCGTGTTGTCTCGATGCCTTCGACCGATGTGTTTGATCGGCAGTCACCGAAATATCGTCAACAGGTGTTGCCTGTCGAAGTCGGCGCGCGTATCGCGATCGAAGCGGGTATTGCTGACTTCTGGTACAAGTACGTAGGGCTCGATGGGCGCATTATCGGCATGGAAAGCTTTGGCGAATCTGCACCGGCAGGACTGTTGTTTGAAGAGTTTGGTTTCACCGTCGACAACATTCTGGCGGCCGCAGAAGAACTGCTGGACGACTAACAGTTAGCATGGGCAAACGCATTGCCATTAACGGATATGGCCGCATCGGGCAGTGCATTGTGCGCGCCCTTTACGAAAACGACTATCGCGACGATCTGGAGATCGTCGCGATTAACGAGTTGTCTGATCTCGACACCATTGCGTATCTGACGCGTTACGACACAACGCACGGGCGTTTCTCCAATACAGTTGAGGTGCTGCAAGCAGAACAATCACTCGCCATCGCGGGTGATCGCATAAAAGTCTTGCGACACGAAGCTCTCGCGCAATTACCGTGGCGTGAGATGGGTGTGGATTTGGTCTTGGAATGTACCGGTGTTTATGGTCGCAGGCGCGATGGTGAGAGCCATCTTGCCTCTGGTGCGCAGCGCGTCCTGTTTTCACAACCTGCCGATGCAGACGTAGATAAAACGGTTGTTTACGGTGTGAATCATGATGAGCTTGATACCTCGCACCGGATTGTGTCGAATGCCTCCTGTACGACCAACGCGATTGTGCCCGTGATTGAACATATCGACACTTCTTTTGGCATTATTGCCGGGACTCTGACCACCATCCATTCGGCGATGAATGATCAGCCAACGATCGACGCCTATCATCACCATGATCTCAGACGCACGCGCAGTGCCATGCATAATATGGTGCCCGTCGATACCGCGTTGGCGAAGGGGATCGAGCGCCTGCTACCCAATATGAAAGATCGTTTTGAAGCGGTTGCGATGCGGGTACCAACGGTCAATGTGTCGGCCATAGATCTAACGGTACAGTTGGAACAAGAGGTTGATGCTCAGGCCTTGAATGCGGCACTTAAAAAGGCAGCAACGGAGCGGTTTGACGGTGTGCTGGCTTACACCGAGGAACCGCTGGCGTCGAGTGACTTCAATCATGATACGCACTCAGGCATTGTTGATGGTAGCCAGACCCGGGTGGTGGGTGGCCGCTTAGCCAAAGTGCTGGTGTGGTTTGATAATGAGTGGGCCTTTGCCAATCGCATGCTGGATGTAGCACGCCATTGGCTGAAAGATTAGAGAAATTTGGAACCGGTATGATTTCGCCGGTCAGCGCAAGAGGAAAGAAGATGAGCATAATCAAAATGACCGATTTGGATCTGAAGGGGAAACGCGTCCTGATTCGTGAAGATCTGAATGTTCCGGTTAAAGACGGCAAAGTGACGAGTGATGCCCGTATTCGTGCGTCGCTGCCAACGATCGATTTTGCCGTTAAAGCAGGTGCCAAGGTCATGTTGATGTCACACCTTGGGCGTCCCACAGAAGGCGAATATGCCGAGGAATTTTCAATGAAGCCCGTAGCGGCACATTTGTCTGAGCTTTTGGGGCAGAGTGTGCGGGTGCTCGAAGACTGGCGACAGCCGGGCGAGCTTGCCGAGGGTGAAGTCGTCATGTTTGAAAATGTACGCTTCAATAAAGGTGAGAAAAAGGATGATGAAGCCCTGTCGCGTGAATATGCCGCGCTATGCGATGTGTACGTGATGGATGCTTTCGGTACGGCTCACCGCGCTCAAGCGTCGACGCACGGTGTGGGTAAATTTGCACCTGTCGCGTGCGCGGGGCCATTGCTGGCAGCAGAGCTCGAAGCGCTAGCTAAAGCGCTGGACAAGCCGGCTCGTCCCTTGGTCGCCATCGTGGGTGGATCAAAGGTCTCCACCAAACTTACTGTACTCGAAAGTCTCTCGAAGGTGGTGGATCAGCTGATTGTTGGGGGCGGGATTGCCAATACCTTTCTGGCGGCTGCTGACAAGCCGGTAGGCAAGTCATTGTGTGAGCACGATTTGATTCCTGCAGCTAAAAAACTGGCCTCTGAAACGCAAGTGCCACTGCCCGTGGATGTGGTAGTGGGCAAAGAATTTTCTGAGAACGCGGAAGCGACAACGAAAGCAGTCGATGCGGTCTCCGAAGACGATATGATTTTTGATATTGGTCCGCAGAGTGCAGAAGCCTTGAAAGAAGTGTTACAAAATGCTGGCACGATTATCTGGAATGGCCCTGTAGGTGTATTTGAGTTTGACCAGTTTGGAGAAGGAACAAAAGCCTTGTCTCTGGCCATCGCTGAAAGCGCGGCCTTTTCGATTGCCGGCGGTGGCGACACACTTGCGGCCGTGGATAAATACAATGTCGCTGACAAGATTTCGTACATCTCTACAGGTGGTGGTGCATTCCTTGAGTTTGTAGAAGGCAAGGTACTTCCGGCGGTGGCGATGCTGGAATCGAGAGGCGCCTAGCATCGTCTTGAGAATCGTTTGCGCGTCTAGGCGTGCGGCACAAAATTATTTTTGAATGATTGGGCGTTACGGCGCCCCCAAAAAAGGAGAAAATCATGGCTCTGATTAGTCTGAGACAGTTACTGGATCATGCCGCCGAGCATGGTTACGGTGTTCCCGCGTTTAACGTGAATAACCTCGAACAAATGCGAGCCATCATGGAGGGTGCTGATCAAACCAATAGCCCCGTCATCGTGCAGGCCTCAGCAGGCGCTCGCAAGTACGCGGGTGCGCCATTTCTGCGCCATTTGATTCTTGCGGCAATTGAAGAGTTTCCGCACATTCCTGTGGTCATGCATCAGGACCATGGTACCTCACCTGCGGTGTGCCAGCGTTCGATCCAGTTGGGTTTTTCTTCGGTGATGATGGATGGCTCCTTGGGTGAAGATGGAAAAACGCCCACATCTTACGAATACAACGTCGACGTTACTCGCCGCGCGGTCGAAATGGCGCACGCCTGTGGTGTGTCGGTAGAGGGTGAGTTGGGTTGTCTGGGGTCGCTCGAGACTGGTCAGGCTGGTGAGGAAGACGGTATCGGCGCAGAAGGTACGTTAAGCCATGACCAGATGCTGACTGACCCTGAAGAAGCTGCCGATTTTGTAGAAAAAACCGGTGTTGACGCCTTGGCTATCGCTTGTGGAACCAGTCACGGTGCGTACAAGTTTACCCGTCCGCCCACTGGCGACATTCTGGCGATTGATCGCATCAAAGCCATTCATGAGAAAATTCCGAATA
Organism: Oleiphilaceae bacterium; assembly: GCA_033720775.1. Lineage (GTDB taxonomy): Bacteria > Pseudomonadota > Gammaproteobacteria > Pseudomonadales > Oleiphilaceae > PZPK01. Next base: position 3,425 of record JAWWBW010000021.1, on the reverse strand, counting down.
CACACCTGGTGATGCACGGTTCTTCTTCTGTTCCGCAAGAGTGGTTGGCGATCATTAACGAGTATGGTGGTGAGATTCCTGAAACCTATGGCGTGCCAGTAGAGCAGATCTGTGAAGGGATCAAGCATGGCGTGCGCAAGGTGAATATTGATACCGATTTGCGTTTGGCCTCTACCGGTGCCGTACGTCGTTTTATGGCGCAAAACCCCTCCGAATTCGATCCGCGCAAATATCTTAAAGAAACGGTGACGGCAATGAAGGACATCGTCGTGGCGCGTTATGAAGCTTTTGGTACGGCTGGCAACGCAGACAAGATCAAACCCGTTAGTCTTGATGATATGTATTTGCGCTATCAGTCTGGCGAACTGTAGGCCCGTTTCGCCACAATATTGAGAGTGCGCTGAGCGCACTCTCTGCTTTCTGCAGTCCTCTGCCTTGTTGCAGACTCTCTCCGAAAAAAATAATCCAATCAAGCTGTTATCTGCCGCACAACTTTTGCGTCTTGTGATAGAGCCGGCTTTTCAACCTGTGATATAACTTCACGTCTAATTTTTCGGTCCTCCCAGTCAAAATGGAGTTGCAATGTTACATCGCGGGGCGCTCATTCTTGCCAGCATACTGTTCTTGAACATGCAGGCTTGCAGCAATTTCGAAAGCGGTAACAGCGGAAGCAGACTTGCCCCTCCACCGGTTGATACTACCCCGCCAGAAGTGATCGGCTCGTATCCTGATTCGGAGCAGGAAAACATCGAAGCTGATGAAATGGTTGAGCTGCAATTCAGTGAATTACTCGATGAAGAATCGTTGCTCAATGCGATCAAGCTCTTTAAAGGGAATCAGGATGCCGGATCGGAGTCGGGCATTATCGTTGAGCGTCGTGACTATATTACAGAGCTTGATACCGGCGCGGCCTTTGGTAATGATCCGGTTACTGGCGAAGAAATCGAAGTAGAAACCACGATTCTAAGAATTACACAGGCCAACGGCCGTTTTTCACTCAATACGCCTTACACCTTGTTGATCGAACAGGACGTCAAAGATCGATCTACAGCAATAAACCTCAACCCCAATACCGGTGTCGAAGAGGAAGGCAATTTTCTTGTAGATCAAATTTCGCGCCAGTTCACTGTTGACGATGGGGTTTGGCTGTCCAACGAGTATGTTGACCTGCGTGATTCGGTCATTGATACGGAATTGAGTAATGCGCTGGCGATTGATGCCAAGAGCAACGCTAGCGGTCAGACCATGGCAGCCATCAAGCTACAGACTGAAGGCGTGAGTCGTCTTTATGCCTCCCGTTACCTGATGAATGAACGTGCTTGGGTAGACAGCGCGTTCAGTGGAGGTTCGATTAATACAGCAGACCCTAACATTGCCCTTATCAGTGCTCCGGGCGGGCAGGGTATTGCTTCGTTTTCCATAGCCGTGAATAACTATGGCCACGCCGTGGCCGTTTGGCTCGAAGCGCAGGATAACACGTCAGAGCCGTCGGTATGGGTCAACTACTTTGACGGATTGAGCTGGCAGTCTCCTTTAAATCTGGGGCGCGATGTTGATAATGAGTTAGCGCGATCACCCAGCGCGGTGATTGATGATAACGGTAATATCCAGGTCGTATGGAGCGAAATGATCCCGGGTGCGGTTCCGTACCGTGGCGTAGTGACCAATCGTATGAGCGGTTCTGTGGTGAGCGGAGTGTTGCAGTCAGGCGCATGGTTGGCGACCCCTTTAGTGTTGAACGAAACTTATGCCGAAACAGGCGATACCCCCCTTATTAAAACGCTTAACGCGACAACTAACGTTGTCATGTGGAGACAATCCATTGCTGGGCAAACGCGGGTGGTTAGCCGACAGGGCGATCAGAGTGGAAGCTGGAGTGCGTTTGTTGCCGTCAGTGCTTCCAACACTGGCAGTATTGAAGATATGCGGTTGGCGACCAACGGATTTGACTCTGCGGCTATCGCTTGGCTGGAAAATGACGGTGCACGACGTAATCTATGGGCCTCGCTGTACACAGGTGGCGGCTGGTCAACGCCGATGTTGCTGGAGCGGGATGACCGCGGAGATGTCGTGATTCCTAACTTGGATGTGGGCATGCAGTCCCAGGTTACTGTTGTCTGGGGGCAGCGTGTTGGAAATATCACAGAAGTGTACGCACGAACATACCAACAGGATACGGGTTGGCAAACTGCAGAGTTACTGGATTCAGTCTCTGAATCGGGCTTTGCAAATTTGCAGTTAAAATATGACCGTGAGGGCAATGCGAATGTTCTGTGGTCTCAAGGCAGCAGTAATGTTTCGCTGGTAGGTGCGCGTTACAAGCTGCTGTTTGGCTGGACTGACGCAGTGAGTGGAGAATTAGAAAATTACGCTACTTCTGTGACGGCGCCGATCCTTGTACCATTGGGGGTAGATGGGCAAACGCTCGTATTGATGAGTCATTATGATGGCGAACGTTATCGCCTGGCGAGTAATCTGTTTACCGACGGGTGAGACAGATTCACGCAGTGCTCACCATAGCAGCTGCTGAACGAAAAAACCTACAAGAATGCCGCTTATAACCGTCGCAAGAATGATGTCGAGCGCGGTGAGTGACTTGCTGGCCGATTTCATGATTTATTCTCTTCATGTGTGTGAACCACAATTGTAACGAATCTTGTCTAGACTGTTACCGATGCAATTTTAACGATTGTAAAACCTTAAGAATTTACTCCACAAAAAATGGCAAAAGGTATGACTTGGGATCGCGATTCGCTCTTGATGGAACTGGGCAAGTTTTCATTAAAAAGCCGATTTAAAATCAAGGGCGCGGCGGCCGAGTATTTTCGGTATTACAACAGCGCTTTGTACGAGGAAATTGACGGCCTGGATCAGCGCATTGGCTGGCTTGAAACGCCGGACTTTAGGATTGTTGTACAGAGCTTTGTGCCAAAAGACGCTAAAGCCACTGTTTTTGTGTTTCATGGTTATTTTGACCATGCCGGTATTTATCAGCGGCTAATCCGGTTTTTGGTCCAGCATGATTTTGCCGTGGTGATCTACGACATGCCTGGTCACGGTTTGTCGAGTGGCAAGCCAACATCCATTGATAGCTTTCAACAATATCAGGACGCCATGGATGCCTGCCTGGGCGCCTGCCGAGGGGTGTTGCCTGAGCCTTTTCATGCTGTAGGGCAGAGCACGGGTGGTGCTGTTCTCATTGATCGTATGCTTAGTGAGGGCTGTGATCAGCAAAGCTTCGACAAGGTGGTGCTGCTGGCGCCACTTATTCGTCCTGCCGCATGGCAAGGTGTCGCGCGACTGCACTCGGTCGTTTCGCCCTTTCTCAAAGTGTGGCACCGAACCTTCTCGCAAAACAGTAGCGATGTGCAGTTTGTGAAGTTTCTTAAGGAGAATGATCCGCTTCAGTCGAAATGGCTGGCGGT
>JAWWBW010000020.1:0-23658 GCA_033720775.1 Oleiphilaceae bacterium | reverse complement strand
CTTGCGATATCGATCCCATGGCGCGCGATGCCGCGCTTATCAATGCGCAGTTAAACGAGGTGAATGTGAGCGTCAGTGCACAGCTCCCTGCCCCGGGTGAAGCCGACCTCATCACCGCTGCCGATGTGTTATACGATCCAGATAATCTGCCGCTATTACAACAGTTTCAGCAACTCTCCAAACAAGTGCTGCTAGCAGATTCGCGAATAAAGGTGTTGCCCGTCGATTTTCTCAAGCAACTCACTGTTCGCGAAGCGCGTACCTGGCCGGACCTTAACGAGTTTGAGGAATTTAATCAGGTGAGGCTATACGCTTCTTGAAGGGGACACGAGCACTGATCAATAACACAGATAAATACAACAAAACGCCCAAGACATCAGCCAACCAGTCCCACCATGAAAACTGGCGATGCGGCAGATAGGCCTGGACACATTCAATCGCCAGACCAAATAGCGCCAAGCCGGTAAAAATAGCCAAATAGCTTGCCTTGGGATGCGCCAGGTGCGCCAATATGGCCATCACAACAAAGCCGACAAAGTGCTGCAACTTATCATTCCAATGCGCTTGTAATCCAACGTTAGCCGGGCCAAAAGCGAGGTAGCAGCCACCAATTACGGCAATATAAAAAGCAATGCGGTAACACCAGAGCCAACTAAAATGGCGCATGCGATATAAACTCCATACGCTGCCCAGTGTCCGGGTGCGAAAAACCTAAAGCGGTGGCGTGCAAACAGAGACGACTACTCGCTGCTAGCGCGTCTCCCTCAGCATAAAACGCATCTCCCAGAATAGGATGACCAAGCGACTGCATATGAACCCTGAGCTGATGCGAGCGACCGGTAACGGGCATAAGTTGAACACGGGTATGCGTACCCTCACGTGCAATGACTTTAAAACAGGTGTGAGCAGACTTGCCAGAAGGATCAATTTTTTGCCTTGGCCGTCGCGGCCAATCGGTTATCAGAGGCGCTTTTACCTCTCCTTCGTCGTCTCGCAACTCGCCATAAACACAGGCGATGTAGGCTTTTGATACTTCACGATCATGAAACTGACGGCTTAATTCACGGTGACTATCTGCATCCAGCGCCAGTACCATCAGACCGGAGGTCGCGCAATCGAGACGATGCACAATGCGCGCGGTGGGGAAATGCTCATGCACACGACGCTGCACACAGTCTCGTTTGTCAGGCCCTTTACCGGGAACCGACAACAGATCGTGCGGTTTATTGACAATCACCAAATGCTTGTCTGAATATTGAATCGCGATATCCATGGTCACTCATACATTACATTGTCACTGCACACAGCGTGAGCAGCGCGCAGTATTATCACAAGGACCTCTATGAAAGGAAACGTCTTCACCGGTTTTAGTCATTTTACCCACGGCTGCAACATCATCTGGCAACCGGGGCTACGCCTGTTTCTTCTGGTACCCATTCTGGTCAATATTCTTTTGTTTACCCTAATGATCATGTGGGCCAAAAGCATGTATTCCGGATTAATGGCGAGTCTGATGGGCTGGCTACCCGAGTGGCTTGCGTTTCTGGAGTGGTTCTTCTGGCTGGTCTATCTGATCGTCATCATCATGGTTGTATTCTATGGATTCGTCGCCGCTGCCAACCTGTTGGGGGCACCTTTCTATGGGTATCTCTCGGAATTAACGGAACAACGTCTAACCGGCCAAAAACTCGAAGACGCCTTCTCGTGGCAAGACTTTTTGGCGCTCATACCTCGTACTTTAAAACGCGAAATCCAAAAAATACTTTATTATCTGCCACGAGTGCTGCTCTTGTTTATGCTGGGCTTGGTGCCCGGCATCAACGCTCTGGCCGCCGTATTTTGGGTGGTATTCACCGCCTGGATGATGGCCATTCAGTATCTCGACTACCCGGCTGACAATCATCAATACAGTTTTAAAGAGATGCTCAGCTACTTGCGTGAACATCGGCTGAGTGCCTTTGGCTTTGGACTGGTGGTGTTCGGAGCTACCCTGCTACCAATTGTTAACCTGTTGGCGCTGCCCGCTGCCGTGTGCGGTGCGACCTCTTTCTGGGTTAACGAACGAAGCGCTCTGAGCAACGCGCGAGAGATTATGCGCTAGCAGCTGTATCCAGCGCAGCATTCACACGATGCGGCGGAAAATGACAGGTAAATTCACTACCCCGATCAATCTGACTCTTAATTTCAAGCGTGGCATCGTGATTGATCAGCACATGCTTCACAATAGCGAGCCCCAAACCAGACCCACCGGTCTGGTTGTTTCTTGATGGATCGGCGCGGTAGAAACGTTCGGTCAAGCGCGGAATATGGATCGGATCAAAGCCGCATCCGGTATCGCGCACCGATACATGCAGACCTCGATTGTCTTGCCAGCAAAGCACATCAATCTGGCCCTTTTCAGGCGTGTATTTAACGGCATTAAAAACCAGGTTGGAGAATGCACTACGCAATTGATTTTCTTCGCCGACCAGCGAACCATGGGCTTCACAATGCAATCGAATCTTGTGCTCTCGCTCACCACTTAGCAAACGCGCATCGCTACATATCATTTCAAGTAGTTTGCTGACAGAGACATCTTTCTGACTCTGTGCGCGGTCTTCAGATTCATACTTTTCGAGTAGCAACAAATCACTTACCAGAACCTCAAGACGGCGGGTCTGATCCGCCATGGACTTTAAGGGACGTTGCCACTTGGTCGGCAAATCCGCTGCATCCTGCAAGGTTTCGATATACCCGTGAATCACAGTGAGGGGCGTACGCATTTCATGCGATACATTACTCACAAAGTCACGACGCATCTGCTCCAGATGGTGCATGCGCGTGATGTCCTGAGCCAGGATCAAACGATCTTCTTCACCAAACAAGGTAATATGGATACGCAATATGAGATTGGGGTTGGCCGGAGAAACCAGCTCGAGCGCCTGCTCATAGTCTTTACGCTCAAAATACTTTTTAAAGGTGGGTTCTCGCACAAGATTGGTAATGAGCTGCCCAAAATCCTTGTCACGACGAAAGCCAAAGAGTTCCGCCGCCGCTTCATTCCACCAGTCCATTTGCCCTTCACCATTGGTCATAATCACCCCATCGCGGAGCGCATTGGTAGAGGAACGCACCCGCTCGATCATGGACTTTAGTGAATTTTGTGTCGCGAGGTTTTGTTGCTGAACAGAATACAGACCTTCGAACAAGTCGCCCCAAAGGCCATAGCTCTCAGGAATATCGTCGTGGGTTTCTTCACCATAGAGCCAGCGGTGCAAACGAATCGCCTGGCGTAAGGACCATAACAGATAAGCGCTGAGGGCGATTACCAGGACCCATGCCAGTTGCCCAATCGCCAGCCCGAATAATATCGTCAGCGCAACGCCCCAAATGAGATACCTTAAATGCCCGCCAGCTTGTTTGTGCATAGTGCCTGCCATTCCCAATCAGCGTCGCAGAGATTAACACCGCCCCCCCTGACGGGGCAAAACGTAGTTAGTGCGCCGTTTTCGCCGAGAACCGATATCCCGTGCCGCGAACCGTTTGCACCAAATAATCGTGCTCGGAACCCAATGCTTTGCGCAGGCGTCGAATGTGGACATCGACGGTGCGTTCTTCGACGTACACATTGCCACCCCATACCAGATCAAGCAACTGTGAACGAGTATAGACGCGATCCTGATGCGTCATAAAAAACTGCAGCAATTTGTATTCCGTTGGCCCCATCGTCAAGGCATGACCGTTAGAGGTCACACGGTGACACACCGGATCGAGCACTAAACCTTCTACGTCAATAGGTGATTCAATACCCTGCGGCGTCGCGCGACGCAGCACAGCTTTTAGACGCGCCACGAGTTCCCGCGGTGAGAAGGGCTTGGTGATGTAATCATCGGCACCAATTTCGAGGCCCTGTATCTTGTTATCTTCTTCAGATTTTGCCGTCAGCATGATAATCGGAATTTCAGCGGTGCTTTCATCACGCTTGAGTCGACGCGCCAGCTCGATACCACTGGTTTCAGGGAGCATCCAGTCGAGCAAAATCATATCTGGACGGTTATCAACAATTGCCGTGTACGCTTCTTTCGCGTTGGCAGCTTCGAGACAGGCATAATCAGCCATCTCTAAAGCGACAGCGATCATTTCTCTAATCGGTGCTTCGTCATCCACAATCAATACAGTCTTTTCGGACATCAGCATTACCCCATGCCTTAGGCATTGTGAAAGTGTCAGCCTCTTTACTTGTTTGCGCAAGGCCCTATTCGAAGTTCAGTATTAGAGCTGGCTCATGTTACAAGTATATGACAACCCAATCGCGCTTCACGGCACCTGTTTTAAGCCATGTAGTCCAACGCAATGCCAACAAATATCGCCAAACCAACCCAGTTGTTATTGAGAAACGCGCGAAAGCATTCATGGCGGTAGCGCAAGCGGATAAGATGCTGCTGATAAACGAACAGGGTCGAAACCACGACGAGCCCCAAATAATAAAACTGTCCCAGTTGCAATTGATCTCCCACCAGCGCGAGCACAAGTAACACCATTAATTGCAGCAAGGCGATGATGGCCCGGTCAGCCTCACCAAAAAGAATTGCCGTCGACTTGATCCCTACCTTCAGATCATCTTCTCGATCCACCCTGGCGTACAGTGTGTCGTAGGCGACAGTCCACAACACCGTAGCCAGATAGATGAGCCAGATATGAGAAGGCAGGCTATTTGTTTCTGCGGCGTAGGCCATGGGCACCGCCCATGCAAAGGCGGCACCGAGCACTACCTGAGGCATGTAGGTATATCGCTTCATGAAGGGATAAGCACTGGCTAACGCCAAGGCCCCGAACGACAGGTAAATCGTGAGCGTGTTGGTTTGCAACACGAGCACCAACGCGATCAAACATAGTGCAGCAAAGAATATCAACGCATTGCGCGGTGAGATACGACCCGTTGCCAGCGGGCGATCTTTGGTCCGCTCAACGTGCCCATCAAAATCCCGGTCTGCATAATCGTTGATGACACAGCCGGCAGCGCGCATCACGATAGCGCCAAGCGTGAAAATCACCAGGTTCTTGAGCGAAGGAACGCCCTCAGCCGCCAACCACAAGGCCCAGAGTGTGGGCCATAACACCAGAAAAGTACCAATTGGACGATCAAAGCGCGCCAGACGAAAATAGTCCTTCCACACCGGCCCAGAAGGCGGCAATGCAGACTCTTGCTCTTGCTCTTGCTCTTGCTTCATAACGATGTCAGCTCCTCGGTGAGCAGGCTCGATTATCGCGACTTGCCTGTTCCAGTAAGGCAGGCATAAACAATTCAGCGACTAGCAAAGGTTTGTGATGCAGTAAAAATACCGAACGACGACCATAAATCCAATGCTCGTCATGCCAATTCATCGCACCCAGTTCAATGCCACTGCGCTGCATGCAGCGCGATGTGAACAGAAATGCACCGAGCGGTTTTTCGCCCAGAAATTTCAGTTGTCTTTCTTTTCCTTTCAATGTGTCTACAGGAATCACACTGCGCGCCTTCACGACCACCTCTCCCCGGCTTCGCAGCGCAACTTCGCGAATTAAAGCGCGTTGTCCTAGCGGTATCCCCAGTGCGCGGCATTCGTCGCGCTGTGGCCGTTGCCAGCCGAGGGATAGCAGATCGACTTTGAATTCACCGCCACTCAGCGCCACAAGACGCTTCGTAAGAGAACCAGAATCAAGAATCCAGTGGTGCCACTGTCGTGGTAATACAAATGCCGGTACCCGGCGATAGGTTCGCCACTGGGTCATATTGAAGGTGGAAGAAGTCGACATGTATATGAATTATGACTCGCGAGGAACGGGCGAATGCGGAACATTTTCAGCTTTGGAAATGAAGCACAACGTGAGGCTTGGAATTATAGCCAAGCTCAGCGACGCTCTCCAAGCACAGTTGCTCTCTGACGAAGATTTTCCAGCCCTGAAAATTAGAGTTTTAACTCTAGATAATTGAATACAACAAAGCAATTTGATTAAACTATCGCCCCGGCGTGAGACCGGTTATTTCGTCCCTCGCTTAAAGCGTGTGCTACAAGAGCAGTTGGTAAGGGCAGAACACTCAAGTTTCAGCCGCTCGCAATTAGGCACGCGCTTCAATATCAACAGCAATTCAATCAGGTAACGGTTATGAAGAAGTGGCAGTGCGTCGTGTGTGGTCTTATTTACGATGAAGCAGAGGGTTGGCCCGATGATGGCATCGAACCCGGTACTGCCTGGGAAGACGTGCCTGAAGACTGGGTCTGCCCTGATTGCGGCGTAGGCAAAGAAGACTTTGAAATGGTTGAAATCTAATGTCCGCAAGCAAGCCCATTGTCATCGTGGGAACCGGCTTGGCCGGCTATTCCCTTGCCCGAGAGTTTCGCAAGCTTAACAAAGATACGCCTCTGGTTTTGATCACGCGGGATGATGGTCACTCCTATTCCAAGCCCATGCTCTCGACAGGCTTTACCAAGCAAAAGGACGCAGACGCACTGTCGATGGGTGACCCCGGCAAGATGGCGGAGCAGCTACAGGCAGATATCCGTATTTTTACCGAAGTCAGCGCGATTAATACCGATGAAAAAACGCTCGATCTTGGCGGAGAAACGATTGAGTACGACAAACTGGTCCTGGCTAGCGGCGCAAAAGTTAACCGCCTGGAGTTTCCGGGCAGCCATCTGGATCGGGTGGTTTCGATTAACGACCTGATGGACTATCGTCGTTTTCGTCAGCTGGTGGCAGGTAAACAACATATTCTGATTATGGGCGCTGGGCTCATCGGTTGTGAGTATGCCAACGATCTGCGCGAAGGCGGCTATGAGGTCACCATCGTAGATCCCTCTGAAACCCCTCTGAACGGCTTGATTCCTCCCTTTGCGGGCGAAGCACTTCAGCAAGGCCTGGTACAGGCCGGCGTCGCCATCAACATGGGCAAGTACGTGGTCAGCATTACCGAAACCGGTGACCACCTGTGCGCCGAGTTAAATGATGGCACAACAATCGACTGCGACGTCGTCATTTCTGCGATTGGCCTCAAACCGGACCTGCATCTGGCGGAACAGGCGGGAATTACGTGCGCACGTGGAATCATCACCGACCGCACGTTGCAAACCAGTGCCAAAGATGTTTATGCCATCGGCGACGCGGCCGAAGTAGCAGGTCTTGTACTGCTGTATGTATTGCCCTTGATGGCCTGCGCTCGCGCATTGGCACGCACACTAAATGGTGAAATCACGCAGGTGAGCTATGGCGTCATGCCCGTTGTAACGAAAACTCCTGCTTGTCCTGTCGTGGTGGCACCACCAGTAAGACCTTCAGGAAGCTGGCAGATCGTTGAGAAAAACGGCATTCATATCAAGGCACTCTTCATTGATGAGCAAGAGCAGCCGCTTGGTTTCGTATTGACAGGCGACTGCACTAAAGAAAAGCAAAGCCTCAGCAAAACTGTTCCAAACTTACTGGTCTAACAGCAAGCGGCGACGCAGCTTACTATTTTGTTAGCTTGCGTCGCACGGCTTCTCTGCCATTTTTATTTTTGTAATAATCTCAGCGCGCTTTATTCTGTAATACACTTTGGGAACCGCAATGGACGTTACAACCAGCCCCTCACGTCTGAAAACACGGCAACCCAACACGCCCACGCAAACCACTACCGACAAACAAAACAACAATCCACCAGCTAAGCAAAACAAACGGCGTTATGACGGTTGGGAAATGAGTGCAAGCGAAGCGCTGCGCGTCAATTACGTCACCAGAGAGCTATAGACTTCTGCCCACCAAACCAGCTCGCAGGCCGACACCAACATGTATCTGGTCGTGCATACAACAAGGAGAAAAACATGAGCGACGTTCTAAAGCAGTTAATCGATGTACTCAAATTGAAGCAAGTGGACGAGCTTCTGTTCGAAGGCGATAGCGAAGACCTGGGTTTCAAAAATGTATTTGGAGGGCAAGTTTGCGGGCAGGCAATGATGGCCGCTTATCGATCGATTGAAGATCGCGTCGCACATTCAATGCATGGTTACTTTTTGAGGCCGGGTGATCACTCCCTGCCTATTCAATACGAAGTGCAGATCATGCGCGATGGAGGAAATTTTTCGGCAAGAAGGGTGATTGCAAGACAGCACAATAAAGAGATTTTTACACTGAGCGCTTCATTTCAAAATCCGGAGCAAGGCCTGGAACATCAGTTTGATATGCCCGACACCACCGACCCGGAAGTACTGCTGTCGGAGCTTGAAATGCGTCGCCGATTCAAGCACCTTATTCCTGAAAAACTGCGCGAGCAATTTACTCGTGATCGCCCAATCGAAATACGCCCCGTCAATCCGGTGAACTATTCCAACCCCGACGTGCGTGCGCCATATAAGCAAAACTGGTTTCGTGCGGTGGCAGCAGTACCAGATGAGCTCGCCCTGCATCAATGCATTCTCGCTTATGCGTCTGACTTTGGCTTGCTCGGCACCAGCATGCTGCCTCACGGCGTCAGTTTTGCGCAAAAGGATATGCAAGTCGCCAGTATCGATCATGCAATCTGGTTTCATCGACCATTTCGGGTAGATGAGTGGTTACTTTATGACATGGATAGCCCCAGCGCATCGCAGGGACGTGGTTTTAACCGGGGAAATATCTTCAACCAGCGAGGCGAACTCGTGGCATCTGTTTGTCAGGAAGCCTTGATCAGGAAGCGAAACGCGAGCTGACAGATTCCTCTGCCAGCCAGTCAAGCAGGCGTTCGTAGGGCAATGGCGGCGTCAGCAGGTACCCCTGAACAAGGTCACAATCCAGATCGATCAATGCGTTGAGCATGGAGCCATTTTCTACACCTTCAGCCACCACCCTGAACGACAGCTCGTGGCACATATCGATTGTCTTTTGCAGCACAGCCATACCTTGGTCATGAATGTTCATGGCCGCCACCAGAGATTTATCAATTTTGATCTCGTTTGCCGGCATATCCTGCAAATAGGCTAGCGAAGAGTAGCCTGTGCCAAAATCATCTATGGCAATTCCCACGCCCAGTGACCGGATACGACTCAAGGTAGCAATAGCTTCGAGTGGATCCTGCATCATTGATGTCTCGGTAAGCTCGAGATAAATACGGGCAGGATCAAGGTGAAAATCATTGAGCGTATTGCGCAGAAAGTCATAGAGATCCGGCTCTCTCAAATTAATCGCAGATAGATTGATAGCCATCACCAGATCGAGGCCTTCACGTGCCAATTTGGTCTGCGCAGCACACGCTTCTTTAATCACCCAGCGGGTAAGCGACCGAATCACACCGGTCTGCTCCGCAATCGCAATAAAATCATCCGGTCTTACCAGACCATAACGAGAATGATGCCAACGCACTAGAGCCTCTACCCCGGTAATTTTTTGCGCTTTCAGATCTAACTTGGGTTGAAAATAAAGCTCCAGATCACCTTCATTGATCGCATCTTTCAGTTCACTGATCATCATCAGGCGACGTGCGTTGTACTGATCCTGCTCGGGTCGATAGTATGACAGGTATCGTTCTCGCGCTTCAGAAGTATCGGCTGCCACCTGAGCATGGCGCAGTAAGGTAGAGGCATTGAGACCATGCTCCGGACACACTGCCACCCCTGTTACAGGTTGCAGCTCAATCCGCATTTCCTTGAAATCGATTGGCGTTGCCAATGCTCGAATAATCTCATTGATACGGTCGGTATTTGCTTCACCGATATCGGCATCAAGCATAAAGCCAAACGCACCTGACTCCAGAGCACACAGATTGAATTGTCCAGTCACACCCTGAAGGGGAATAATGCCCGGCACATCCGCCACCAGCCGGTTAAAGTGCTTCGCCACCTCACACATCAACAGATCGGTATTTTGGTGGCCCAACGTTTTACTGATTTCGGCAAAGCGCACAATTTCAATGGCACACACCGCAATGCGTCGCCCCTCACGCTTTTCGAGTATCTCGTGGATCGCCTGCTCAAAACTGGTACGGTTCGGCATCATGGTGACCGGGTCGGTCATAGACGCCTGCAACAACCTCAGCTCCGCATCCCGGCGCTCGCTATGAGCCTGCAGCCGCGCCTCCTGCGCCACCAATTTCTCTTCGTGCTCCCTATAAAAACGAAAAGCCAGTGCCGCATTAAGGATAAATACTTCGAGGGCTGAACCAATCTGCATACCGTATTCGGTCATAAAACTCACGGGCAAAAAACCATGCTTGCTCATGGCCGTAACCGTTGCACCAAACATGAAAATACCCCATGCGATGGTATAGACCCATGCCATCGGATTACCCAGAATTGCGATGATCGGCCCCATTAATAGCAGTGCAAAGGTACCGGGGATTGCACACAACACTGAGAATTCGAGTGACGTCTGGTTATCCAGTAGAAACACCCCGGCGAGGCAGGTTAAGGCAATGCCGATGATGAGATTGATCAATTGCGCCAGCTTCTTGCTGTAGTGGGGAATATTCAGAAATTCGCGCGTAAACAATGCGGCAAATAACAGACAACTGGCCGGTAATATCAATAACAGAAAATGATGAAATTCAGGCGTATTGGGAAAAATATACGGGAACAGCTTGGCGCGCATAATCGCGAAGAACAGCATAAAAAGCAGTGCTGAAGCTGAGTAATAAAAGTAAAGCTTTTCGCGTAACGCAAGAAAAATCAGTAAGTTAAAAAAGACGATCACAATGACAATGCCAAAATACACTGCATGCAACTGATCTTCGTCAGACAACTGCACAAACAGGGGTACAGGCTGCCATAAATTTAAAGGCACCAGCTGCGAGCCTTTGGTCATCACTCGCAGGTAAAACTCATTACGCTCACCCGGATTGAGTGCCACGGGAAATAAAAAATGTGGGTGCTCAACCACACGTTGACTATAGGGCAAGCGATCCCCTGTTTTTACATGATCCATCGCACCGTCAGAATGAATCCGATATAAATCGACTTCATCCAACAGGGGGTAACTGATTTCCAGCATATGGTTTGCGGGTTTATCAGAAGGATTCGATATCGTAAAGCGGTACCAGTAAGGGTGGGGCTGGTAACCAAAGTTGGCGTAATCCTCCAACACGGGTTGCCAGGTATCGCTGTGCTTGTCACTGCGAATCGATTCAATCGTATGCTGATATTGCGTGTCGGCAACGTACTCTACCTTAACCACGACGGAAGTCTCTTGCTCAGGCAAAAAGGTTTCAAAACGCGCATTGGCCTGCACGCTGGTCATAAACATCCAGAGCAGAGTAATTTGAATGATCAGTTTGAGCACTTGGTGCCGACTCTCCGATGTCTCGGCGCGTTGGAGGAAAATCCCGCAACTCGCAGCTAATAGTCAAAATAACAGTTTAAGCTTAGCAGTTTATTGAAGGCCTGCTGCGTTCGGGGTATTCAGCCTATTTTGGTCTACACTGGATGATTATTGACCCCACGCGAGCCCATCCATCGTTATGAAAGTGTTAGTCGTAGAAGACAGCCGCTCCATCAGTCATTTAATTCAAGCCTTTATCATGGATCTAGGGCACGAAGTGATCGTCGCAGACACGGGAGAAAAGGCACTTGAAGTGTTTGAACCTGAAGGTTTTGACCTGGTATTGATGGATATTGAGTTGCCCGGTATCAATGGTTTTGAAGTAACACGACGCATTAGGGAAAACCTGGGTAAAAAGTGGATTCCTATCATTTTTCTCAGTGCGCAGAATTCCGATGAGCACTTTGTAGAGGGTATCAAAGCTGGCGGAGATGCCTACCTCTACAAACCGGTTAATGGTCCGGTGCTACAAAGCATGGTCTCGGCTATGGGCCGCATCGCATCCGTTCAGGAAGCCTTGCACCAAGCTAACGCCAAACTTGAGGAAATGGCGTATCTCGACCCTCTTACCGGTTTATATAACCGGCGCGGCATGCTGAAGCACCTCAGCCGGGAATGGGGGCGCGCATTGCGCAACAATACAACGGTTTCATTGTTGGTCATGGATGTGGACCATTTTAAAGCTTATAACGATCACTATGGTCACCTCGAGGGCGACCGTTGCCTTGAACAAATCGGAAAAGTGTTGACACAGTGCCTCAAGCGAGCGGCCGATATCGGTTGCCGATATGGCGGAGAAGAATTTCTGGTATTGTTGCCGGAAACCGATAGGCAAGGTGCAATCGAAGTGGCCAAGCGCATGCAGGCTGCCCTCAAAGCTGAAGCCATTCCCCATGAAAAAAGCCCCACCGATGGCCTCGTCACGATGAGTATTGGTGTTGTGGAAAAGCAACAGGAAGTCACCCCAGAAGATTTAATTCGCCGCGCTGATCAATATCTATACGAAGCCAAGGCGCGCGGAAGAAATACCTGGCACGCAGGCGATTAGCCCACTAGACAGCGAGCATTGGCCTTGCTTTAATCCGATTATCACGCAGTAAAGTTCCGAGGTAACCCCATGCACAGCGCTGAAGAAAGCCGTCAGGCTCGTATTATTAGTGAACTACGAACATTCATCCGAAAAGTCCTTAGCGATCCAACCGTTGCAAGTAAATGTATGGAAATTGCACGTCGCTACAAGGATGAACCGGATGCCGATAAAAAAATAGCCGAAGAAATAAGTGCAACGACCATCGTGCGCATTCCGGAAGATCACAGCGATGCCGACAAAATGTTTTTGGAAATTATCAACGAAGTACTGGATGACGAAGCAGCTCTCTATTGACCTAGAGCTAGCTACAAGACAGCGCGACAAATAATCAGGCGCGCTGTTTTACACGACAAACGCTATGCAAAGACTTAATGGCCTGTTGAATATCGGGATCTTGCGTAGCGATTTCTTTTTGCTCCTCAAGAATGTCCCGCAGAATATCCAGCGTCGTCAGAGGATTGGCGAGCACAACGCGAAATACGACACACGGACGACCGCCATAGCATTTTGGCTCCAGGCGGGTTCGTGATACAAAACTCAAACCTTTCTCACGCTGTACTTTCTGAATGTGCTTGGTAATACGATCAAGTACATCATTGATTTTATCCTGACGAATGGGATCAGCGTTCTGTAATGATTCAAACGCAAAACGCGGACAATATCGGTAAGTCACGATATTGAGCTCAGGACGTGAAATAATTTCAAAGTCGTCCTGCAAATCAATCAACTCCGCAAAGTCTTTCGCCTTATTGATGCCCTGATCAATCAGAATTTCATAGCCTTCACGCGCGATAATTTTAAGCCCTGAGTGCACTAACATGGCCATGCCCGGGCGAGAGCCTTCGAGCGTATTACTCCCAAGGTCTTTGGAGCCGCGCCTAATCACATATTGAGCATGGTGCTCAATGGCTTTGAGTTTGTGGGGGTCTTTGAATACGACCAGACCACACCCCATGGGCACGTATAACTGTTTGTGCGCATCCAGCGTTACCGAGTCTGCCTTTTCAATACCTTTGAGCAAGTGTTTGTAGCGATGGGAGAACAAGGTTGGGCCACCCCAGGCGGCGTCAATATGAAAATGCGCTTTAAACTCCCGAGCGATCTCGGCCATTTCATCCAGCGGATCAACATTACCGGTCTCGGTGGTACCTGCTATACCAACCACCGCAATAATGCAGATTTTTTGCCTGTGTAAGGCCACGCACTGACTGCGCAAGGCCTCAAGATCAATTTTGTTGCGCTCATCGGTGTCGATGGCAATCAGACCTTCGCGACCAATGCCCAGCAGGTCCGCCGCTTTACTTAACGAGTAATGCCCGCGTTTCGAAACCAGTACTGCAGCGCCTTCATAGCCATAGTATTTTAAGGCCCTGAACAAGCCCTCTTGGGATACCCCACGAAAATTCCCTTCCGCTGGCAAGGCCAGATTACGCGCTGCCCACAAGGCCGTGATATTGGCGATGGTCCCACCGGAGCACATGGCGCCCAAGGCGTGTTCAGCGTCGTGCATCCATTTGCCGTAGTATTCATCGTCCTGGTTGTATACCAGTCGATGCAACATACCGATCACCTGGCGCTCCAGCGGCGTGAAGGCTTTGGATGTCTCGGTTTTCACGAGATTCTGGTTAAGCGCAATCATGATTTTGGATAGGGGCAACATAAAGTAAGGCAATGCCGACGTCATATGCCCCACAAAGCTGGGCGACGCCGTATGCACCGACTGCGCCACCAGCTTATCCAGCAGAAACTGAGTGTGTTCCGAAACGAAGATAGGCTTTTCGGGAATGCGCGGATCAGAGAAATCCTTCTCCATCTCCTGTAAATCGTGCTCTACAGCTACGATATGCTCCTGCAAAAAGCCCGCGAGGTTGTTCGAGACGTCCTGATCGATGCGCCCCAGCGTTGAGTCGGGCGCCTCGGGTACGGTGAATACCCGATACATGCTCTCGATACTGGCCTGGGCATATTTCTTCCGCTGCAACTTTTCAGACATACACTACAACTACGTTGGACCGACACATTGGGAGCGAACCACTCCGCACCCAATGTAACAGGGGGCGAGATTTCGCGCGCTTAGAGGGCCGTTAGTATAGTCGGTCGCTTAAAGGATAACCAGATCGTAACAAACGCTCTGTAAATGAGGATCAGGGCCGATCAGGGAACACAATCAGATCACCGCGTTCAATCAGCTCTGCCAGGCGTTGCTGCCGCGCCTGTTTGGCCCGCTGCAAACTCAGGTAATCATTTATTTCCTGCTTTACTTGATAAAAGGGTTTGGCAAGTCGATCAGCCTGTTCGTGGTAAAAACGGCTGATCGCCTGTTCATCGGGGGTCTGCCAGTCAAAATAACGATGGGCAGCTTCATCCATCGCCAAGTCATGCTGTGCGGCGTAATCATTGAGCTGCCACTGTAACGCGGCGTTATGCAACAGGTACACTTGTTCACGCTGGAGCTTTTCACTTACCTCGCTATACGCGGCCGCTATTTCTTCGGGTAAATCGTGGATGGTTTTATCGATGCCACGATACGTTAATAGTATTTCTTCACCCGTTGCCTGCTTACC
Source organism: Oleiphilaceae bacterium (assembly GCA_033720775.1). Lineage (GTDB taxonomy): Bacteria > Pseudomonadota > Gammaproteobacteria > Pseudomonadales > Oleiphilaceae > PZPK01. The sequence continues at coordinate 8,724 of JAWWBW010000020.1, read as the reverse complement.
TTTCATCAGCTGGCCTTGCCCCAACAGATTTGACAGAATCATGCCAAATGAGAAAGCGAAAAACATGAGGATAAGCTGGGTGCGCTGGTTATGAACTTTACTCACAGAGAGCTCCACGTTTTTTTTGAGAGTGTAGCAAAGGCTCAGGTGTCTGTTTCCTTAAAATGCCGATCTCCCATGCGACAGCTTTATATTCACACACAGCCCGTTGCGTGGCTGTTGCTCATGACGACTCCCGCATGTCGATAACTAAAATACGCGACTATCGCACGCGTTTGTACCGAGCGCGCGCGCGCGGGCTAGTCGTGCTTGAATGCAATGCAGCAGAAGCCCGAAGCTGGTTATCGCAACTTGAGCCCTGCGAAAGCTGTCTTGTCGTTTCAGATCAGCTGACAACCTCATCTGTCGCAGCGACCTCTGCCCAACGTTTTCAGGCGTTTCTGGGTAGCGAATTTGAACTGCTAATATGGGACGGCTTTAGCGGCTTTCACCCCAACGCACTCGCCGCTTTGAGTGGCACACTGCGCGCTGGTGGTTTACTGGTGGTGCTGCTGCCCAAGGCCTCAGATCTAACCCATTTCATAGACAAGGACAGCCTGCGACTGTGTCGCCCGGGCGAAAGCCTTGAAACCTTTAAGGGGCATTTTTTGGTCCGATTGTTGGCAGCATTTCGCGCCTTGCCACATCGTCTTGTGTTGCCCCTTGGTGAATGTTCCGCCTCACTTCTTTGCAACACCAGCGTCATTCCCCGTCAGGAATCACTGGTGCTTACTGAAGATCAGAAAAACACCGTCGCTAAGATTGTTGCTCTGGCCAACGATCCTGAGGCACACCCTTTGGTATTAACGGCCGACCGCGGTCGCGGAAAGTCCTCCGCTTTGGGTATTGCAGCCGCAACAATCCTGCAAGCGCATCCGCAATACCGGATTGTAGTATGTGCTGGTAAACGCGAAGCAACGTGGCAGCTAGAGCAACATTTTACTCGCTGCCTGCCCCATCACGCCCTTCCCGAATTTATGCCTCCCGATGCAATACTGGCAAAACTCCCCCAGCTGGATATGCTGATGATTGACGAGGCGGCGGCTCTGCCCGCCCCCCTTCTCGATTCGCTTATTCAGCATTATCCGCGCACCGTTATGGCGAGCACCATTCATGGCTACGAAGGGAGTGGCCGGGGTTTTGAGCTTCGTTTTGGCAAAGCTTTAAGTCAACGATTTCCCAAATACACCCATCTCAGGATGAAAACACCCGTTCGGTGGGGCGACCACGACCCTCTTGAACGCATGATCTTTGATGTCTTTTGTCTCGACGCCGATATTCCAGACAATGCGACTGCGGTAGCGGACATTGAGTTACGGCTCCTGCAGGGCGAGCACCTGGCCTCGAACGAGCCCTTGCTACAACAGATTGTTGCTTTGTTGGTAAATGCCCACTATCAGACTCGACCCGACGATTTAAGGATGATACTCGACCACCCTCGTGTTTACTGTATGGCAGCGCTCTCAGGCAGGACCATTGTTGGCGTCGCCCTGTTTATCGAAGAGGGGCGGCTTGAGGACACCGAATTAATGGCCGCGATCATTCGCGGAACGCGGCGGCCCAGGGGTCATCTGGTGCCGCAACTGCTAGCACACTATGCTGGCGATAACGCATGGTTAAGACATACCAGTTGGCGCATCATGCGCATTGCCGTGCATCCTAACGCGCAACGACAAGGTCTTGGTAGTCGCCTTATTGCATCAGTCGAACAACAAGCGAAGCACAAACATGTCTCCTTGCTCACCAGCAGCTTTGGTTATACTCCCTCACTCTTGGCTTTTTGGCAGCATAATGGTTTTTCTCCCTGCCGCCTGGGCTATCACCGTGATGCCGCCAGCAACAGTTATTCGCTGGCCATCGCCAAATCATTAACCCCGGGTCTTAACGCACAGGTGCATTTCGCCAATCAACTCTTGGGCGAGCAATTGCGGCGCGCGCGGTCGGTTTTATACCCCTTACTGACGCGTGATGAAATGCAGGCGCTTGAACGGGCAGTCGCACCTGAGCCTTTCGATCTTCCACCTCATACTGAAATGCACTTGCTGCGTTTATGCGCAGAATTCCAACGCAATATTGCCGATACCCACGGCCTGATTCAGCGGTTTCTCAGCCAGCGCGCAAAGGCACACCCGAGCACGGCGAAACACAAGGAACCAATTACTCTGCTGCAGGCTGCTTTTATAAAAAATCACACTACAGACTCTCTAAAAGAGCAGTTTGGGTTGAAGGGGAAAAAAGACGTAGAACAAGCACTAAGAGCGGCGCTTAAAGAATACCTGGATAGCACAGCCGAAATGTAAACGCGTGACGGCCTTTAGGGATGCCAACTGATGCCCAGTTTGAAGGCGGGTAACACGGTCGACTCAATCCGCGCGTCAAAATGATCTTCGATGATGCGTTTGGATTCGAGGTAAACCCCGGTCAACAAGAGGTCTATGGCAAGCGTTTCATGACTCCAGTATTTTGCCCCCACACTCAAGGCGTGGCGCTTACCTTGGGGATCACGCAGGTTTTTGCTGTCGGCACCTTGCGGCAGGCTTTCTGAACCCAGTTTCAAGCCAGTCGCATAACTTAGCCCTACGCGCCAATCTGCGTTCAAGCGGTGAATCAGACCAATATCCACATCTAGCGTATCGTTGGCATACAAGGCCAAGCGCGGATTTGCCACTCCATCGCTCACCAGAATTTCATCGACACGACTCCATTCGCTCCACTTGAATTCTGCATACGCCAGCCAGTCAGCAGCAATACCGCTTTGTAAGCCCAGGTGCACGCTTTGAGGGGTGCGGGTTGCCGAGTTGGCTGAGGCAGCAATGCGTGGTGTATTGGGAATGCCGGTAGGCGTCAGGCTACGCCCAGTCAAGGTATAGTCGATCTCGTTGTGGTAGATAATGTGCCAGCGAAAAGCGATGTCTGGTCGCTCCAGTGCAAAGCCGGCAAGTGCCCCCCATTCACTGCCACCATTAAGCCAGACTTCAAGATTATCTGCGTCACCCGCCTCGTTTTCACTCAGATCAGTACTAAAGTAACCACTTACTTTTTGGTGTTTGGGGCCCGCAAAAATGCTCCACTTCCATTCGTTCATGGAAATATCCAGACGACACGCAAACGAGAGTGATTCACTGTTATATCGCGATGCCACCGGTGCAACGGCAGTCTGTCCACCCGTAGTGCGGTAGCTAAGGGTGTCATCCGGATAATGCACATCGGCACGAAACGGCTGTTCGGCACGCAAGGCGCAACGGGTAGATTCAGAAGTATTCCATCTCAGCGCCCACTCGCGATTTTCGTATTGAGGTACGATACCGCTCAACGCAATCTCGTTACCGGAAGTCGCAGAGGACTGTCGTAACTGCATGGACAGATCAGGTGCGATATGCGCCATGGCCCAGCGCACTTCCCGCTGGCGATTCTCGCCATCAAAAATGATACCGAAGGGGCGACCAGTATTGTCGAAGCCCCCGGCCTCGACGACACCTACCAACATCAAAGGTATTAAACGCAGAATGCCCAGCATGAAAGAAATGACCACGACCTTATTATTGTTTTAGTCTTGCGCTACAACTTTAGCGGTGAGAGAGTCTACTGAGAAAACCGGCGCGTATTCAAGGCATTGACGGCCCCTGCACCAATAACAGTGTATCTCACCTGCACAACCAAACGCCGAGCGAAGGCGATAAGGCGTTTAATTAGATACTGAATGAGGAACCACAGCCGCAGGTGGTAGTGGCGTTGGGGTTACTAACCACAAATTGTGCGCCCTTGAGCCCTTCGGTGTAGTCCACCGTTGAACCCACCAGATACTGGTAGCTCATGGGATCAACCAACAGCTCAACGCCCTTGTTGCTGATGACCGTATCGTCGTCTGACTGCGATTCGTCAAAGGTAAAACCGTATTGAAACCCTGAACAACCACCACCTGTGACGTATACACGCAATTTAAGTTCGGGGTTGCCCTCTTCTTCCACCAGGCTTTTTACTTTGTTAGCCGCCGCGTCAGTAAAGATTAACGGGGTCGGAATGTGGGTTTCTACTACACTCATTGTTGCTCCAAAAGCGCTTCAGCAATTTGCTCTCGCTATTCTACGTCAGTCGCGACCAATCAGCTCTTTTTGGTCGCGGCCGGTATCGCTTTTAATCGAACCGGGTCTTCCACTTCATCTGCTGGCTTATCAGCACCTTCATGTTGTGAAATGGCGACCGGCTCTTTGTGATGCACCAGATTGCCATTCACTTCTGCGCCCATGGCCATCTCGATCAAGTGGTAATACACGTTGCCCTTTATGGAGGCATTTTCGGCTAATTCAATGTGCTTCGAGGCATAGACATCACCGTGCACGGTGCCGTTCACAATAATATGTGGGGCAATCACGTCGCCATCTATTTCGCCAATATCACTGATGCGCACAATCGCTTCACTATCTTCTTCGGCACGAATGGTGCCGCGTACCAAGCCATCGATATGCAGGCCGCCAGAGAATTGCAGATCGCCCTCTATTTGCGTACGTTTCGAAATCAGGGTGTCGAAATGTGTGGTAGTACGACGGTGTTGCGACTGTTTCTTTTTACTCTTTCCCCACATGTTTACCTCCAGATGGCTCCGGTTACTGCCACACGATTTGTGTGTTACCGGCCACCATTCAACAATTGTTGCCACGCCAGAGATTGCTCCAGCCGCGATGCCTTTTTGCCACTGGATTGTGCCACCACCTGAAGACTCTCTGGCTGAAAGCCCTCCGGTAGCACCATCTCTCCGGTGATGTCCTGAAAGTATTTAAAGCGGAACTTAATACCCAGCTCTTCTAATTCAGAAATATCCCGCAGCGGCAAAACTTCTTTCGAACCATCAGTGTAGCCAATGACATTCACTGCCACCACACCACTCACGTAGGACTTGTTATCTGCGACCTGTGTCAGCACGATTTTGTATCCGAAACGTTGACTGATCGACGTTTCACTGATTTCAACCTTCTGTAATTGCAGGCCGCGCAGGTTACTGTTTGGCGCCATGATATTTTTATAAAAGCTGACATCTTTCTGTAACTGGGCGACCTCGGCACGCAAGGCCTGAATGGTTGACTGGATCTCAAGTTTGGCACGTTCATCAATTGCCCGCCCACTCTCGAGATTCGCCACCTGCTGCCTTAGGCTCGCCTCGCTACTGCGTAAGCCCGCATGCTGCTGCGCGAGATTATCCAAACGCGACAGCGCCCGCTCATGGCGCTCCCGAATTTCATACTGGCCCAATAGGTAGCCACCAGCCGCAGCCACCACGGCAACCGTGACAAGTTGCAGTCGTAAACGTCGCCAGAATCCAGGCTGATGTTTAACGACAATAAGGCGATCCTGTGTCGACTTGCTAGACATGCCAAACTCCTCAGGGCATCAGCGGCACAAGGCGTAGACCACTGTTTTCTGGCAAGCCAAACGCGATGTTCATGTTCTGTACGGCCTGCCCTGAAGCGCCCTTCACCAGATTATCGATGACCGAAACCACAATCAGTGTGTCACTCTCAGGCTGTCGGTGCAGTGCGATTCGACAAAAATTCGAGCCCTTTACAAACCGCGTTTCGGGTAAGGATCCCAATGGCAAGACATCAACAAATGGCTCATTGGCATAGCGGGCTTCATACACGGCCTGAATCTCTTCGAGACTTATGTCTTTGGCAGCCCCTTTCAGCGGCGCATACAGGGTTGCTTCAATACCGCGAATCATGGGCACCAGATGCGGCACAAAAGTCAATGCAACGGGGGATTTGGCGGCGGCCTGCAAGCCCTGTTTGATTTCGGGCAAATGGCGATGTCCCGACACACCATACGCCTTAAAACTGTCGGAACACTCGGCCATCAGCGTCGCAACGTTGGCGCCCCTGCCGGCGCCACTCACGCCGGACTTAGCATCGGCGATCAGATGCTGGGTATCGATCAGATCCTGCTCAAGGGCAGGAATAAACCCCAATTGAATGGCCGTAGGATAGCAGCCGGGGCAGGCAATCAGCGAGGCACCGGCAATGTCGTCGCGGTTCATTTCTGGCAAGCCGTACACCGCCTGATCAATCCACTCGGGGCAGGCATGCGCCTGCTTATACCACGCTTCCCAGGTTGCCTGATCCTTAATGCGAAAATCTGCAGACAAATCGATAATCCGGGTTTTGCCGCCCGCAAAATCCTTCATCATGGCTTGTGCCACGCCATGGGGTGTCGCGAAAAACAGCACATCACACTCTTTAAGCAGGGCGGGATCCGGCGCAGTAAATTCCAGATCGAGATAGCCCCGCAACTGCGGAAACATGTCAGCAACAGCACTGCCCTGTTCGGCACGCGAGGTGACCGCGGTGACCTCAACGTCGGGATGGTTTACGAGCAGCCTTAACAGTTCTGAACCGGTATAGCCAGTTGCTCCAACAATGCCTGCTTTGATCACGGGTTACCTCATCGCCATAAGTGAAATGTTTACTGGAGATCGACAAAGCCACGTTTAAACATCTGGCTCGCCGCAAAACGGCGGCATTGTAGCATGCATCGGGTGTTCAGTCCTTTTGTATCCGGCTGTGAGTGGTTAGAATGTAGCCTCTGCTTGTTCCGCATCATTTACAGGGATCTTTCGGCAGCTCATGCCCATATCAGCGCTCTACGAACACTACAAACGTGTGTTTCAACAACGCCTGTCGAGTGTTGATGCGCTGCCACAGCTGGCTATTCTCGGTTTAATCAGTGGCAGCGTTACTGCTCTGGTCATTATTCTGTTTCGTTTCTGTATTGAGTGGCCGCTTGGATGGCTGCTACCCAATGGCGACCCTGAAAACTTTGAGGGGCTGTCACAACTTATGCGCGTAAGCCTGCCTTTAACCGGTGCCGTATTGATTGGGATAATCTGGTATCGCCTGCAGATTTCACAGCGTAAAGTCGGTGTTGCCTTCGTCATGGAGCGCCTGAATTACCATCAGGGTTATATCAGTTTTCGTAGTTTGGTGACCCAGTTTGTGGGTGGCGTACTCACACTCACCAGCGGCCAAAGCGCCGGCCGGGAAGGGCCTGCCGTGCATTTGGGTGCCGCGTGCTCAAGCCTGATGGGGCAAAAACTCAAACTACCAAACAACAGTATTCGCGTCCTCATCTCATGCGGCACGGCAGCAGCCATTTCCGCCTCGTTCAATACGCCGATCGCAGGCGTGATTTTTGCGATGGAGGTGGTCATGATGGAGTACACCATCACCGGCTTTACCCCCGTCATTCTCGCCTCAGTAGCAGCTGCCATCATTACACAAGCGGTGTATGGCAATGAACCCGCTTTTTTGGTGCCACAATTATTTATGAACTCCCTCTGGGAAGTTCCCTTCGTTGTACTCTGCGGAGTATTAATTGGCCTGGCCTCGGCAGGCTTTGTTGGCTTGTTGCGCCACAGCATGCACTACACCCACTACAGTATTTTTTATCGCATCATGGCCGCCGGTACGATCACCGCCGCCGGGGCCCTACTCTTCCCAGAAATAATGGGCATCGGATACGACACAGTAAATGCCGCCCTACTAGGTCAAATGGGGGTATACACCTTACTGGGCATTGCCGCGTTTAAGATAGTGATCACGGCCACCAGCGTCGGATTGGGCATGCCCAACGGACTAGTCGGCCCTACCCTGTTTATCGGCGCGACGCTGGGCGGCGCCATGGGGCTGATATCCAACTGGCTGATGCCTGAATTAAGCTCGTCGACCGGCTTTTACGCCATGCTAGGCATGGGCGCGATGATGGGCTCGGTGTTGCAAGCCCCATTGGCGGCACTCATGGCACTGCTCGAACTCACGCACAACCCCAACATTATTTTGCCCGGCATGCTGATTATTGTGGTCTCGAGTATGGTCGCGAGCGAAGGCTTTAAACAGCGCTCGGTTTTTCTCACCATATTGCAGGAACAGGGGCTCGATTATCAGAACAGCCCGGTGACTCAGGCACTGCAGCGTGTTGGGGTCGCGGCCATCATGGAAAGAGAATTCGTCCAGTCCGATAAAACCATCGATTTGGCGACCGCAAAAGCACTGTTGCGCAAGCAACCCAAGTGGATACTCATCAACAATTCTTCGGGTAAAGCCATTTCCCTCTTACCCACGGCAGATCTCGCACGCTTTCTGGAAGAAAACGAAGCCGCGTTTATCGCCGCCGAGGAAGACCCCATGCAGGAGCGCATGCTGATCAATCTTCTGGAAATACCCGCGCAGCGTAAAGATGTAGCGCCGGTTTATTTTCAGGCAACGCTGCAGGAAGCCCTCGATCGCTTTAATGAAAGCGGGACCGAAGCCCTGTTTGTTGAGCGCACCAGTGCTCCCATGATTAAACGTGTTGTGGGTATCGTGACGCGCACAGACATTGAAAACTACTATCAGTATAAAGGGCAGGCCTGAACGACATGACACCCAACGCAACCAGATCCGACTTTCAGCGCCCATCTCACTTCGAACATAGGAGAGCAAGATGCTCTGGGTAAAGGCCTTCCACATTATCGCCATGGTCTGCTGGTTTGCCGGCCTGTTTTATCTGCCACGTTTGTTTGTGTATCACGCCCAGGCAGAGGATGCGATCAGCAAAGAGCGCTTTGCGGTAATGGAACGCAAACTCTATCGCGGCATTATGAATCCCGCCATGATAACCACCCTTGCGCTGGGTATCTGGCTCATTTCCTATGCGCCT
>JAWWBW010000019.1:0-23826 GCA_033720775.1 Oleiphilaceae bacterium | reverse complement strand
TTCCTTGATTGCCAGAATGATACGGATGGGCCCCCGGCTGAGTTTGATTTTACCTGGCATGGGGAGGCCCGAAGACTGCATATGCTTGCTGTACTCGAGGGTCCAGCCAAATTGTTCGATGCGCTTGGGCAAGCCGGTTTCTGGGTCAGCATGTAAATGAAAAGTGCCCGGCGCGGGCAAGCCTTTGATCCAGTACTGTAAATGCCCAAGGGGTAACGGAAAGCCAAGGCTCTGTTCAATAAGTAGTTCAGGGTAATCGGACGATACCGGTTCTTCCCCTGACTCTTCCAGCGTGACAAAAGCGGCGTTACCGCGAAGCCTTGCCGATCCTAGCCCGAGAAAGGTGGAGCTTAAGTGTACGTCGTAAACGTCATTGATTTGCGTCCACTCATTAATAGCGGCGCTCATGGAGTCTTCAGGTGTGCGCACGCCGATCTTGCCCATAATGCGCCAGCGTGATTGTGCGGTAAGTTGTGCCTGCAGCGACGGCCAGTCGTAGGTCAGGTTACTGACTGGCGGTTGTCGCGTCTCAAACAGACTGCAGGCAGGCAGCAATAATGCACAAGTCAGCAGTAGAATAAAGCGGTGGTAGAACGGTGCAGGCATGGGCTCATTCGGCTGCTTGTGCTTCAGGTTCTTCGGTTTGCTCTGTTTGCTCGGCCGTTGAATTGCGTTTGATTTCGATAGATGGAACATTCACCGGCTGCTGTTCGGGGTCGAATCGACCTTCTGCCAACTCGGCATTGACCTCTTCAATCAGTGCTGGGTGATAGCGTTCAATCGTTCGCAGCAGTACCTTGTGTTCGGGGTTGCGACGCAGCATGTCGCGCCATACGATCTTGGCATCTTTTTCGTCGCCCAGCTCCCATAGAACTTCACCCAAATGGGCTCCTATTTCTGCTTCTTGCAAGCGCTTGTATGCCTGGGACAAAAACAGTGCGGCTTCTTCGAGTTTTCCGATGCGGTAGAGCACCCAGCCCATGCTGTCGATAATGGCAGGGTTTTCCGGCTTTAGCGTGAGCGCAGCTGATATGAGTTGCAGTGCTTCCTGCAAACGGTCAGTGCGGTCGGCAAGGGTATAACCGAGCGCATTAATGGCAATCGCGTGCTTGGGGTTGTGTTCGATAATGTGTCGCAGATCGGCTTCCATGGCTTCCAGGTCGTCGCGGCTTTCGTAGGTCATGGCCCGGGCGTAGCGCAACTGATCGTCGTCGGGGAATATCTCGAGCGCTTCATTGAGTGTTTGTTCGGCAAGTTCTTCTTCTTTAATCGTGCTTAAAAGCTTGTATTGCAGAATCCATAGCTTGAGTGCACGTGAAGGTGTTTTTTCTCTCAGCTCTGCCAGGTGGGCGATGGCCTCGTCAGTACGCTCGGCCTGCGTTAACAGATAGGTGTAACGTTCCAGGGCGGACTCATAATGCGCGCCTTCTTTTACCTCGGCATAGTGTTTGATTGCGGTGTCGCTGTCACCTTTCTGGTCGGCAATGCGCGCCAGATAAAAATGGGATTCGTTGAGGTGTACGCCTTGCTCTATCAGTTCTTTCAACTCGACAGACGCTTCATCCACTTTCTGATTTTCGATCATTACTAGGGCGTGAGATAGTTTGAATGCTGGCGCTTGTGGATAGCGTTCCATCAACTCTTCAAATACTTCTTCGGCGTCGTCCAGGCGCTGGTGCTCAATGAGCAGGCTGGCGTAGAAGCGTCCAAGAGCATGATTCTCTGGGAACTGGTTATATTTTTTCTCGGCGAAATTGAGCGCTTCCTGTTTTTTGCCCTGGTCGTAAAGGATATCCGCTTTGAGCACCACGGCGGATTGCATTTTGGGGGCGCGCTTAATGACATCGTTGAGCCTTGTCAGTGCGCTATCGAGCATTTTCAGGTTACGTTCTACCAAGGCCAGTGCATAGGCAACGTCGGTGTTATTCGGGTGGCGTTCTTGCAGCGCGGTGTAGAGTTTAAGCAGCTCCAGTTTTTCGTTGTGGCTGACTTGCTGTGAGCCAACGGCCAGACTTTCTACCCGCGCTTCGGCTCCCAGCTCGAGCAGTCGCTCGATATGATACATGGCATCGGCATACTGCTTTTGCAGTGAATACTGAAATGCCATCAATTGATGTGCTGATGTGTTGTCGGGTTCTACTTCGAGCCAGAGCAGGCCCATTTCCTTAATTGCCTCAAGGTCCTTGCTGTACTGCGCAGCATTGATGGCGCGCTTGATGATATCAACATCGCGGGTCACTCGGGCCTGTTGTATATAGTTGACCAGGGTGACATTCAGCTGACCTCGCTGAGCGGCAATTTCGGCAACGAGCAGGTCGTAGAGCGTGTCCTTATCGAGATCAAAGTCCCGATATTCAATAGCGGGTTTGTCTTCGACTGTAGACGGGGCGCTGGTGACGCCCATACTTTCGCCCATTTGCTTGAGGCTGGCGCAGGCCTGCAGAGCGAATATGAGCGCCAGCAGCCCGAGCAGTCTGAATGTTTTGTTTGGAACGATGGAATAGGGAAGCGACGAGAAGCAATCAATTGACGAAAAAGTAGAGGGCATCCGCTTGTACATGTATTTGTGTTTCCGATTTCTGCTGGATGAAAGACGGCATTATTCGAGCGTGCAGAGCTGGGTCCGGCCGCATATTCTGGTTGCCGTTTTTCGTTGGGGAAAACGGGAGTATAGACTAAGCAGAAAGCCTGCCGGAGCATCGGCCCGTATAATGACACAAGCCTGTTGGCTGTCAAGGGAGGTGGCTGGTGCTGAGTACCGGTTAGCAAAGTTGGCTTTATCAGGGTTGAATTTGTAAAATGCGCTCTCTTCTCAGCGTAAAAGCAATAGTAGGGCGGCCACAATTTAATGTCTTTTTTGGCGTTTGGAATCAATCATAAGACGGCCCCCGTAGACATACGCGAACAAGTCGCCTTCGATCCCGAAGCGCTTGAGCATGCCTTGTTGGCGATGCGCGCGCTGCCCGGCGTGGATGAAGCGGCCATTCTTTCAACCTGCAACCGTACCGAACTTTACTGTAGCTATAGTGCCGAAAGTGCCCCCGACCTGCTGGCCTGGCTTGCCACGCATCATCAGCTAAACCCTGAACTTATCAAGCAAAACAGTTTTGTGCTGCGTGAGCGCAAGTGTGTGGAACACGTGATGCGTGTGGCGGCCGGACTCGATTCTCTGGTGCTGGGTGAGCCGCAGATTCTGGGGCAATTGAAGGCGGCCTATGCCGCTGCGGTGGATGCCGAAACGGTAGGTGGCGCATTAGGGCGTTTATTCGAGCAAAGTTTTGCGGTTGCCAAGCGCATTCGAACCGAGACGGCCATTGGTGAAAACCCGGTATCTGTTGCGGCCGCGGCGGTGAATATGGCGCGTCAGCTGTTTGCCGACTTTTCAGAAAATAATGCCTTGCTGCTTGGCGCGGGTCGCACCACTGAGCTAGTGGCTCGCCATTTAAAGCAGGCGGGTATTCGCAAATTGACTATTGCCAATCGTACGCTGGCGCGCGCGCAGGCCTTGGCCAAAGATGTGGCTGGGCATGCGGCCTTATTGGCCGAAGCACCCGACTTGTTAATTGATGCCGATATCGTGATCAGTTCAACCGCCAGTTCTTTGCCGGTATTAGGTAAAGGTGCCGTAGAGCGAGCGTTGAAAGCCAGAAAACATCGTCCCATCTTTATGGTCGATATTGCTGTGCCACGAGATATTGAGCCTCAGGTGGCCGAACTCGACGATGTGTTCTTATATACGGTTGACGACTTGAAGGAGGTGATCGACGAGAACCTCAAGTCGCGACAACAGGCCGCCAGCGAAGCAGAGCAGTTAGTGAAGGAAGGGGCAACTGCCTTTCTGGAGCAACTGCGTGCCGCCCATGCTGGCGACCGTCTGCGGCGATTTCGTACGCATGCCGAACAGCTGCAGCAAATAGAGTTGGAAAAAGCCTTACGTGCCTTGCGTGCCGGAGGCGATGCGGAGCAGGTGCTGCGCAGTTTATCGCGCGGTCTTACCAACAAACTGATTCACGAGCCGACTGTGCATGTGCGCAATGCTGCCGCCAGTGGCGATCTGGAAGCAGGGCGCAAGCTCCTGCAACTATTTGGACTGGACCCCGATCTCTAGCGCGCGTTCACATATTCATTCTGCCCCGTAAAGGGTGCTAAAATGCCGCCCCTCGCGCCCAACAAGCATACACGCCAATAAGAGAGCATATGAAAGAATCCCTTCTGCACCGACTCGACAATATCAGTGAACGTTATGAGGAACTGGCAGCATTGCTCAGTTCTCCAGAGGTCATTGGGGACCAGAACAAGTTTCGGGATTTTTCAAAGGAATATTCCGAGATAGAACCGCTTGTTAAGTGCTATGCCAAATATCGCCAAACGCTCGAAGACATCACCGAGGCTGAAGCGTTGATGAAAGACGGCGATGCGGATATGCGCGAGATGGCCGAAGAAGAACTCGCCGCTGCACAGGAGCAGAAGGAGCAGTTAAACGTTGAGCTGCAAACCCTGTTACTACCGAAAGACCCTAATGATGCCAATAACGTGTTTCTTGAAATTCGTGCTGGTACCGGAGGCGATGAAGCGGCGATTTTTTCGGGCGATCTGTTTCGCATGTACTCGCGTTATGCTGAGCAGAAGCGCTGGAAAGTAGAAGTCGTCAGCGAGAACCCCGGCGAGCATGGTGGCTATAAGGAAATCATTACGCGGGTGGTGGGCGAGGGCGTTTACGGTGCGCTTAAGTTTGAGTCCGGCGCGCATCGGGTGCAACGGGTTCCCGAAACGGAATCACAGGGCCGTATTCATACCTCTGCTTGTACGGTTGCGGTAATGCCCGAGGCGGCTGAGGTGGATGCCATCGATATTAACAAGGCGGATCTGCGGATCGATACATTTCGTGCATCGGGTGCCGGTGGTCAGCACGTCAACAAAACCGATTCGGCTATTCGTATCACGCACTTGCCAACCGGTGTCGTGGTGGAGTGTCAGGACGAACGTTCCCAGCATAAAAACAAGGCCAAGGCCATGTCGTTGTTACAGTCCAAGTTGTTGAGTGCGCAGCAGGAGGCAGCAGCCGAAGAGCAGAGCTCGACGCGAAAGAGTCTGGTGGGCAGTGGCGATCGCTCAGAACGTATTCGCACCTACAATTTTCCACAGGGGCGCGTGACGGATCACCGCATCAATCTCACCTTATATAAGCTGAACGAAGTGATGGAAGGCGATCTCGGCCAAATTATCGATCCTTTGTTACGTGAGCATCAGGCCGACCTGTTGGCCAGCATGAACGAAGGCTAATGCGAATCGATGAAGCGCTGAAAGCCGCGCAGGCAATCAGTAGTGATACGGCGCAGCTGGATGCTTCGTTGTTGTTAGCCTCGGTGTTAGGTGTTTCAACCGGTTATCTGCGTACCTGGCCGGAGCGCGAGCTGGATGCGACGCAACGAGAGCGATATTTGCAATTGATTGAGCGCCGGGGTCAGGGCGAGCCAGTAGCACATCTGTTAGGTAAGCAGGGTTTTTGGACGCTTGATCTGGCCGTTTCGCCACATACCTTGATTCCGCGTCCCGACACTGAGTTGTTGGTGGAACAGGCTCTCCAATTGAAACTTCCAGCACAAGCCCGGGTGCTTGATTTGGGTACCGGCACTGGTGCCATTGCTCTGGCCCTGGCGAGTGAACGCCCCAGCTGGCAGATATGGGCGGTCGACAGCGTGCCTGATGCGGTGCTGCTGGCCCAACAAAACGCCAAAGATTGTGCTATCGCCAATGTGCAGGTTATGCAGTCAGACTGGTTTAGTGCGATGAACGATCAACGGTTTGACCTGATTGTGAGTAATCCTCCTTATATTGATCCAGATGACCCGCATTTGCGTGAGGGAGATGTGCGCTTTGAGCCGGCGAGTGCTTTGATCTCAGGGGCGGGTGGATTGGCAGATTTGTCGCACATTATCGCTCACGCACAGGGCTATCTTGAACCGGAAGGTTGGCTGTTGCTCGAGCATGGCTATGATCAGGGCGATGCGGTTCGTGAGCTGTTCGCGATGCATGGATATCAATGTGTGAGCACGATTCAGGATCTTGGAGGGCGCGACCGGGTAAGTGTGGGGCAATACGTGCCAGGTAAAGAGGAAGATAGGAGAGCGGGCAATGTCTGAACACCATGCGACCGACCTGAGCGATGACGAGTTGCTGCGCTACAGCCGTCAAATCATGCTGCCTGCCTTTGATGCCGCAGGGCAGCTGGCGTTAAAGCAAAGTCGTGTCTTGATTGTTGGTCTTGGTGGGTTGGGCTCTCCCGTCGCACTGTATCTGGCTGCAGCGGGCGTTGGCCATCTAGAGTTGGTCGATTTTGACACGGTTGACCTGAGTAATCTGCAGCGCCAGATTGCGCACGGTACCGACGATATCGGCGAAGCCAAAGTGGTTTCAGCGGCGCGCAGGATTGCGGCGATTAATCCAGAAGTAGCTGTGTCCAGCCACCACGCTCAGCTTGACGAAAGCGCGCTGAAAAAACTGGTAAAAAGCGTTGACCTTGTGCTCGACTGCACCGACAATTTTAGCACTCGCTTTTTGCTGAATCGGGTCTGTGTTTCTGCCATGACACCCTTGGTCTCAGGAGCCGCCATTCGCTTCGAAGGCCAAATCGCAAGCTTTGATCCTCGTTTGCCCGAAAGCCCCTGCTATCGCTGTTTGTATCAGGACATTGAAGAAGAGGCGCTGACCTGCTCGGAGGCGGGAGTGATCGCGCCTCTGGTGGGTGTAATCGGTGCCATGCAGGCGCTTGAAGCCGTCAAGCTGTTGGCAGGAGTGGGTCAGTCACTGGTAGGTCGGTTACTGATTTTTGATGCAATGTATATGGAGTGGCGTAGTCTTGGTCTCAAGCGTGATCCGGCTTGCCCGGATTGCGCCGTGCGAGCTTGAGCGCTGCGGATTTTCATGGTTCCACGCAGCCAGAGGGTGCAGCTTGGGTCACAACTTTCAGCATCAATATAAAAGAAAAGATTCAAAATAAAGAGTTAAGGACAATATCGATGCGGTAGCGTCGACAACGTGTCGGCAGAGCAAGCTACAAGTAGTCCATCGATGATTTGCAACAGGCAATACATCGAGGATAAGACATGACAGAAGCACTACGCGTCGTCGCGGCGCTAGAGGGAAAACACCTTTTTATCACGGGCGTCAGCGGCTTTTTGGGTAAGGCCTTGCTTGAAAAGCTGCTCCGCTGTAACCCCGATATCTCCAGCGTCACTCTGATGCTGCGCCCATCTTCCGACTATTCCAGCGCCACAGAACGTTTTTGGCAGGAGATTTATCCCTCCTCTGTCTTTGATCGTTTGCGTGAAGAGCAAGGTGATGAGGCATTTCGTTTCTTTTGCGAGCAAAAAATTCAATGTATTACCGGGGAGTTGACCCAATCGCGCTTTGCTCTTTCAAGTGAGGAATATGGCCAGCTGGCGCAAAAAATTGATGTGGTGATCAATTCCGCCGCGAGTGTGAACTTTAGAGAACCGCTGGATCAGGCGCTGCAAATCAATACCCTAAGCCTCTTGCATGTTGTCGACTTTTTGGAAGCGGCTGGCGGCATTCCCTTAGTGCATGTGTCTACCTGTTATGTGCATGGCTATCACCGTGGCCAGTTGCAGGAGCAAGCGGTGCAGGCGTATGACGAAGAAGCCATTTGTGACTTTGGCGATTCGCTGGATGAAAGCGTACTGATTGATCGATTGCATGATGCAATGATGACGCTTAAACAGCGTAAACAGGGGCAGGATGAAGAACATGCTTTGATCGATTTGGGGATTGATCTGGCCAATAAATTTGGTTGGAACGATACCTATACCTTCACTAAATGGCTGGGCGAGCAATTGCTGCTTCGGCATCTTCCCGGCAACCGCCTGAGTATTGTACGGCCTTCCATCATTGAAAGTGCTTATGAGGAACCCCGACCTGGCTGGATTGAGGGGGTAAAAGTAGCGGACGCACTCACTCTCGCTTATGCACGGCGTCGCTTTTCGCTATTTCCTGCGCGCCGCAAAGGTGTGCTCGATGTGGTGCCGGTTGATCGTGTGGTAAATGCCGTCATTCTCTCGCTTGCTGAGCGCCTGCTATGCAAGGATGACGATGCGGTGGCAAGTATTTATCAGGTATGCAGCAGTACGGCATCGCCGGTCACTGTTGGAGAGTATATTGATATCGTGACTAACGAGTTGAATACGCACTGGGAGCGTTTCCCTCGTCTGACGCGACAACGACGCCCCGGGCAGGGGCTAAAGGCTGTGCACCGTGGCGCATTTTTGGCTGCTATGCAATCGCAACGAGCGTTGCTCAAGGCGAAATTAAAGTTGAGTCACGGTGACGTCAAAGTTGAAGAAAAGCTGAAGTCGGTGGAAATAACGCTCAAGCTCGCCACCATCTATTCGTTCTATACCAATCCGCATTACGTTTTTGATAACAGTCACCTGATGGCAATGAGTCAACGCTTTACGCAGCTCGATCAGGAGCGTTATCAAGTGGGTTGCGACACGATAGATTGGCAGCACTATTTGCGGCGTGTTCATTTGCCGGGCTTAGAGCGCTATGGCATGAGTGGTAGTTGACCGTATGGTTATAAAACTGGATTTTTTGCTTTTTGCGACTATACAAATGAGGAAGGAGCAGAAGGTGGCGATTCTATGGGAATCCGCATTCTACCTGCTCGTGGCACATGTTGGATGGAGGGCCGGGTTTGAAGCATAAAGCCCCGCTAGGTGAAGAGAGCGAGACGCAGGTAATTCTGGTTGTTGACGATAGTGAGCAGAATCGTTTGATTCTGGATGCGGTGTTGTCGACCAGCTACGAGGTCGTACTGGTTGCGTCCGGTGAAGAAGCGCTGATGCGCGCTAAAGAGAAACCGCGCCCGGATCTGGTTTTACTCGATGTGATGATGCCGGTGATGGACGGTTTCAAAGTATGTGAGCGGTTGAAACAGGATTATCTGACGCGAGATATTCCCGTCATTTTTGTCACTGCTCTGGGGGATGTGCGTGATGAGTCTCATGGTTTTGAGGTAGGCGCTGTCGATTACATCACCAAACCTGTGAATCCGGCCATTGTGCGTGCCCGGGTGAAAACTCATCTGGCCCTGTACGATCAAAATCGCGAGCTGCAGCGGCTTGTGCGTGAGCGAACGCGTGAAATTCACGAAACGCAAGTGGCCGTTATAGAACGCTTGGGGCGAGCGGCCGAATTTAAAGACAACGAAACCGGGCGTCATGTTTTGCGTATGAGCGAATATGCCCGAATTATTGCCTTGGCAGCAGGTATGAATGAGCATGATGCTGAGACTTTAAAGCTGGCAGCACCTATGCATGATATCGGCAAGATCAAGATTCCCGACCAGATCCTGTGCAGGTCTGGCAAGCTCGAAGATGATGAGATGGAGCTGATGCGGGGGCACCCGGAGTTTGGTGCCGATATCATTGGGGAGCATCATAGTGAGTTGCTTCAGATGGCGCGAGTTGTTGCGCTCAGCCATCACGAGAAATGGGATGGTTCGGGTTACCCGATGGGCCTGGTTGCCGAGGAAATTCCGTTAGTCGCGCGAATAGTCGCCATTGCGGATGTATTTGATGCCTTAACGTCAAGAAGGCCCTATAAAACAGCATGGTCGATTGATGATGCCTTGTCTTATATAGAGAGTCGGGCTGGAGAACATTTTGATCCTGGTTTAACGCCACTGTTGCGGGAAAACCTGGAAGACGTAAAAGCAGTTCACCTTCGTTATGCTGATGACGACACGGCTTCACCAGAACCAATAAAAATGGATGTTAATTTTGAAGCGCTAATGAATTTGCGGCGCTAACCTTTGTGATCAGGGGGAGTTTGGAGACTCGCCCCTGGATCTTGTCCCTACGATTAATCTGAAAAGTGTGCTGCCACATAATCTGCGAGGCGCGAGCGTTCCACGCTCTTGAGCGTGATATGTGCGTAGTGTTGCCAGTTGCGCATGCGGTCGATGGCAAAGCTGAAACCGCTGGTTGATGCGCTGAGGTAGGGGGTGTCGATTTGTTTCAGGTTGCCGATTGCCACGACCTTTGTTCCGGGGCCTGCCCGTGAAATCAAACCGTGCATCTGGGCTGCGGTGAGGTTTTGGGCTTCGTCGATAAGAAAAAACTTGTCTGAAAAACTGCGGCCACGCATAAAGCTCGAGCTTTTGATTTTGACCCGGCTCTTCAAAAACTCCACTCCGGATTTTCGTTCGAAATCATTGCCTTCAGGGCTTGCACTAAGTGTTTCAAGCGCGTCGGTGATGGCGCCCATCCAGGGCTCGATTTTGGCTTCTTCCTCGCCAGGTAAAAATCCAATGTCTTCGCCCATCGGCACGGTTGCGCGTGTCACGATAATCTCATCGTAGAACTTGTCTTCGTAGACCATTTGCAAGCCTGCAGCCAGTGTCAGCAGTGTTTTCCCGGTGCCTGCATCGCCGGCGATGGTTACAAAGTCGATTTCAGGATCGGTCAGTACCGAGAGCGCAAAGTTCTGCTCTTTATTCTTGGCCTGAATGCCCCAGCAGTGGTACTGATTTTCAAAGTCAGGGAGCATTTCGATTGTGGCAGTATTGCCCTCAATCGCACGTAAAATGCCGCGAAAATTTTTGTTGGTGGTGGAGTCGGAGTAGATGTGTGTGTTGAGGGTCCAGTTATTGATCCAGGGGGCTGTTATCTTGTAGATAATCAGCGTGCCAAGTTCTTGCGAGTCCTCGCGCTCCACTTCTACATTGACGCCTGCGGCAGACCACATGTCGTCAGTGATTTCGAGTTGACCACCAAAAAGGCTTTCGTCTCCAGTGATGGACACCTGATCGTTGCGGTAGTCTTCAGAAACCAAACCATGCACGCTAGCCTTGATGCGCATGTTGATATCTTTGGTGACCAGTACAACGCTGATGTTTTGGTCCTTCACGTTATCGCGCAGCTGTTTGGTGACTTCGATAATTTCGTTGTCCGCAACGCGTTCGCGATCCTGATGGAAGGTTTGGAAGAGCAGGGTGCCGCTGTTGCCAAGCCGGATGCCTTTCTCCAGATCTTCGATATCGATCGTGGACAGTAACTCGTCTAAATAACGGTGCGCCTGACGTGCATTGCGAGCAATTTCGTTCTGGCCGCGCTTGTGGGAATCGAGTTCTTCGAGAACGCGAAGCGGGATAAATACGGAGTGTTCTTCAAACTTGTAAATGGATTCAGGTTCGTGCATGAGCACGTTGGTATCGAGGACATACAGCTTGTTAGGGCTTTTATTCTTGGTTTTAACCATCGTTACTTCCTATTCAGTTTAAAGATTGCCCGAAAGGCGCGGCCCAGGCTGGCAAGACTCAGGCGAGTTCGTCCACAATTACCTTCAGCAGGTCGTATGTGGTAATGATGCCGGTAATTTTTTCCTCCTTTTTGACAAAAATACGGTGCAGGTGTTCCTGCATCATGAGTTTGGCGACTTCTTTAATTGGTGAGTTCTCGGTGACCGAAAAAATGATCGGAGTCATAATGTCGCCTACTTCAACGGGTAGCTTGGCCATGCCCTCAAAGATCATCATGCGCAAGCGGCGCGCCTCTTTGAGTTCTTCGTCATTCATCATCGCCTCGTAGTCCTTGCTTACAGAATTGAAGTGGAAGTCGGCTATATCCTTGAGGGTGGCGATCCCAATTACCTCGCCATCTTTATTGGACACGGGGCTGCCGGAAATATCGTTATCAGCCAAGAACGCGGCAAATTTGTGCATGGTCCAGTTATGCGGCACAGTCTTGACGTGTGGCGTCATAATGTCGCGTGCGACGAGAGTGTCAGTGGGGGTGATGCTCATGATGTGTGCTCATTCGTGTTTTTGGGCGCCGGAGCTTCCTGCTCGGGAGAAGCATAGCGAGTGTGGTGGTGTAATGTCGTATGCAGAGACGAGAGAGTTCGTTGTTGCCTAACAGGAAACGATAGCGGTGGTGCACAGAGTGAGGCACCGGAATGTAGCGTATGATGTGTGGCATCTTGTCTCGCTGCATGTGGCCGGAGACTGGCCGCGCCCGTTTGGGCCGGCCATACTAAGCCCTTGGGCTGCCGGGCTTACTCCGGCAGCGTTACATTCAGTTCAAGCACTGAACAATTTTCGTTCTTGTCGAGTTGGACCTGTACCTGGTCCTGATCGATCGGAACGTATTTTCGAATAACATCCAGAATTTCCTGCTGCAATTGTGGCAGGTAATCAGGTTGTTCTCGTTGGCCGCGTTCATGGGCAACGATGATCTGCAAACGCTCTTTCGCGATGGATGCGGTGTTCTTTTTCTTGCTCTTAAAGTAATCCAAAAAACTCATGCCGTTGCTGACCCCTTAAACATGCGTTTGAAGAAGCCTTTTTTCTGAACATCGAGAAAACGATGAGGTTTGTCTTCGCCTAAAAGGCGCGCGACCGCGTCACTGTAGGCTTGTCCTGCATCGGTGGTCTGATCGTGAATAACCGGCACACCGGAGTTGGAGCTTGAGAGCACTGCCGGTGATTCGGGAATGACGCCCAGTAGTTTAATGGCGAGAATTTCTTTTACGTCTTCAACGCCTAACATTTCGCCCTTGGTCACGCGCTCGGGGTTGTAGCGTGTGAGCAGCAGGTGTTCGCGAACCGGGTCGTGGCCCAGCTCGGCACGACGTGATTTGCTTTGCAATATGCCCAGAATGCGGTCCGAATCGCGCACGGACGAGACTTCCGGGTTGGTGACGATGATCGCTTCATCGGCAAAGTAAAGCGCCATTTGTGCGCCATGCTCGATACCGGCAGGAGAGTCGCAAATGATGTAATCGAAGCGCTCGGACAAGTCGTTTAGCACTTTTTCGACGCCTTCTTTGGTGAGAGCGTCTTTGTCGCGCGTCTGGGATGCGGGCAGGATATGAAGATTTTCAACCTGCTTGTCTTTGATCAGCGCCTGATTGAGCGTGGCTTCGCCATTAATGACGTTGACGAAGTCATACACCACGCGTCGTTCACAGTTCATGATAAGGTCGAGATTACGCAAGCCCACGTCAAAGTCGATGACGACTGTTTTATGACCTTTGAGTGCGAGACCCGTAGAAATGGAGGCGCTGCTGGTGGTTTTGCCCACGCCGCCTTTGCCCGAAGTAATAACGATTATTTTAGCCAATGTTCGTTTCCCATGTTGCTATACGTCTGTGCCGGGGTTAACCAAATAGACGTCTGGTTAGTTATGGTGAGCGCTCACAAAAAAAGTGCTCTTATAATGTTGACCCCGAAAAGTTAGCAGGGTCTAAAGTTCTATCTCCTTGAGTCGCAGAGTGCTGCCTTCAAGATATACCTGAGCAGGTTTGCCACTGATTTCTGCGCCAATGTCTTCACTGATTTTGTACTGCCCGGCTACCGAGACGAGCTCAGCGTCCAGACTGTGGCAAAAAATGCGTGCGCTACTATCACCCTTGACGCCGGCAAGGGCGCGGCCACGTAGGGCACCGTAAACATGAATGTTACCGTCTGCCAGGATTTCTGCACCCGCGCTCACCGAAGCCATAACGATCAAATCGCCATCCGAAGCATAGACCTGTTGGCCTGATCGAATAGGGTGGTGCACGACCTTGCTTACCTGGCGTTCTTTTACGATTGGCGCCTCATTGTTAGTCGCCTGCTCCGCACCTGTTTCGGGTGCATTTTCGTTATCTTTGCTCGGGAGCGTTGGCGCCACAACGACTTCTTCTACCACCTCCTCGGCTGCGGGGGCGCTAGCCCGTTCCTTTTGGGCGGCGAGGAGGCTTAAACCTGCACGCTTGGCTGCGAGTTGCAGTTCATCACTGCCGCCGCGAATAGCGACGACCTTGATGGAGTGCTGCTGACAGCTGTCCAGAAGCGCTTCAAAAGGAAGGCCTGGCTCCACATATTTTGTAAGATCGATCACGACCGGGAGGTTTTCAAAGAAATCGGGAGCCTGCTTTATTTTGGCTTGGAGTTCTTCGTCGAATTTTTCGTTGCGAAAATAGCTCAATTCAAGCACCGTCATGGGTACCAGAGAGCCTTTGAGTTTGAGGCAGTTGCCTTGCGGGGCAGTGAGACTGTTCACGTTCTGCTCCGGAGATAAAGCTGCTGAGGAAGAGTGTTGCTCATGCTCAGCATCTGTCGTTGCCCCAAATGAAAAACTTTCCTGAATTTCTTCGCGGGCAGTCGCTATGACACTTGAACTCATTTAGTTGCCTAGTCCATATCCAAGTTGAATTGAAAGTAAAACGGGAAATCACTGTTATTTTTCTAGCCTGTTTTTATGAATCAATCGTTTTGGGTACAGCGTGAAGCAGTGTCCTCGCCTGTCACAACGTTGGTGGCATTTGTTTTACCCGGAGCAAGAAGGAATTGCTCCTGTGTCATACGCGCCAAATTGTTGTGTGAGGGCGTGGAAATTCTGGGACTCCCTAGCCGATTCTCAAAATATCTTATCATGTCATTTGGGCTTTGACTCGGTTTTTTGAGCGCGAATTTCGGTTTTTTAATTCTGTTGAGTGAAAGTCCGCCTGGGCCTTTGATTGCAAGGGATCAGTGCCTATAATGGCGAGTTTCCAAAGTCTAATAACTCGTCCGATAACAGTGTTTTGGGTGAACCGGCCCACGCTGAGGTTTCTTGCAAGGCCCCGATAAAAATTATGAGCGATCAGAATCTCACCTATGAAGACGGTGTCGAACAGGTCACGCTGCGCGACTACACCGAGAAAGCCTATCTCGATTATTCCATGTACGTTATTTTGGATCGTGCCCTGCCGCATTTGGGCGATGGTCTCAAGCCAGTTCAGCGCCGCATTGTTTACGCCATGTCTGAATTGGGACTCAAGGCAACAGCAAAGTATAAGAAGTCGGCCCGTACCGTGGGGGACGTATTAGGTAAGTTTCATCCGCACGGTGATAGTGCCTGTTACGAGGCGATGGTCTTGATGGCGCAGCCCTTCAGTTACCGCTATCCCCTCATCGACGGGCAGGGTAACTGGGGCTCACCCGACGATCCCAAATCTTTTGCAGCAATGCGATATACCGAATCGCGTTTGGCGCCTTACGCTGAGGTGCTGCTGAGCGAGTTGGGACAAGGCACGGTTGACTGGGTGCCAAACTTTGACGGCACCATGGAAGAACCTAAAACGCTGCCCGCGCGCCTGCCGAACCTGTTACTGAATGGCACTACCGGGATCGCCGTGGGTATGGCGACCGATATTCCTCCGCATAACCTGCGCGAGGTCGCCAGCGCCTGTGTACGGTTGTTGGATGACGAACAGGCCACCACGCAGCAATTGATGGAGCACGTGAAAGGCCCCGACTTTCCAACCTCCGCCGAAATCATTACGCCTGCTGCGGAGTTGCGGAATCTTTACGAAACCGGCCGTGGCTCGGTCAAAATGCGCGCCGTTTACAACAAGGAAAACGGCGATATCGTGGTGACAGAGTTGCCGCATCAGGTATCTGGCGCCAAGGTGCTCGAGCAGATTGCCGCACAAATGCAGGCCAAAAAGCTGCCCATGGTGGCAGACTTGCGGGACGAATCGGACCACGAGAACCCGACGCGTCTGGTGATTGTGCCGCGTTCGAATCGCGTGGATGTGGAAGCATTGATGGGCCATCTGTTCACCTCGACCGATCTCGAAAAGAACTACCGCGTGAACCTGAATATGATTGGTATCGATGGCAAGCCTGCAGTGAAAGATCTGCGCACCATCCTTACCGAGTGGTTGCGTTACCGTACCGATACGGTGACGCGGCGCTTGCAGTTCCGCCTCGATAAAGTGGAAAAACGCCTGCATTTGCTTGAAGGTCTTTTGATCGCTTTTCTGAATATTGACGAGGTGATCCATATCATTCGCACCGAAGACGATCCCAAGGCGGTGTTGATGGCGCGCTTTGATTTAACCGAAGTGCAGGCCGACTACATTCTCGACACCAAGTTGCGACAACTGGCGCGACTCGAAGAAATGAAAATCAAGGCGGAGCAGGAGGAGCTTGAAAAAGAACGTAAGCATCTGCTTAAAACGCTTGGCTCAAAAGCCTTGATGAAAAAGCTGATTAAAGAAGAGTTGATGGCCGACGCTGAAAAGTATGGGGATGATCGTCGTTCACCGATCATTGAGCGCAAAGAAGCGCGCGCGTTCACCGAGGCCGATCTGCTGAGTTCTGAGCCTGTCACGGTAGTGCTGTCTGAAAAAGGCTGGGTGCGCGCGGCGAAAGGGCACGATATTGACCCTGCCGGTTTGAGCTATAAATCGGGGGATGCCTATGCGCTATCGGCGAAAGGCAAGAGCCATCAGGGCGCCGTGTTTATCGACTCCACCGGGCGGTCTTACACTGTGCCGGCACACACACTGCCGTCGGCACGAGGGCAGGGCGAACCTCTCACCGGCAAGATCAACCCGCCTTCAGGCGCCACCTTTAAGGCAGTGGTCATGGGTGAGGCTGATCATCGATTGCTGATGATGAGTGACGCCGGCTATGGCTTCATTACCAAATTGGGTGATTTACAGAGCAAGAACAAATCCGGAAAGGCCGCCTTGAGCCTACCCAAGGGTGCCGAGGTGATGGTGCCGCAACGGGTGTCGGATGTAGAGCGTGAGTTTATTGTCGCGGTCAGTAATGAAGGACGTATGTTGGTATTTCCGCTTAAGGATTTGCCCGAGTTGGCCAAAGGTAAGGGGAATAAGATTATTTCCATTCCTTCGGCGAGGGTGCAGAGTCGAGAAGAATTAATGGTCGCC
Organism: Oleiphilaceae bacterium; assembly: GCA_033720775.1. Taxonomy (GTDB): domain Bacteria; phylum Pseudomonadota; class Gammaproteobacteria; order Pseudomonadales; family Oleiphilaceae; genus PZPK01. The sequence goes on along the minus strand of JAWWBW010000019.1, from coordinate 7,098 downwards.
GTTGCGCTATTTTGCGCGGAAGATCAGTTAGTGATTCACTCCGGCAAGCGCCACCTTAAATTGCGCTTTAATGATCTGGAGCACTATGTGGGCGAGCGGGGACGTCGCGGTCACAAGTTACCACGAGGCTTGCAAAAGGTTGATCGGATCGAAGTGCTGAGAGCGGCTGTCGATACCTCGCCGGAAGTGGATCAATCACCAGAAAACACGGATTAAGGCAGAACCTTGAATAATCCTAATTTATCTAGAGGAATAACGATTGAGTGAACTCATACTGATAAACGTATCTGGCCGTGACAAGTCGGGGCTGACCTCAGAGATTACCGGCATTATGGCGCAGTACCAGATTCGTATTCTCGATATAGGTCAGGCCGTGATTCATGACCACCTGACTTGGGGCATTCTGATCGAGATTCCGAACGAGGCTGATGCCTCCGGTGTGATGAAGGATCTGCTGTTTCGCATGCATGAGCTTAGGCTTGACGTCGATTTCAAGCCGGTCTCGCGTGACGAATATCAGCTATGGGTTGAGGGCAAAGGTAAGGCGCGTTACATCGTGACACTCCTGTCGCGATCTATTAGTGCCGAACAGATCGCGAGCGTATCTCAAGTGACTGCCTCACATGGATTGAATATCGACAATATCACCCGTTTATCGGGGCGACCTTCACTCGATCAGGATGTGAGCAGCAGCAAGGCCTGTATTGAATTCTCGGTGAGAGGCACGCCGCCCGATCTGGATCGTTTGCGCGCCGACTTTCTGCAAATCGCCAGCGAACTCAATGTCGATATTGCCTTTCAACAAGACAGCATGCATCGTCGCAATCGTCGCATGGTGGTATTTGATATGGATTCGACCCTGATTGAGGCTGAGGTCATTGACGAGCTTGCCAAAGAGGCTGGTGTGGGTGAGCAGGTGGCTGAAATTACTGAGCAGGCTATGCGAGGAGAGATCGATTTTACCGAGAGCTTTGCGCGCCGAGTCGGCTTATTGAAAGGGCTGGACGAAGCGGTTTTGGAGCGCGTTGCTGCACGCCTCAAAATGACAGAAGGCGCCGAGCGACTGATTTCAACGCTTAAAAGTCTTGGCTACAAAACGGCTATTTTGTCGGGTGGCTTTACGTATTTTGCGCGCGGCTTGCAGCAGAAGCTTGGTATTGACTACATTTTTGCCAATGAACTGGAAATCGAAAACGGCAAGGTGACGGGTAGAGTAACCGGGCGAGTGGTAGATGGTCAGCGCAAAGCCGAGCTACTCGACGAGCTTGCAGCCAAAGAGAATATAGGTCGTCAGCAGGTCATCGCAGTGGGTGATGGCGCGAATGATTTACCCATGTTGAGTCGTGCCGGGTTGGGTGTAGCTTTTAGAGCCAAGCCTTTAGTAAAAGAATCTGCCAAACATTCAATTTCCAATCTGGGCCTTGATGCCATCCTTTACCTAATCGGGTTTCGAGATCGCGAAGCTGATTAGCTCTCTTCTTCGTCAAATCGAGCGGTCGCTTATGCGGCCGTTTTTTGTTTCGGTTTGGGTGGAAGTTACACGTGTACGCTGACGTAATATTGGCGTTTTTTTCGTTTGCTTTCCATATGGTCAACAATAAAGAATAAAAAGCTATAAAAAACAAAGGACTAATATTTTTGGCCTGATATTTGGATACCACTTCACACATTCATCTGTGTTTCACATTTGTTTGCGATAGTAGGCTATATAAGCTTAGATAAAAAAATTATAAAAGACCTACCAGTTATGAGCTCAGGGGATGAGTGGGTGCGATCTCGATAGCGATACAAAAACAGTCGTGCTCTCAACAAAGGAAATGATAGACGTAGAAAGTAGTCGTTGGGTTTCTATGGGGGTAGAAGATGGTCGAGAACGGCGATCTCATTGTAAGTTATTTGGAACGTCTGGGCATTGAGTATGTGTTTGGGGTTCCGGGCGGCAGTATAGAGCCGCTTTATAATGCATTGGCGCGCAGTGCTCGCCGTGGTGGTCCTAGAGCAGTGCTGGCACGGCATGAGACTGGCGCAGCGTTCATGGCCGACGGTTATGCTCGTGCGACGGGTAAGCTTGGCGTGGTGTGCTCTACCTCCGGGCCGGGAGCGACCAATTTACTCACAGGGGTGGCCAATGCCTTTGCAGATGAAATCCCCCTGCTGGTCATTTCTGGTCAGCCCTCTATTGAGCGCTTTGGTCTGGGTGCCTTTCAAGAAGGTTCTTGCACCGGAATTAATACGGTATCGATGTTTGATAGCTGCACCCGCTACAACACTTTGGTTTCTCATCCAGCTCAGCTTGAAGCCAAACTGGTGCAAGCGATCAGCTTCGCGAAAAGCCGACATCCGGGCCCGGTGCATTTGAGTGTTCCTCTCGACATCATGAAGGCAAAAGTCAAAGCGCCCGACACGCAAATCGGTATGCGCGCTTTTATTAATCACGACATTATGCCAAGTCGGGAAGGGCAGGAGCTTGTGTTATCGCGGCTTGCCAAAGCCAAAAAGGTGACGCTAGTGATTGGGCACGGTTGTGCCAATGATATGGACGATATTCTGGCGATGGCCGAGGCCAAGCGCTGGCTGTTGGTGACGACGCCAATGGCCAAGGGGCTGGTACCCAACTCGCACCCATTGTACCGCGGTGTCTTTGGCCTTGGTGGTCATGAGAGCGCGCGTATGGCTCTGTTGGAGAAAAGTGCCGAGCATGTTGTCGTCATTGGCTCGGCGCTCGATGAAGTGACCACCGGCGGTTGGGATGAAAAGGCCATTTTTTCCAATCGATTGATTCATATTTCTGATAACCCCGAGCACTTATGCCGATCGATCATGGCGCGTTTGAGTGTGCTTGGTTCACCTTCGAGCATTGTGCGTGCGTTTTTGGAGCAGCACTGCGACCTTAATCGAACCTCGAAAATAAACCAGTCTCTCGATACGCATGGTTTTCATTCCTACATTAACTACCGGGATCGTGACGCCTGTCTGGATATGGGTGCGCCGGTAAAACCGCAGAGTCTGTTTTGGCATATGAGCCAGTGGGTGCCTGAAGGTACGCAGGCGCTGATGGATACAGGCAACAGCTTTTTGTGGGGCGTGCACTACTGGCAAAGCAGACAGCATAGTGATTGCCGCAAGAAACTGTTCCATATTGGAATGGGCTTTGCGTCGATGGGCTGGGCCATTGGTAGTGCCATTGGAATGGCCTTCGCCGATCCCGAAAAGCCAGTAGTTTGCTTTACTGGCGATGGCAGTCTGTTGATGAGCGGCCAGGAAATCACTGTCGCTCAAGAGCATAGTCTCAATATTGTGTTTGTGATTCTCAATGATGCGCATTTGGGCATGATCAAACACGGGCAAGCTCTCGGCGGAGCCGAAAATATCGCCAACAACCTGCCGCAGGTAGACTTTGCCATGATGGCAAAGTCAATGGGAGTGCATGCGTACACTGTCGACTCAATGGAGGAGTTGCAGCACCTGGATGTGAATAGCCTGTTTCAGCGACGTGGGCCGGTTTTGCTTGATGTCCATGTGGATGCGCAGCAAGTGCCTCCTATGTCGAGTCGCGTTAAAGTGCTACGTCAGACCGAAGAGCCCGTAGCATTCACGCACAAGGCGTCTCAAGTGGTGAGGAAAGTGGTGTGAGCAGGGACGACCTTAAAGGGAATCTACATCAATCAAAGTTAAGAGAAGACACCTTAGATTCTGTGACTCAACAGACGCGAATATGGCAGGAAATTCCTTCTACAGATAACTCATATCAAGTTGATGATGTGTTCTGTTGTGGATACAACCTGTTTGAGTTAGCCAAGCATTGTTCTTATGAAGAAGCAATTTTTTTACTTTTCAGAGGAGAGCTTCCTTCTGAGAAGGAGAAGGTATTATTTCGACGGCTGTTGATTTTGTTTATTAATCCGGGGCCCCGGCACCCAGCTACTAGGGCCGGGGTCACAGCTGCAGCGAGCATGACTTATCATGAACATCTGGTGCCTATTATTTCAGCGGCATTCGGTGGTCGACGAGGTGGTGCTGGTCGTTTAGTAGAATGCATGGCACTACTGGATGAGTCAGAAAGTCTAAGTCCAGAAGAGTTACTTCACAAGCTTGCGCCGTCAGACCTGCATGATGATTCATCTTGCCTACCTGGCGTCGGTAGTGAGTATGGGAGTGCGGATAACTGGACAAAGAAGTTATTGAACCACTTTAGCGATGAGTTTGATGAATATCCTCAGTTTGCACGGTTGGAAAAGGTGGATGATCTGCTAAGGGCTAAAACTGGAGCGGCTTTTGGTCTGATGCCTGAAATGATCGTAGCATGTGCATTTAAACTTCTTGGAATAAGGCGCGCCCAAGCTACTGGTCTATACCAGCTGGTTGCGTTGCCGGGAATGTTTGCTCATGCTGCTGAATATGTAGAGAAGCCAGCGAACTCTTTGCCGTTTATTAAGGATGAGCACTATGTCATTGAATATTGATTACTGGGATAAACGCCGTGCTCGAATATATAGTGCTACGGGCGGCTGGAGAGTTGGTGACAAGGTTCTTAGTCATGGCGAGGATTTGCTTAACGATATTTTGCCTAGGGACCGATACTTTGAGCACTTACTTCGGGTCGCAACGGGTAAATCTCAGAAAAAAGAATTGGCTAGGTGGGTAGAAGCGGCATTTGTTAGTTTGAGTTGGCCAGACCCCAGAATTTGGTGTAACACGGTGGGTGCGTTTTTTGGTGAGCTGCAGACAAGGCCCGGCGCTGCGACCTTTATGGGAGCGTTGGCAAGTGATTCTGTGATGTATGGTGGGGGAGCAGCGAAGGCTCTCTATGATTCCGTCATAAGAATCTCAAATGAGCTGAGCAAGGGGGCGTCTCCACAGGAGCTCGTTAGTGCAAATTTGGTTCAGAACGGTGGCCACTTAAAAATGATGGGCTTTTCTAGACCATTGGCAACTGGTGATGAACGAGTGCCTGTGCTTTTGAGGCTGGCTAGACAGCTTGGCTTAGGGGGCGGGCTGCACGAGAATGCCATTATGAGGCTGAATGACTACCTTGCTGTTGACATTGGAGAGACACTCAATGTTGGGGGGTATATTGCCGTCATTATGGCTGATGAAGGAATTTCCAAATCTGCGTTTTACAATCTATTCAGCCTTTGTACTATGGCTGGGGTGCTAGCTTGCTACGTCGACGCTAAGGAGAGACCGGACCATAGCTTGTTACCTTTGAGGGCTTCTGACGTCGTTTATACCGGTGAAAGGCAGCGAGAGTTGCCTGTTAGAACCTTAAAAACTTAGCGACAGTTCTGCATTAAAACTTCTTCCCGCGAGCGGCAGGTCATTTGGTACTGTTGCTGGAGCAGGCTCTCGTACATCGGCATTAAATGCATTCAAGATGGAAAAACTTACTTCGTTGTTCTGACCAAAGAAACCCATTTTGCTTAGAGTTATGTCAATGGTTGTATAGTCGTCAGTTGCTTCTCTGCTGTCGCCTGCGATCCGCTTTTGTTTTCCCACCCAATTTAATTGATAGTCTAAATTCCATTTCTCATTAAGATCCCATTCGTGACGCATGTAGAATTGGTTATTTGGCGCTTCGCCGACATCAGAGTTAGTTCGCTTGTTCTCAGATGTTTGATGAGCGAAATTAGCGACAGCGTTAAAAGTCTCTGTACTGTATGTTAGCTCTAGTTCACCACCATAGCCTTCACGCTCTCCGACGTTCTGAGCCTGTCTTAGAAAGCCTCCGATGGGCATAAACTCTATATAGTCATCGATCTCATAGTAGAACAGGTTCACGCTGTAGCGCCATTCTCTCGAAGGTTGGTTATAGAAGCCAAGCTCTACTGTATCAATGGTTTCAGGGTCTAAATCTTCATTGCCAAGTAAAATTGGGTTGTTTTTGACGAGGCGCTCCTGCATTGATGGTGCTCTAAACGCTCTGCCGTATAGCAACTTAGTGGTTAGGTTATTGGTCGTGGCCCAGATAAGTGCAAGTCTAGGGTTCCACGTACCTCCAAAGTCCGAATAGTGATCGTATCTAATACCGCTGGTAAGTTGCCAGTTTTCCCTAATTTGCCACTCATCCTGAAAATAAACGTAACTACTGGTTCTGGATTTCTCCGGTAAGTAAATCTCACCTGGGATGTCGTCAACAACTTCTTTATTGGGTTTAGGGCTAAAGTCGGCATTGAAGTTCTTTTCTTCCGTAATTTCCAACGCATCTGCGTGTGATATGCCTAAGCCAAATTTAAGTATATGCCTATCGGGCTCATCGTATGTGTTTAGTATATCCAATCGAGATGTCTGTTCTTTGTGGCCCGGATTACCGATCATTCCGTCTGGGAAGTTGTGTCCAAGTACTGGTACCTCAGTTCCGGGTGGAAACAAGTAGAAATCTTCTTCAACTTCTTGTGTTTGAATAAGATACGATAGCCTGATGTCCGTACTCAGATGTTCTACTAATGCCTCAACAGAGTGACGAATATCGAGATTAAATCGATCGCTCCTAAATTCGCCATTTGGATCTAGTGCTAACGCAATGCCAGGCCCTGTTTCACCGTTGTAACGCCCTTGATAACCAACATTCAATTCAGTTGATTCACTGTCCAGGGCAAAGCGCAATTCGAGCATATCTAATGCTCGATTCATTTCGCCGGGAGCTAAGCTTGCGTTGCTGCTTGTGCTGGGGTGGGCATCCCAAGAACTTTGTGCGTCACTGTCTACTATTTCTTTTTGGCCATTTGAAGTTTGATACTCCAATGTGAGGCCTAGCTCAAACTGGCCAAGTTGTCCCCCGTGCTCCAGCCAGGCGCCATAAGTGTCAAAACTACCTGCTCTAACTCCTGTTATCGTTCCTTTAATATCTTTGCCGCGTTTTGTGGTGATATTGATGACTCCAGAGAATGCGTCTGCGCCATAAAGAGCGGAGCCTGGGCCACGAATTACATCAATGCGTTCGATGCTTTTTACAGGCATGCCACCCCAAGCGTTACCCCGATTCCCATAAACCAGACTGGTTGCTGGTACTCCGTTAATCAGGAGCAGTGCTTGTGGGTTAGACGTGGAGGTGATGCCTCGAATAATGTATCGAGGGAAAAAACCTTCTGACCCCCGGGT
>JAWWBW010000018.1:0-23922 GCA_033720775.1 Oleiphilaceae bacterium | reverse complement strand
TTGGTGGAGACGGCGGGAATTGAACCCGCGTCCGCCAGTACTCTGCCATCGGCTCTACATGCTTAGATTCCGTTAATTAGTTTAACCTTCCACAGCCCAACGGGCAGGACGTGGTCGGCGATCTCAGTTAAGTTTAACAAGCAGACCCTGAGTAAGCCGGCTTGCGATCCTGTTCTAGATGACAGTCTGCAGCGCGATACAGGCACCTTGCTACAGACCGTTAGGGCCGTAGCCCTAAAAGTGCTTTTTCACTGCTTACGCAGCTAGTTGAGCACCGTAGTAGTCGTCGTTTGCAACTATCGTTTACAGCGATTGGAGTACGAGTGCCACTGTACACTCGACATGCACCTCAGGTTTCGCCACCGGCGTCGAAGCCAAATCGTCCCCGAAACTGTGACTCGCCTTCTTACTAACTGGAGACTCACGCAAATCATTTCAAGTCTCCGCTCAGTATTATAGCGGTAAGCGGTGCGATATTTATAGCGCGAAAGTTAAAAAGTCGGTGGTTCAGCCGGGCTTTTTTGTGGGCTTTGTTGGGTGCGCTACACCTGGTGTTTGTGTGTGATTGATTTAGGAGGCCCACTGCACGAAGGGGCTGGCTTGTTCGTGTGGCGCAACAAGTGTGGGAGAAGCTGAATAAAGGTAATGAGGGTGATGGGGTAATTGTTCAAATTTTGACTAGTATAAGTGCTGTACCGCCAAGGTTTTTGCCTCGTGATGTGTGCGCTTCCTACGTTGGACGGTTGAGGAGGGAGTATGGCAACGCAATACCGAATTGGAGTGGCAAAGGGCAGCGACTGGCTGCAGAGTTTGGGTGAGGGTCCTGAAGGACGGTTTGTTAGCCGTGAGCTCACCAAACCTGACGATCTACTCGCGAGTGCTTGCGATGTGGTGGTGCTCGAACCCCCTTTGCTGCAGCATGCGGCCTTCGAAGATTGGTACGAAGCGGCCCCCGCGCTGATGCAGCCTGTGCAAGAACATTCTCCCTCAACATTACCCGCTCATGTGTTTGAGTACCCCGATGCCATAGGAAATGAACTCGCCAACAAGATGCTGCTCATGGTTGCGGAGTATGGCCGCATGCGTCAGCAGCAGGCGCGTTTGCATCGCGATATTCTGGTGCGCCACGACGAAGCGGCGTTATTGACCGATGTGGGCATCGCCATGTCGGTCGAGCAGAACCTCGACAAACTGTTGGCAAAAATATTGACTGAAGGCCAGCGCTTAGCCTGTTGTGATGCGGCATCGCTGTTTCTGCTGGATCGCCACGATGATGGCGCAAGTCTGCGCTTTAAGCTCACTAAAAATGCGTCGGTGTCGGTGGCCTTTGAGGAGCACACCATTGCGCTGTCGGAGTCTTCGATCGTGGGCCATTGTGCCTTGTCGGGTGAGGTACTGAATATTGCCGACGCCTACTGTATTGAAGAGGCGGTGCCGTATCGCTTTAACTCCTCGTTCGATAAGGTGATGGGGTATCGCACGGTTTCGTTACTGGCCATTCCTATGACTGATCACGAGGGGCAGGTTGTTGGCGTGCTCGAATTTATTAACCGTAAACGCGATGCCGATGCACTACTTCTCAATATCGAGCAAACCCTAGCGCAGGTAATTCCCTTTGATGACAGCGTCGTGGACCTGCTGCGAGCCCTGTCGAGTCAGGCGGCGGTTGCCATCGAAAATCGAAAACTGATCGACGATATAAATCACCTGTTTGATGGCTTTGTGAGTGCCTCGGTATATGCCATTGAGCAGCGCGACCCGTGTACCAGCGGGCACTCCTTTCGCGTTGCCCATTTGAGCGAGGCGCTGGCGCAAACAGTGGGCAGGCACCAGCAAGGCTTACTGGCCAATATCAGTTTTTCATCGCAACAGATTCGTGAACTGCGTTTTGCGGCGTTGTTGCACGATTTTGGCAAAGTGGGTGTGCGCGAAGATGTGTTAGTGAAAGCGAAAAAGCTCACGGCGCCCAATATCGAAATTCTTAAATACCGCATTGCCATGGCGAAGCAGCAACTGCAGCTGCAATACGCCAACCAGTTACTCGATATTTACAAGGGCGGTGCGGCACCCGCAGAAAACACCCGGCAGGCAATGGATGCTGCCTTAAAACAGGATCAGCAATTACTGGATGAGTATCTGGAGGCCATGCTTAAGGCAAACGAACCATCGGTGTTATCGCAAGCGGGCTACGAGCATCTCGAGGCGATTAAAGGCCATTTGTTTACCGATTACGATGGGTGTTTGCGTGGTTTGATTAATGCTGAGGAGTTTGCCTCGCTATCGATAGCAAGAGGTAGTTTGAATGAACGAGAGCGCCTCGAAATTGAGTCGCACGTGACGCATACCGTTAATTTTTTAAACCACATTCCCTGGACCGATGAGCTGAAATCGATCCCGCAGATTGCAGGGGCGCATCATGAGAAGCTCGATGGTAGTGGTTACCCCAATCACCTTACGTCGGCACAGATTCCCTATCAGTCGCGCATTATGACCGTGTGCGATATTTTCGATGCGCTCACCGCCTCTGATCGCCCTTATAAGCCTGCTGTTCCGCTAGAAAAAGCTTTGGGCATTCTGGAGTCTGAGGCCAAATCGGGCCTGCTCGATAGCAATGTGGTTGAGGTGTTTATTGACGGGAAGGTATATCGACAGGCGGCTGAAAAAGGCCCCGGTGCTAAAACCGAGGCCGCGCACGGTTACGCCCATCATGTGTGCGACTTTGATCTGCGTGAGCCAGGGCATTAGGTATGAATTAGCTATCGTTTTGGTTGGCTATGGCGCTTTGCAGCACCTGCGCGTACCGGTCGCTCAGGGTGCGCGGTGAGGAGATGCGTGCGTCCATCTCTAGCAGCGTGGGCTCCAGGGCCATGAGTCGTTCTTCGGCGCTGGGGTGGCTCGCTACAAACTGGTCGAAGTGTGCGTGGTGTTGGGTTTCGTGACTGGCAATGTATTGCAGGGTTGCCGCAAAGGCATAGTGGTCGTAGCCGGCACGCGCACTCAGTAACACTGCCACGCGGTCGGCTTCCATTTCGTCGTCGCGTTCGAGCCCTTTCTCATAGAGCGACATCACCGACTTTTCAAACAGACTAATGGCTTCGGGGCCGTCGAGATCTTCTCGGTTAGATGCCTGATTGGCGCGATAGCCTTGCGCCGCAAGAATGGCGAGATTACTGGCCAAGCCAATTTGTGAGGAGTCTTGCAACGCCTCGAGATGATGCTTGAACAGCACATGGGCCATTTCGTGGGCGAGGATTGCTGCCAGTTCTGATTCGCTGCCAATACGCATTAGCGTGCCGGTGGTCACAAAGATATAACCACCGGGCGCGGCAAAGGCATTGAAGGCCTCGTCTTCGATCACGATAAAGCGCCAGGGGAGTTTAGGGCGTGAGGAATGCTTGACCAGCCAGTAACCGACTGTGCTCACATACTGCTGCAATGTGGTGTTGGGGGAGACGCGATAGTGTTTGAGCAGGGTATCTGCGGTTTGGCGCCCAATCTCAATTTCGTCTTCGGTGTCTTTGTCGAACAGGTCTGGCACCGAGCCTAATGAGTCATAGATGCGGCCTAATTCTATGCCTTGAATACGCACGCCGCAGGCGCTTAGTAACAGGCAAGTGAGCAGTGTGGCAATGCATGTTGGTTTGAGGTAATGCATCAGCTAACCCTCATTGCAGGCATGATTAGGAGTCGGGTACGGTCACCTGCTCCTGTGTGGTCAGCGCGCCATCCTGCGCAAACTGGTCGACGCTTTCGCTGCTGGGCACAAACTGATCGAGCTGGTCGAGGCTCACCGGTTCACCTTGCTGGCCGGATGTGTCAAAAGCATTGCTCAGTCCTCTTACGCCTGTGGTCGTGCCGCTGGCCGTTGGGGTGTGGCCGGTTTGTTTGAGGATTTCAACAAGGGAAGCGTCGCTGTGTTCGGCTTCAGAGACAAAGCGTAACTCCAGCATGCGCAGCCAGCCCTGTTGCTGATCGGTCGTGCTCACGTGATACCAGCCACCGCGCCGCTCGAGTATGGTGACGGGGGTACCGCTATCCAATTGCGTAAGAGGTGGCGCCTGGCCCGAGGCAGCGTTGCGCAAGGCGGCGTCTTTGATCACGATGCCACCCTGTTGGGCGAAGGCAGCGTGCACGGTGCAGACTAGAACGGCAAACAGAAAGAAGGGGCTTTTCATGGGGCGCCTCCACAACAACGTGACTGCAAAACTCAGGAAGCCGAGGCGGATTTGCGGTAGGGCTCGTACACCTTAACGGGCTGTTCACGGCCTTTTACTTTGAATTCGCCTTTTGGGGAAAAACCAAAATGCTCCCCGCATAACTCCATTGTAGTCTCTGAAACCAATATGTGTGCGCAATTTTTAGTCAACCCTTCAATGCGGCTGGCGAGATTAACGCTGTCACCGATGGCGGTGTAATCATAGCGCGCGTGGCTGCCGATCAGGCCCACCACCGCCCTCCCGGTATGAATACCAATGCCGATATCAAAGTCGGCGTAGCCATAGTCACGTTTAAAGGTTTCGAGAGCATCCACCATGGCCAGCGCGGCATCCACTGCCAGAATGGCGTGGTTCTCTTGCGGCACGGGCGCGCCCCAAAAGGCCATAACGGCATCGCCAATAAACTTGTCGAGGGTGGCCTGATGGGCGAAGAGTACTTTGAGTTGCGCATCAAAATACTGGTTAAGCATGTTCACGACTTCGCCGGGGGTGCGTTGTTCCGAGATGCTGGTGAAATTGCGGATGTCTGAAAACAATACCGTGATGTCTACGCTGCGCGTGTTGGTCAGAGCTTTATGCTCGGGGTCGTCTACCAGTTGTTCGACCACGGCGGGGTCCATAAACCGGCTGAAGATATGCCTGGTTTGTTGCAGATCGAGTTGATTGCGGTGATAGGTTACGAGCAGACCGACGAGGCAGGCAAGCAGAAGAGGCAGAAGGATGGCGACTACGTGTATCACCAGACCTTGCCGCATGCCCCACCATGACATGCCCACCAAGCAGAGCGTACTCGCCATCGTAAAGATCAAACCCAGACTGGCACGTTGCGTGTGAAAACACACCGTGGTAATGGCCAGCACACTCAGGCCAACGAGTGCCAGTAGCCAGTGAGGCAAAACAGTGAGGGCTTGCCCATCGAGCAGGTTGTTCAGCGCGGTGGCCAGCACATAAACACCGGGTAGATGGTGATGCACCGGCGTGTTGTGGAAGTCGTGCAGACCGAGCGCGGTGGAGCCAATAAGGAGAATTTTGTCGCGCAGATACTGTTCCGGAATCGTGCTCGCTTCACCGCGCGCCTGACTTAAGGCTTCGGCATAGGAGAAGCGCTGAAACGCCATGCCGCGCGGGCCATACCAATCCAGTAATAGCGCTTGGGAGGATGGCGGTTTACCCAGGTGTTCGGCCACCACCGCCGGTAGCGATTGGATGCGCCAACCGGCCTCGTGTTGATACACCGGATAACGTCGAACGCTGTCTTGTTGATTTGGATACGAAATATTTCCCAGTCGCTGCGCCTGCGCAGGTAAAAACAACGGCAGCAACAGCTTTAGCCGAGCATCTGGTCGCGCCCCGGGCTCAGCCTGCAAGGCGACTTGTTCCGGATAGGTTGCGATCAGTGGCGCGACGTCGGGTGTGACGCTTGCCTGTGATGCGAATGGTAAGAATAGCGTAGGCGATTGCGCAACGACCTCGGCAAAGTAGCCGTCGGCGTCCGGCCGGAATACATCGGGTTCAGTAAACAGAATATCGAACACAATCGCCTGCGGTTGCAGGGTGTTTAAGTATTCCAGCAATTCGGCATGTAATGAGCGTGGCCAGGGCCACTTGCCTGCCAGCGGGGCGATGGCTTCAAGGCTGCGCTCGTCAATATCGATGATCACAATCGACTCGGCGGCATGACGCGTCGCGGCACGCTGCTTAAGGCTTTGGTCGAGTAACAACCAATCGAGTTGAGCCAGCGAAGGGGAGTGTAAACCGACCAGCAAGAGGCTGCTGCATAACAGGAAGATGCCACACGAGATGGCCCGATTTCGTGCTGACTCTCTGCTGCCTTTGGCCATGGTGAGCGGCCCGCCTGTGAAGAGTATTGTCGAGTAAACATAGCATAGATTCTGGTCAATATAATGCGAGTGAATAATCCATATGATTGATAGTGAAAACGGGTCTTTTAATGCGCTGGCGAGCCCTGCTTGCGGGCCTATACTTGGGGCTTTGGTACTCGTAATAACCAGATGTAGGGAGTAACGAGTATGCAGCAGAGTTATCAGAGTCATCATTGCCACACCTCAAACGTCACCCTCCATTCGTCTCTTTTGCTGGCTGTTGCGGGCCTGCCCAATGCCCCGCCACGGATCATCCAGGCTATCGCTATAGTGATAATGCTGGTTTGCGCGCTGAGTGTGCCTCCAGCCCGCGCCGGCACCTTGTTCAGTACCTTTGCCCAGAGCGGCAGCGATCAGTTTTCGGCAAATTTCGAAAAAGCCGAAGATGCCTTTGATCAGCTCACCACCGCACGTTTGCAGGCAGCATTACCCTCCTATACCGATCCGGCATCAACGGCGACCATGCAGCTCGACTTCAGGGGGTTGGATATGAATTTCTCGTTTCAGACTTCGGGTTCGACCGAGCTGACCATGAGTATTCCTGCGCTGGGTATTAATGAGTCGTTTACCGGTAGCTCGCGCGATGACAGTAAAGATCTGCTGGTGGAATACTTTAAAGGAGCAGGATTGGCCAGTATTGAGCGCATTCAAAAGGAGCTGGTGCGGGTATCACCCGTCGACCCTATTGCAGGCAACCCCAATTCCCTGATGTCTTCCCAAATGGCGAATGACTTTGCGACGATCTTTCATCAGTCGCCTACCAATGAGTTTGCCGTGACGGATGGCGGGGGAGACTTGCTGGCGCGTGCATTTGGCGCTGATGCTCAAGCGCCGCGAGCGGATGCCATGGATGCACGAGAAGGTTCGGCGATGGCAAGAGGCACCGATGATGCTATGCAGGAGAGCGCTCGTTCGGGTTACGACTCGCGCAGTGCTGATGGGCAAGGCGAGCAGCAACAGGGGGGCATTAACCCCATGAGCTACGAGGGCATGCAGGGTAGTGGCAGCAGTTTTGGTGTCGATGTGAGTCATGCACAATATGACCTGAATGGCCGCGATAGCTCCACGCAAACGATTGTGCTCGATTACCTGTACCAGTTTCAGAATCCGCAAAAAATTCTGCGGGTGAGTCTACCCATTGCCGTGACCGACACCGAGGGTGCCAAGTCTTATCGAGTCAATGCCGGGCTCAGTTATTCGCACCCCATCACGCGTGCCTGGTCGCTGACGCCGGGCGTCAGTTATGGTGTGGGCGGCTCTGAGGATCTGGGGGGCGGAGCGTCGATTAATGGCATCTCCTTATCGAGTACCTATCGCTTGGTGTACGGAGATTACCTGTACAAAATCGGCAACATGGTTGGGCGCTATCAAACGGGTAGTGTCAGCTTCGGTGACTATGAGATTAATCCGGATGTGTCGAACACGGTGTTGCGTAATGGTGTGATGGTGCTGCGCCCCACCTTGCTCTTTAATGTGCCTTCGATGGTGCAGGCCTATTTTATCGACACCCGCTTCAGCGGCGATGAGCTGTATGCCGAAAAATATTACGAAGTGGGATTTGCTCTAGGTATTCTGGCCGACGATCGATTACTGATTGAAGACAACTTTCATCTTGGTCTGACGTGGCTCGATTCCACCGACAGTGACATTAAGGGCTACAAAATCAACTTTGGTTTTAACTTTTAGCCGTGCCTTTTACTTGACGTGTTCACGCACGATGCGCTGCTTCTGGCGATTCCAATCGCGCTCTTTTTCGGTGGCGCGCTTGTCGTAGTCTTTCTTGCCTTTCACTAGGGCAAGTTCGCATTTCACCCGGTTATTCTTCCAATACAGTTTGAGTGCTACGCAGGTGTGGCCTGCCTGATTAATGCGGCCATTGATTTTGCCGATTTCTTTTTTGTGCAGCAGCAGTTTGCGTTGGCGCGTGGGCTCGGCAATCACGTGCGTACAGGCTGATGTGAGCGGTGTGATATGGGCATTTAGCAACCAGGCTTCACCGTTCTTCATAAACACATGACAGTCGGTGAGCTGCGCTTTGCCGGCGCGCAGGCTTTTGACTTCCCAGCCTGTGAGCACCAAGCCCGCTTCAAAAGTTTCTTCAATATGGTAGTCGTGGCGTGCACGTTTATTGACTGCGATGGTATTGCTCGGCAGTTTTGCTTTTTTCTTCGCCATAGAGAAAAGACGGCCCGTAAATTCTATTGTGGTGTTGGAAACAGGGTGGCCATTCTACACCATCTGTATCGGGCTGCATGTAATTCTTTTATAGGGTCTCCCTCGCACGTGAACTAGGCGCAGGCCGTCAGCGCGGTTACAATGTGCGGCTTTTAAGAACGAGAGCCATTTCGCGCATGTCGTTAAGTATTCATCGCAGTGCATTGGTAATGCATTCCGCTGAGCAAATGTACGCCCTGGTCAATGATATAAAAAGTTATCCGCAGTTTTTGCCCTGGTGTGCGAGCGCACAGTTGCTGGAACACGGTGATGATTACATGGTGGCCAGTCTCGAAGTCAGCAAGGGCGGTGTGCGGCAGCGCTTTACCACGCGCAATACTCTCGCAGAGCACCGCATTGATATGACGCTGGTCGATGGTCCGTTTAAACAGCTCAGCGGATTTTGGGAGTTTCAGGCATTGCGTGAAGACGCCTGCAAAGTGGCGCTCACACTTAACTTTGAATTGAAGCAGGGGCTGGCCAAAATGGCCTTTGGCCCGGTATTTAATCAGGCCGCCAATTCCATGGTCGACGCCTTTTGTGCACGAGCAAAGCAGGTTTATGGATAAGAAGATTCATATCGAGGTCGCTTACGCCTTACCCTCCAAGCAGCAGATTATTCCGCTCACGGTGAGTGCCGGTACAACCGTCTACGAAGGCGCGAAAAAGTCGGGCATTGATGAGATATTCCCCGAGATTGATTTTGATCAGGTGGATATGGGGATTTTTGGCAAGGTGGTGAAAAAGCCTAAAGAGGAAGTGCTGCGCGAAGGCGATCGCATTGAGATCTATCGCCCTCTGATTATTGATCCCAAGCAGGCGCGCCTGAATCGCGCGAAGAAAAGTTAGTCGTCGCTAACGATCATGCTGATGCGCCAAGCTAGTAGGCGGGATGCTCGTCGAGTAGCTCGCCTTCGTAGCGCAGCATGGAGTCACCCTCGTAATAGACCGTCACCTTCTGGCGTTTGGTGTCGCCACCTGCCTTTTGGTAGGAATACAGATACACCTCCTGTTCATCACTGAACACGTTATCGACCACCGGATTCCCCAATACAAAATGTACCTGGTTTCGGGTCATGCCGGGCTTTAACTGATCAAGCATTTCCTGCGTCACAATGTTGCCCTGCTGTACATTGATTTTGTATACGCCGGGAAAGCTACATGCGCTCAAAACACTGATGAGCAGGGTGGTAATCAGGATGTGAAACAAGGGCGATGAGGAGTGTTGCTGGTTTTGCATCTAAAAGGGCATTCCGCTATCTTTGGCGATTATTTTCATCAGGCGCAGCATCATACCCCAATCATGTTGTCGCTGCTAATAGGAAGTTCAAGATACCATGCCAGATAATGCCGACCTCAAAAAAGCCGGACTGAAGGTCACCCTGCCACGCCTTAAAGTACTGAGTCTTCTCGAAAACGCTGAAGAACACCACATGAGCGCCGAGGATGTATACAAGGCCTTGCTTGATAGCGGTGACGATGTGGGTTTGGCGACGGTGTACCGGGTATTAACGCAATTTGAAGCGGCTGGATTGGTGCTCCGTCATAACTTTGAAGGGGGCCATGCCGTATTCGAACTGGCGCAGGATGAGCACCATGACCACATGGTTGATACCGAATCCGGCAAGGTTGTGGAGTTTTGCGATCCTGTGATTGAAGAGCGCCAGAAACAGATTGCTGAAGAGCATGGCTATGAGCTGGTGGACCACAGCCTGACGTTGTATGTGAGGCCGAAGAAAGGCTGAGGCCATTCAGTAAAAGTCGGACGTCTGGGGTCTGACGTCGGACGCAATCAGGTTGGCAGGGGTGTCGAAATCAAAAATGAGTCGCCCCACCCGCGCGGGCGCGTATCCAGTAGGTAGGTCGGAACATTCCGAGGCGGGGTAGGCCAATGTCTCGGGGCGTGACCTGTTGGAATTAATTCCAACCTACAGTCCCAATGCCTTGACAGAAAGGGACCTTGTAACAAAATCCTTTCCAGCTTCCAGCGTCTACTAATCCACCGCTAACATTTCTTTGGCATGTGCCAGACTTTGCTCGGTTATCTCCACGCCACCCAGCATGCGGGCGATTTCGCGTGGTCTTTCGTCGTCTGACAGAGGGCGGATCGATGAGCGCATGACTTCGTTTTCGACCCGCTTGCTGATGAACAAATGGTGGTGGCCCTGCGCGGCGACTTGCGGCAGGTGGGTAACGCAGATCACTTGTCCATTTTGCCCGAGGCCGCGCAGCAGTTTACCCACGATCTCTGCTGTGCCGCCGCCGATGCCGACGTCTACTTCGTCAAATACGAGGGTTGGAATCGTCGAGCTTTGCGCGATGACCACTTGAATGGCCAGACTGATGCGCGAAAGCTCGCCACCGGAGGCCACCTTGTTTAAAGGTTTTGGGGGCTGGCCGGGGTTGGTGCTGATTAAAAACTCGATGGTATCGAGGCCATGTCTGGAGACATTATTTTCGTCGAGGGGCGCAAAGGCGACCACCAGTTTGGTGCTTTGCATGTCCATGCTGGCGAGTTGTGTTAACACCTGCTTGGTAAAGGTATCGGCAACCTGTTGGCGCTGTTCGCGCAGCTGCTGAGCGGCTGTCATAAACGCGTTGCGTGCCGTCGCGACTTCTGCTTCGAGCTGCTCCAGATTCTGGTCGCCGCCTGTCAGCTGTTGCAGCTCCTGATTAAGGCGAAAATGCACCTCGGTGAGTTCTTCTGGCTGGCAACGGTGTTTGCGCGCAAGTTGGTAAGCGGCGCTGAGGCGTTCTTCAATCCAGCGTAAACGCTCGGGGTCGAGTTCAAAACCGTCCATAAAATGGCGCATATTGCTGGCGGCTTCGTTCACCTGTATCTGCGCTTCGTTGAGCATGGTAATGGCTTCGGCCAGTTGCACTTCTTCTACGGGCAGACTTTGCAGGCTGTGCAATGCCTGGCTGAGCATGGCCTCGACGTTTTCTTCGCCATCGCTACAAATTTGTAGCGCAATATTCGATTGCTGCAGGAGCTGCTCGGCATTGGCGAGACGGCTCTGTTCTTGTTCCAGCTGTTCTACTTCGCCTTCTTGCAAGCCCAGTTTGTCGAGTTCATCTACCTGAAAGCCCAACAATTGTGCGCGGGCTGCGAGTTCATCCTGATTGCTGCTCAATTGCTCCAGCTGTTGGGCTTTGCGGGACCAGTCCTTAAATGCGCCGGCGACCTGATCTGCCAAGCTGCCTAGTTGTCCAAAGCTGTCGAGGATCTCGCGGTGATTATCCTTTTGCAGTAGGGACTGGTGCTCATGCTGGCTATGGATGTCGATGAGGCGTTCGCCCAGTGCTTTGAGGTCCTGCAGCGGTGCGGGCTGGCCGTTAATATAACCACGGGAGCGTCCTTCTGCGGTGATCACGCGGCGTAATATGCACTGCTCACCGTCGTCCAGATCGTGCTCTGTTAACCACGCTTGTGCCTGCGGGTGCGCCGTAACATCGAAGACTGCCGAGATATCTGCTTTTGCTTCACCGTGTCGCACCATGGAGGTGTCGGCGCGGTCTCCCAATGCCAAACCCAGGGCGTCGAGGATGATCGATTTGCCGGCGCCAGTTTCGCCGCTGAGTACGGTCATGCCGGTTTCAAACTCAACCTGTACCCGGTCGGCAATGGCAAAATTCTGGACGCTCAATTGATTCAGCATGTGGCACTCTCGAACAAAATTTAGGGGCGATAATCTGGGCGAGAGTGTACTGATTTTCGTCTGTCGTCAACAAGTCGAAAAATTGCGCTTGAAAGTTTAAAGGCGAGCCCCATATAGGCCAGCAACCTTTCGGTGTGGCGTTTGTAGTCGCACCGGCAAAATTGTTGGCGGCCTGAGTTTGGCCCCATCCATCCAAAATTGAAGTAGCAATGAGAGGGGACGCAGGTGAGTGTCGAAGATTCAAAGCTAAACGAGGCCGAGGCGCCCGAAACTGAACAGGCGCAGCCGGAAGATCAGGCAAGTGCTGAGGCTGCTGAAGCGGCAACAGAACAGCCACAGGCCGAACAGGCCGATACGGGTGGTGATAAAAACTGGCAGGCCGAAGCGCTGAAGTTGTCAGAAGAAGTCGCCAACCTGAAAGATCAGATGGTGCGTGCGCAGGCCGAAATGCAGAATGTGCGCCGTCGCGCGGAGCAGGATGTTGAAAAAGCGCATAAGTTTGGCTTGGAAAAATTCGCCAAAGAGTTGTTGCCCGTGATCGATTCTCTCGAAAAAGCCATTGAGGCAGAGCAAGCCGCGGGCAATGAAACGACGCCATTGCGCGAAGGCGTAGAAATGACGCTGTCGATGTTTTTGAGCGGCATTCAAAAGTTTGGTCTGGAGCAAGTGGATCCGGTCGGTCATCCGTTTGACCCCGCACTGCACGAGGCCATGTCGATGGTTGAAGCACCCGATGCGGAGCCAAACACTGTGATCGCCGCGATGCAAAAGGGCTACACCCTGAGTGGCCGACTGGTGCGTCCAGCGATGGTGGTCGTCGCCAAAAACAGCGGTGCAGCGACAAAAATTGACGAGCAAGCTTGAAAATCATCCAAGCGCACAAACATAGAGACTAAATTAAATTTCCGGGCCGGTACGACTGCCGGACGGAACCGAACGAATTACAGAGTGGAGCAATTCAATGGGCAAAATTATCGGTATTGACTTGGGTACAACCAACTCCTGTGTTGCCGTAATGGACGGCGACAAGGCGAAGGTAATTGAAAACGCTGAAGGCGATCGTACCACGCCCTCCATCATCGCATTTACTGATGATGACGAAACCCTGGTAGGTCAGCCTGCCAAACGTCAGGCGGTGACCAACCCCAACAATACGCTGTATGCGATCAAGCGTTTGATCGGTCGTCGCTTCGAAGACGATGTAGTACAGAAAGACATCAAGATGGTGCCTTATAAGATTGTTAAGGCCGATAACGGTGATGCCTGGGTTGAAGTAAAAGGGGATAAGAAAGCGCCTCCTCAGATTTCTGCCGAAGTGCTGAAGAAGATGAAGAAAACCGCCGAAGATTATCTTGGCGAGAAAGTAACAGAAGCCGTTATTACGGTACCTGCTTACTTTAACGATTCGCAGCGTCAGGCAACCAAAGATGCAGGCAAAATTGCGGGCCTTGATGTAAAACGCATCATCAACGAGCCTACCGCTGCCGCGCTTGCTTACGGTTTGGACAAGAGCAAAGGTGATTCGACCGTTGCGGTATATGACCTGGGTGGTGGTACCTTCGATATCTCTATTATCGAAATCGCTGACGTAGACGGTGAGAAGCAGTTTGAAGTACTTGCCACCAATGGTGACACCTTCCTGGGTGGTGAAGACTTCGACCTGAAGCTGATTGACTACCTGGCAGAGCAGTTCAAGAAAGACAGCGGTATGGATCTGAAGGGCGATCCTTTGGCCATGCAGCGTCTGAAAGAAGCTGCCGAGAAAGCGAAAGTAGAACTATCCAGTTCGCAGCAGACCGACGTTAACCTGCCTTACATCACGGCAGATGCGAGTGGGCCTAAGCACCTTAATGTTAAGCTGACCCGTTCCAAACTGGAGTCACTGGTTGAGGAGCTGGTAGAGCGCAGTCTGGCGCCATGTAAAACAGCGCTGAACGACGCGGGTTTGAGTGCCTCCGAAATTGATGACGTGATTTTGGTTGGTGGTCAGACACGTATGCCTCTGGTGCAAAAGAAAGTAGAAGAGTTCTTCGGTAAAGAGCCTCGTCGTGACGTGAACCCGGACGAAGCGGTTGCCATCGGTGCTGCCATTCAGGCTGCGGTATTGTCAGGTGATGTGAAAGACGTATTGCTGCTGGACGTGACTCCGCTGACTCTGGGTATCGAAACCATGGGTGGCGTAGCGACTCCGCTGATCGAGAAAAACACCACGATTCCTACCAAGAAATCGCAGGTGTTCTCGACTGCCGAAGACAATCAGACTGCTGTAACCATTCACGTGGTGCAGGGTGAGCGCAAGCAGGCGTCGCAGAATAAGTCACTGGGTCGTTTCGATCTGGCGGATATTCCTCCTGCGCCACGCGGTATGCCTCAGATTGAGGTGACTTTCGATATCGATGCCAACGGTATTTTGAATGTGTCGGCGAAAGACAAGGCGACAGGCAAGGAGCAGAGCATCGTGATCAAGGCGTCTTCCGGTCTGTCGGACGAAGAAATCGACCGCATGGTGAATGATGCAGAGGCGAATGCCGAAGCGGATCGCAAGTTCGAAGAGTTGATCACCGCACGCAACCAGGGTGATGCCATGGTGCACGCTACCAAGAAGACGCTTGAAGAAGCGGGCGACAAGGTGAGCGATGAAGAGCGTAAATCAATCGAAAGTGCCATTGCAGCGCTGGAAGAAGCGCTCAAAGGTGACGACAAGGACGATATCGAAGCCAAGACCAAGGCGCTGACTGAAGCATCTTCTGCGCTGGCGCAGAAAATGTACGCAGAGCAGGCGGCTGCGGGTGGTCAACCAGGTGCTGATGCAGCGGGAGAAGGCCAAGCTAAAGGCGGCGCCGACGACGTGGTTGACGCGGAGTTCGAAGAAGTCCAGGACGACAAAAAGTAAGCAGGCAATGAGGCAAAGGCCGGCTTGGCCGGTCTTTGCCAACATCTGCGCGATTGCTCGTCACCCGGTATTATGAGGGTGGTAATCGCAGGGTAAACAGCGCGGAAGCTTTGTCTTCCGCGTTTGCGTATCCACAATTTGGGGTTCGACACGACAGGGGTCGAACCAGAAAGCGGTGAACTTAACAGTGTGATCAGGAAACATGGCAAAGCAAGATTATTATGAAATTCTCGGTGTGGCGCGCTCGGCGGATGAAAAGGAAATTAAAAAGGCCTACCGCCGCCTGGCGATGAAATACCACCCAGACCGTAATCCTGATGATGCCGAGGCTGAAGAGAAATTCAAAGACGCGACAGAAGCCTACGAGATTCTATCCAATCCTCAAAAACGCGCAGCATACGACCAGTATGGCCACGCCGGTGTTGATCCCAATAATGGTGGTGGTGCCGGATTTGGCGGTGGCAGTTTCAGCGATATTTTTGGTGGCGGTGCGGGTGGCGGCCGTAGCCGCAGCACGCGTGGCGCCGACTTGCGTTACACGCTGGAGCTGGATCTGGAAGATGCGGTAAAAGGCACCACCGTTAAGATTCGCGTGCCGACACAAGTAACGTGTAACCCCTGTAACGGAACCGGCGCGGCTAAAGGTTCCTCTCCTGAAACCTGTACTACCTGCCACGGCTCTGGGCAGGTGCGCATGCAGCAAGGCTTCTTCTCGGTGCAGCAGACCTGTCCGCATTGTCGCGGCCAGGGCTCGGTCATTAAGAACCACTGTTCTTCGTGCCACGGCTCAGGAATGCAGGAAGAGCAAAAGACCTTGTCGGTCAAAGTGCCGGCGGGTGTCGACACAGGCGACCGCATTCGTCTGGCTGGTGAGGGTGAAGCCGGTATGCAGGGTGGTCCTGCCGGTGATCTGTATGTGCAGGTGGCGGTAAAAGAGCATCCCATTTTTGTGCGGGATGGTAAAAACCTGTATTGCGATGTGCCTATTAGTATCGTGGACGCAGCGTTAGGTGGTGAGCTCGAAGTGCCGACACTGGATGGTCGCGTCAAACTCAAGATTCCTCCAGAAACTCAAAGTGGCAAATTGTTCCGTTTGCGCGGCAAGGGTGTGACGCCTGTGCGTGGCGGTGCTGCCGGTGATTTAATGTGTCGCGTGGTGGTTGAAACACCGGTCAATCTGAATAAAAAGCAGAAAGAATTGCTGCGCGAATTTCAGGCGACGCTCGACAAAGATGGGGATCAAAAACATGCCCCCCAAAAGCACAGCTGGTTTGAAGGCGTTAAAAACTTCTTCGACGATATGAAGCTTTAATCTGACAGGCCCAAAAAGGAAAGGATAAGAACGTGACGCGTATTGCTGTGACTGGCGCCATTGGGCGCATGGGAAAAATGCTGATTGCTGCGACGGCAGACAATAATGATGCACAGTTGAGTGCTGCCATTGTATTGCCAGATAGCTCGGTGATTGGTGCGGATGCCGGTGAGCTCGCGGGGCTGGGAAAAAATGGCGTAAAGGTGGTGGGTCAGCTTGCAGAAGTAATCAATGATTTTGACGTGTTGATCGACTTTACTGCGCCCGATGCCACGCTGGAGAACGCCCGCTTGTGTGCCGAGCATGGTAAAGGGCTGGTGGTGGGCACCACCGGTTTTACGCCAGAACAGGAAGAGGCGCTGCTTGCTACAACCAGTCAACTGGCTATGTGCAAAGCGGCTAATTTCAGTACAGGAGTGAATGTGTGTCTCAATCTCCTGCGTCGTGCCGCCGAAGCTTTGGGTGAGGGCTATGATGTTGAGATTGTTGAAGCGCATCACCGGCATAAAGTGGATGCACCTTCAGGGACGGCTTTGGCAATGGGGCAGTCGGTAGCCGATGCCTTGGGACGAGACCTGCGCAGTGTTGCGGTCTATGGCAGAGAAGGGCAAACAGGAGCTCGCGATAGTGACACGATCGGTTTTGCGACCGTGCGTGGTGGCGATGTGGTCGGGGATCATACTGTTATGTTTATGGCGGACGGTGAGCGCGTAGAGATTACGCACAAGGCCTCAAGCCGAATGGCCTTTGCGAATGGTGCTGTTCGTGCTGCGGTGTGGCTGGCCAGTCAGGCGCCCGGCTTATACGATATGCGAGATGTGCTGGGCTTAAAAGAAGGCTAGTAGAAAGGGGGCGCATCTATTTTTCTGATAGCGTAAAAAAATAGATGCGTCCCCTTTATCCAAATAGACACTATCGGTGCAAATGTGTACAATGCCGCCGTTTGAAAGGAAGCCCCGCCCGGCTAGCGTTCTGTTAGCAGACATCTTGGGCAATTACGGGTTCTCAAACGGCATAATCAGAGTCAAAGCGAGGTGGAGTTTACTCCGTCTCGCTTTTTTGCAACTAGAATCTGCCACCTCACCTTTCAAACCCGCCCAAAGACGGTTTCTTTACACACACTATCACTAGCCCTGGCCGACCACGACGAGGAACTGGCGTTGACGACACCTGCAATTTTAGTTTTGGAAGATGGATCCATATTTAAGGGAATATCCATCGGTTCAGATGGAGAGACGATTGGTGAGGTGGTGTTTAACACCGCAATGACCGGATATCAGGAAATACTCACCGACCCTTCCTATGCCAAACAAATCGTCACTTTAACCTACCCTCATATCGGTAACACCGGTGTTAATTCAGAAGACGTAGAGTCTGATCAGATCTGGGCCGCAGGCCTGGTGATCCGTGACTTGCCCTTGTTGGCCAGTAACTGGCGCAGCGAAAAGTCGCTCGATGAATATCTGAAAGAGAATAATATTGTTGCGATTGCCGATATTGATACCCGTCGTCTGACGCGTATTCTGCGGGAAAAAGGTGCCCAGAATGGTTGCATCATCGCAGGTGAAAATGTGGATGAAGCGGCTGCACTCGAGAAAGCGAAAGCCTTCCCGGGTCTCAAGGGGATGGATCTGGCGAAAGAGGTCACCTGCGCTGCAGTGCGAAACTGGACTGAAAGCACCTGGTCAATCACCGATGGCTATGCGCAGCTGGATAACCCCGAGTTTCATGTGGTGGCCTACGATTTTGGCGTCAAGCGCAATATCTTGCGCATGCTTGCTGAGCGCAAGTGCCGCCTGACGGTTGTGCCCGCTCAAACGCCCGCGAGTGAAGTGCTCGCGATGAATCCAGACGGTATCTTTCTTTCGAATGGTCCGGGTGATCCTGAGCCATGTGACTATGCCATCGCTGCCATTAAAGAAATTCTGGAACAGAAGATTCCTGTTTACGGTATTTGTCTGGGGCATCAGCTATTGGCTCTCGCGAGTGGCGCGCAGACAGTAAAAATGAAATTTGGTCATCACGGAGCCAACCATCCGGTACAAAGTCTGGCGGACGGCACGGTGATGATTACCAGCCAGAACCATGGTTTTGCCGTGGACGAAAGTAGTTTGCCTGATAACGTGGTTGCTACACATAAATCCCTGTTTGACGGAAGTTTGCAGGGAATTCGTCGCACTGACACGCCGGCGTTCAGCTTTCAGGGGCACCCCGAGGCGAGCCCCGGGCCGCACGACGTAGCGCCCTTATTTGATCAATTTATCGATTTGATGCGCGAGTATCGCAACGCTTGATCAGCGGGTATGGCGGTGTATCAGGCCGCCACTAACAAGATGAGACGCGCCTGCACGGGCGCCACGACAGTAGCGTAACGGAAAGAATTCAATGCCAAAACGTACCGACATCAAAAGCATCCTCATTCTT
This sequence comes from Oleiphilaceae bacterium, assembly GCA_033720775.1. Classification (GTDB taxonomy): domain Bacteria; phylum Pseudomonadota; class Gammaproteobacteria; order Pseudomonadales; family Oleiphilaceae; genus PZPK01. The sequence continues at coordinate 5,320 of JAWWBW010000018.1, read as the reverse complement.
GGCGCCGGCCCCATTGTTATCGGGCAGGCTTGCGAGTTTGATTACTCTGGCGCACAAGCCTGTAAGGCCCTGCGCGAAGAGGGTTACCGCGTCATTCTGGTTAATTCCAACCCGGCCACGATCATGACCGACCCGGCGATGGCTGATGCCACGTATATCGAGCCGATTACGTGGGAAACCGTTGAAAAAATTATTGAGAAAGAGCGTCCGGATGCGCTGCTGCCTACGATGGGTGGTCAGACCGCACTGAACTGTGCACTCGATTTGGAGCGCGAAGGTGTGCTCGATAAATATAAAGTCGAAATGGTGGGTGCTAATGCTGACACCATCGACAAAGCGGAAGATCGCGAGCGTTTTGACAAGGCGATGAAGTCCATTGGTCTTGAAACGCCTCGTTCGGCGATTGCGCACAGCATGGAAGAAGCCCTGCAGGTGCTCGATCAGTTGGGCTTCCCCTGCATTATCCGTCCGTCGTTTACCATGGGTGGTAGTGGCGGTGGTATTGCATACAACCGTGAAGAGTTTGTTGAAATCTGCGAGCGCGGGCTGGATCTTTCTCCAACCAATGAGCTGCTGATTGATGAGTCTTTGATCGGCTGGAAAGAATACGAAATGGAAGTGGTGCGCGATAAGAACGATAACTGCATTATCGTGTGCTCCATTGAGAACTTCGACGCCATGGGTGTTCATACGGGTGACTCCATCACCGTGGCGCCGGCGCAGACCTTGACTGACAAAGAATATCAGATCATGCGTAATGCCTCGTTGGCAGTGTTGCGCGAGATTGGTGTCGAAACCGGCGGGTCAAACGTGCAGTTTGGGGTGAATCCTAAAGATGGTCGCATGGTGGTGATCGAGATGAATCCGCGTGTGTCGCGGTCGTCGGCGTTGGCATCCAAGGCAACCGGTTTCCCCATCGCCAAGGTAGCAGCCAAACTGGCCATTGGTTACACCCTTGATGAATTGCAGAATGACATTACCGGCGGCGTAACGCCGGCGTCGTTTGAGCCATCCATCGACTATGTCGTTACCAAGATTCCTCGCTTTACCTTCGAGAAATTCCCACAGGCCGATGCGCAGCTGACGACGCAGATGAAGTCAGTGGGTGAGGTCATGGCGATTGGTCGCACTTTTCAGGAGTCGTTGCAGAAAGCACTGCGAGGCCTTGAAGTCGGTTCTTCCGGTTTTGAATCCAAGTTGGACTTTGAGCAGGAAGAGCTCAAGGCAAAACTGCGTCGTGAATTGCAGAATCCAGGTGCAGAGCGTATCTGGTATGTGGGTGACGCCTTCCGCGCGGGCATGAATGTAGACGAAATTTATGCGTTAAGCGGCATTGATCCCTGGTTCCTCGTTCAAATCGAAGACATTATTGAAGAAGAGTGCGTGGTCTCTAATATGACGCGCACCGATATGACTGCTGAAGCCATGTTGCGCCTGAAGCGCAAGGGTTTTTCGGATCGCCGTCTTGCCGAGTTGCTGTGTATCAGTGAAAAAGAGTTTCGGGCGATGCGTCATGATTACAATATTCGCCCGGTCTACAAGCGTGTGGACACCTGTGCTGCCGAGTTTGCTTCGTCTACAGCATACATGTACTCCACTTACGAAGAAGAGTGTGAGTCGAATGTGAGTGATCGCGAGAAGATTGTGGTCATAGGTGGTGGGCCGAACCGTATTGGTCAAGGTATCGAGTTCGACTACTGCTGTGTACATGCGGCACTGGCCATGCGTGAAGATGGTTATGAAACCATCATGATCAACTGTAACCCAGAGACCGTTTCGACAGATTACGATACTTCTGATCGTCTCTATTTTGAGTCGATTACGCTGGAAGACGTGCTCGAAATTATTCATTTGGAAAAGCCCAAGGGCGTTATCGTGCATTATGGCGGCCAGACGCCGCTGAAGCTGGCGCGAGGTCTTGAAGAAGCTGGTGTACCCATTATTGGGACCAGTCCTGATGCCATCGACCGTGCAGAAGATCGCGAGCGTTTTCAGCAAATGATTGAACGTCTGGGTCTGCTGCAGCCTGCCAATGCAACTGTTCGCAGCCTTGAAGAAGGCATTAGTGCTGCCAAGGAAATCGGTTACCCGCTCGTGGTGCGCCCATCCTATGTGTTGGGTGGTCGTGCGATGGAAATCGTGTACAAAGAAAGTGAGTTGACCAAGTACTTCAAAGAGGCGGTTAGTGTTTCGAATGATAGTCCGGTACTGCTTGATCACTTCCTGAATTCTGCAATTGAAGTGGATATTGATGCGGTGTGTGACGGCAAGCAGGTCGTCATTGGCGCGATTATGCAGCACATTGAACAGGCCGGTGTACACTCTGGTGATTCGGCTTGTTCGTTGCCTCCTTACACGCTGTCTGCTGAAGTTCAGGCCGAAATGAAAGAAACCGTTAAGGCCATGGCGCTGGAACTGGGCGTTGTCGGTTTAATGAACGTGCAGTTGGCTTATCAGGACGAAAAGATCTACGTGATCGAAGTGAATCCACGTGCGTCTCGCACAGTGCCATTTGTCTCCAAAGCGATTGGTGTTTCATTGGCCAAAGTGGCGGCACGTTGTATGGCGGGTAAAACGCTCGAAGAGCTTAACTTTACCGAAGAAGTGGTGCCCAAGCATTACAGCGTGAAAGAGTCGGTCTTCCCATTCAAGAAGTTCCCCGCGGTAGATCCTATTCTCGGCCCTGAAATGAAATCTACAGGCGAGGTAATGGGTATTGGTGAAACTTTTGATGAAGCTTTCGCCAAAGGCTCGATTGCGGCCGGCGAGGTGTTGCCTAAGTCAGGTAAGGCCTTCCTTAGTGTGCGAGACCAGGATAAAGATGGTGTGATTGGTATTGCGCGCAGTCTTAAAGCTGCAGGTTTTACCTTGATCGCAACCAGTGGTACGGCGCGTGCTGTTGAGGCTGCTGGCATTGAGATAGAGAAGATCAATAAAGTAATGGAAGGTCGCCCGCACATTGTAGATGCCATTAAGAATGGCGAAATCGATCTGATCGTGAATACCACTGAGGGGCGTCAGGCGATTAAGGATTCGGCGCAAATTCGTCAGTCCGCATTGCAGAAAAAAGTAGCCTATACCACTACGTTAGCGGGTGGTGAGGCCATTGCGCGCGCCATTCAATTTGGCTCAAACGAAACCGTGCGTCGTCTTCAGGACTTGCACGCACCGGCATAAGCTAGAAGGATTGAATAGCCATGAGTATGAATCGTATACCTATGACTGTGCAGGGCGAAAAAGCACTGCGCGAAGAGTTGAGTCGACTAAAAACGGTTGATCGTCCAAAGGTCATTGAGGCTATCGCCGATGCGCGAGAGCACGGAGACCTGAAAGAGAATGCTGAATATCACGCTGCGCGCGAACAGCAGAGTTTTATCGAAGGCCGTATTCAGGAAATCGAAGGCAAGCTTTCCAATGCGCAAGTCATTGATGTGAGCAAGATTGAGCCCAGTGGCAAAGTGATCTTTGGTACGACGGTTAGCCTGATTAACGTTGATACCGAAGAGGAAGTGCGTTACCACATTGTGGGTGATGACGAGGCAGATATCAAAGCCGGAAAGATTTCGGTTTCTTCGCCGATTGCGCGCGCTATTATTGGTAAAGAAGAGGGTGATGTCGTTGCGGTACGCGTGCCTAACGGTACGGTGGAGTACGAAATAGACGAAGTGCTGCACATCGTCTGATTACTGACAAACAGGAGAGGGGTCGGAGTCCGCTGTAGTAAATCGGAGCTGACCCCTTTTTGATATCAGTTGCGTAGCAGGTTTGAAAGGCGAGGATGCGCTTTGGGATTGCGACGTAGAAGTACTAATACTTTGCCAATGCTTTGAACCAGCTCAGCACCGCTTTGTGCGACGATCTGTTGCGTCAATACCTGTCGATCATCACGGTCGCCAATATTAATTTTGAGCTTAATTAACTCGTGATCGTTCAGTGCGCGATTGAGTTCTTCCATCACGCCTTCTCCAAGCCCCTTGTCTCCCACTATAATAACTGGGTTAAGGTTGTGCGCGATGGCGCGATACTGTTTTTTCTCGGCGGCACTCAGGCTCATATTGCGTGATTCTCTGGTTGTCTGAACGGGCGCACATTCTACCAATCGTCCTGCAATGTGCATACTCTTGTTGATCGATTTTTAATCCCTGAAGAACGTAATCTATGGCACGCTCCAAATCCAGTGGTCGCTGGTTAAAAGAACACTTTGATGATCAGTATGTGAAACGCTCGCAAGAGGATGGTTACCGCTCGCGTGCAAGTTACAAACTGATTGAGCTTCACGAAAAAGACAAACTGTTTAAGCCTGGCATGACGGTCATAGACTTGGGGGCCGCACCCGGTGGCTGGTCGCAGGTGGCCGGAGAGCTGATCGGTACCTCGGGAAAAGTGATTGCGAGCGATATATTGCCGATGGATCCGCTGCCTGATGTGGTGTTCGTGCAGGGAGACTTTACCGAGCAAGAAGTGTTCGATCGTATCATGGCCGAGGTTGATGGCCGGGTCGACCTTGTAATTTCAGATATGGCCCCCAACATGAGTGGCAATGCTGCTGCTGATATCCCTCGGGCCATGTATCTGGTCGAGTTGGCTCTCGATATGGCAACGCATACCCTCAAACCCGGTGGGCATTTTCTGGCGAAAGTGTTTCAGGGTGAAGGCTTTGATGAATTGCTGAATCAGATGCGAGGCTTGTTCACTAAAGTCGTTACGCGCAAACCTGATGCATCGCGGGCGCGATCGCGTGAGGTGTATCTTTTTGGTAAAAGTTTTAAAGGTTGATCTTTTGTTGCGCGGGCAACGTATAAAAAACCGTGCAAGCGGGCTGCTCATTAGCAGTTTCGCAGAACAGGATGTATAGTTAGCCAAGCGCAAAAAGGCGCTGGTAAAGAGTAACTGAGATAGAGGGGCGTCCCTTGAACGATATGGTCAAAAATCTGGTGCTGTGGCTGGTTATTGCTGCGGTTTTGCTCACCGTTTTCAATAATTTTAATCCCCAGCAGAATTCACAGCAGATGGACTATTCCCAGTTCATTGAGCTGGTGCAGCGTGGTCAAGTCAAGCAGGTCGTCATTGACGGTCTTCATTTTGATATTGAAACCACTGACGGACGCCGTTACACCACCATACGCCCTATGGTCGAAGATCCACGCCTGATGGATGACCTGATCAGCAACAAGGTCAAGGTGGTGGGTAAAGAACCCGAAAAACAAAGTATCTGGACGCAACTGCTGGTTGCTTCATTTCCCATACTCGTGATTATCGCCGTGTTCATGTTCTTCATGCGGCAAATGCAAGGCGGCGGGGGTGGCAAAGGGCCTATGTC
>JAWWBW010000017.1:0-24500 GCA_033720775.1 Oleiphilaceae bacterium | reverse complement strand
TCTAGTTCGCGCACATTGCCCGGAAAGGCATGGGCTTCAAGCGCCGCGAGCGCCTCTTGACTGATAGAGGCATGTTCAAAGCCATGCTCTTCGGCTACGCGGCCCAGAAAATGTCTGGCTAACATGGCGATATCTTCAGGGCGTTCGCGCAGGCTGGGTACGTCGAGCCGGATGACGTTGATCCGATAGTATAAATCCTGACGAAAGCGACCGGCCTGCACCAGACTTTCCAGATCCTTGTGGGTTGCGCTGAGTATGCGTACGTCGATGTTTTCCTCTTGTTGGCTGCCTACTGCTCGCACGGCTTTTTCCTGTATGGCCCGGAGTAATTTAACCTGCATGTCTAAAGGCAGGTCTGCCACCTCATCCAAAAAAAGCGTTCCGCCATTGGCGGCCTTGAATAGCCCCTGTTTGTCTTCGTGAGCGCCACTGAAACTACCTTTTTTATGCCCAAAGAACTCGCTTTCCATCAATTCACTGGGAATGGCGCCACAGTTAACAGGAATAAAAGGAGCGTCTGCCCGAGGCCCTCTGCGATGTATCATTCTGGCAGCCAGCTCTTTGCCGCTGCCCGATTCGCCTGCGATATAGACGGGGGCCTGGCTGCGTGCCAGTTTGGCAATCTGCTGGTTTAACTGCTTGATAAGAGGTGATTGCCCTTGTATCTCCAAGGTGACTTCATCGCCCTGTGCGGAAGGGGGAGAGGTGGGCTGGTTAACGTCGAGCTTGAGTGCACTACTCACCAGATCACGAAGTTGCGCAAGGTTAACCGGTTTGGAGATAAAGTCGAAGGCACCTGTTTTGAGCGCTTCAATGGCGGTTTCGACACTGCCGTAGGCGGTGATCATGGCGACGGGTACTTCGGGATAGTCTTGCTGAATGTGTCGGACCAGTTCAATCCCGTTTCCGTCCGGTAGGTTCATGTCAGTCAGGCAGAGTGAAAAGTCGCTTTCAGCGAGCAATGCCTTTGCTTCGTTAACGGTAGCGGCGCTTTGTGTGTCGAGCCCCATGCGGATCAGAGTGATTTCCAACAATTCTCTGATATCGGGTTCGTCATCGACAATTAGCGCTGTTTGATGCTTCATTAAAATTAGCTTCCTGTGCAATCGAACTGTATTTATACAATGCGGTTGTGATGGGCAAACAATATCCTAAAGCAAGTCCCTTTGGGGTGCGACTCAATATAGTCAAGCTGTGCCTGATTGGCCTCACACATTTCGCGAGCCAAATAAAGCCCTAGACCCGTACCTTTGGATTCGGTCGTGAAGAACGGTTCAAACAAATGTGGTCGATTCTCTTCAGAGACACCCGAACCTTGATCAATCACGTCGATATAGGCCTGATCGCCTGCCGCGTTTTCACCTAGTACCAAGGTCAGTGTTGCATCGGGATGCGCCTGGCAGCCATGACGTAAGCCGTTTTCAATCAAATTAATGAGTACCTGCTCTATTTGACTCCTATCAAAGCGGGCATGTGCGTCTGGCGCAAGGATCTCTAGCGAGATGGCATCAATCTTACCGCTCTGCTCAGAGAAGTGCTCCAGTACTTCGTGGAGCCAGCTCTTGAGTGTGATGTCTTCGGTTTGTGGTTCCGCGCGACGGCTGAGTTGTAGTGTGTTTTCTATGATCAGATTCACGCGTTGAGAATGACGCTGGATAATATCGGTCATCCTCCGATCTGCCGCATCAAGACTGGTAGACTCTGCCAGCAACTGGGTGGCGTGGCTGATGGCGCCCAGGGGGTTGCGTACTTCATGTGCGATACTGGCGGTTAATCGTCCTAACGAGGCCAGTTTGAGTTGTTGGGCCTGTTGCGTCATTAGGCGCGTATCTTCAACAAATACCAGAATGTCGCTGGACTGACTTTTTTGCAGGCGCGAAAAGTTAATCTGTACCAACGGTTTGTCGGCATCGATCTGAAAAGGCGTGGTACGCAAGCCGGGGTTGTCGCGCCACAGCCGCATGCGTTCAGATATGTCATTGGGGAGCGCAGTTTGTGAGTCAGGCCCGAGCAATTCGATAGCGGCCTGATTAATCAGTTTAATAGTGCCTAGCTCATCGCAAACAATAATTCCCGTGCGCATACTTTGAATAATCTGGTGATTCAGACGTTCTAGTTCGACGATGTCCTGCTGGCGCTGAATGGCCAGGTCTTCTGTTTGGGTGATGCGTTGAGAGAGATTTTGAACGATAAAAGCGGCGGCAAAATAAATGGCACCAGTGAGACCGGCGCGCGCAATTTGCCCTGTGGGTTGGTCAAGATTTACGATGCGCTCCAGCTCCAGAAACATGCTGGCAAGGGTCGCCAATGCAGCAAATGACAGCCCAATGCGGCCGCGTAACATAATATTGCCTGCAGCGACGGTAATAACGAGAAGGTTGCTCAGCCCTCCCGTAATGCCAGTGCCCGCATAAAACATCAGATGCAGTATCACAATGTCTAACGTAACGTTGAAAAAAACCTGGTGAGGAGAAACCGCGACAAAAAAGCGGTACAACACTAAAAACAGACAGGTAAGCGAAACGTAAGCAATCGCCAACCCCTGGAAGAGGCTGGCATCACGAAACTGTCTCAGCAATATTTCCTGTGAGAGCGTTATCCCCAACAGTAAGATGGCAATCACCAGCCGGTAAACGTTGTAGTAATTAAACAGGGTGGGGGTTTGCGCCGGAGACTCCAAGTGTTTGCTGCCTTTCAATTAAGGTAAATAAGGGTTCTTTACTGAGTATAATCAATGCTCGTCGATCTGGTAGCGAATGCTCCAGACGATTCTACTCCTGAATCAGGCTTTTCAATGACACGTTCATCCTTTTACCTTTTTGCCAGTACGTGTATGCGGGACTTACATCGTGCCTACTGGATTTTGCTTAAAGTGTTGGTTCCTGCGCTCATCGTGGTGCGCCTACTTGAGGTGGCGGGGGCGGTCGCATGGTTGGGCGAAAGCTTGCGGCCAGTGATGGGCGCAGTTGGCCTTCCTGGTGAGGCCGGCCTGATCTGGGCGGCTGCCATGCTGACCAATATTTACACCGCCTTAGTGGTGTTTTACGAAATTGCTTCAGGCTCGGGCTATAGTACGGCGCAAGTCAGTACCTTGGCATGCCTTATCCTGTTGTCGCATGCCCTCCCCGTAGAGGGCGCCGTGGCTAAGCTTATTGGTGTCCCGTGGCGTGTTACGTTGATTCTGCGAATAGGTGGTGCTGTGTTTTTAGCCTGGTGCGTGCACCTGATCTACGTTGAGACCGGTTGGGGGAGCGAAGCGAGTGCAATGCCTTGGCAGCCGCCACCACGTGAGGATGGATGGTGGGCCTGGGGGACGCATCAGGCGTATTTGCTCATGGTTATCTATGTGGTATTGGCCGCGCTTATCGTTTTTATGCGAGTACTCAGAAGTATGGGGCTTGAGCGGTGGTTGCATAGCCTGCTGCGCCCGCTTACATGGCTTTTTCAGGTCGATAAAGATGATGCAAAAGTGACGTTAATTGGTTTGTTATTGGGCTTGAGCTTTGGCGCCGGTTTGTTAATAGATGAGGCGCAGAAAGGTCATGTTTCACGCCGCGACATGTGTCTTGTGGTGTGCTTTTTAGGACTGTGCCATAGCGTGATCGAAGACACCTTGCTGATTCTTTTGATGGGGCCGGAATTATGGGTGGTATTGTGGCTGCGATTGTTGTTCGGTGTCGCGGTCACCGTATTGCTGGCGCGTTATCTCTATGTAAAGTCGTGAAGCCCGAATTAAACATTTTCAGAGGAGTTTCGGCGCATGAGCGGTGCGTCGTGTTGCCAGATGACCACCTGATCTCTGCCGCCATGTTTTGCCCGGTACAGCGCCATGTCGGCATTATGCACGAGTTCTTCTGCTGAACTGATATCGCTCTGTTTGATGCTCGCTACGCCAAAACTGGCCGTGACTGAAAAACGATGTTGCTGCGACTGTAGGTCCATTTCGCGCACTTCCCGACACAAACTTTTGGCAATTTGAGAGGCGTCTTCGAGCGAGGTGTCGGCAAGCAGGATAATAAATTCTTCGCCGCCATAGCGCGCAATCAGATCGCCCGAGCGGTTCAAGCGGTTCTTGAATATTAATGACACCTGTCGCAAGCATTCGTCACCTGCTTTATGTCCGTAGGTATCATTGATCACTTTAAAATAATCGAGATCGCATAGAATCACGGAAAGGTCCCGCTGATGCCGTTGTGCGCGTTTGAACTCAATTTCGAGTCGGTTTTCAAAGTGTCCCCGGTTGTATAGGGTCGTCAAGGCATCGGTTGTGGAGAGAATTTCGAGTCGGCCGTTTACTTTCTCCAGTTCAGTTAAGGCCCGCTCTAGGGTATCGGTACGCTCGGCCACTTTGCGTTCCAGTTCCAAATTCGCATTTTCTTTTGCTTTGAGCAGGTCTTCTTGAGATTTGCGAGCCAGTTTTTCGTGTTCCAGCGAAGACTCTTGAGCTTCGAGTCTAAGCTCCTTCTCGCGGTTGATACGATTGGCTAGGGCCAGAGAGAGCAACGCAACCAACATCATGACGCCAATTTGGCCTGCATTGTGCGTCCAGAAGTTAGAAGGAATAATCCCGAATTTCTGCATTGTCAGAATGCCGATCCCCCCAAATGCCGAGGTCCAGGCAAGGCAAAAATAGCGTGCGTAATGATCGCCGCGCCACCACATCAGATAACCGAACCAGAGCGAGAAAAGACAAACCATGCCCGTCATGACGCTGGTGATACGTATGGTCAAGGTGTACGGCAATACAAAGGTAAGCATCAGTATGACGCCAGAGAACACCGCAAATACCAGCATGGCTTTGTGGCCCAGAGGACTGTTTTCTTTCAGATTGAGGAAAGAGGAGATCATGCGCGCTGCGCTGTAGGCGGCGATCGCGATAAAGGTCGAGATACAGAAGCTGTTCCACTCGATCTGGTTTGGCCACAGATAGGCAAAACCATAGCCTTTAAGGCTTATTTGGAACATCAGATAACCAAAGGCAAAGCCCACATAGTAGAGATAACTGGGATCACGGATCGAAAAATAGAGGAACAGATTGTAGATTACCATGATGCCAATAATCCCGATCCAAATGCCTTGAATGAGTTGTTGCTCGGCATTTTCTATGGCGAAGGTGTCGGGCTCCCAAATATACATCGGCGCTTCGATCGAGCCTGCTGCGGCTACGCGCATCAGAAAAATATTGCTGCCCGCATCCAGCGTAAAAGGCATTACAAAGTAGTTGTGCTTGATGGGGCGATGAGAGAAGGGGTAACGGTCCCCAACCAGATGCTGCTCGGCTGCACTGGATCCTTCCATACGATAAAGTCTGACATCGTCAAGGAAAGGAATAGGAAGCTCGATCAGAATGTTGCGAGCCTGTTCACTGTCGTTGTATATCTCGAAGCGAAACCAAAATGCCGAAGGGGTGAAACCGAAATTGGGTGATTCACGCCTGATGACCTGCCAGGGAACACCGGCAGCGACATCGTCCAGCGAAAGCGCATGCTCGGGATCTTCGATAAACTGCATGCGCGAGCCAATATACACCGGATAGGTGGTCGCCTCGGACAGTTGAACCCGCAAGTTCTCCGCAATGGTCGCATGGCTGAACAGGGCCGCTGCGAATGCAAGCAAACTGGCTAGCAAGTGTAATATGCGTGTCATCAACAGAACATTCGGGCTCTAGTTATGGGCTTGAATTTATTGTAGATGACACGCCCGAATCCGCTCAGGACTTTTGTGTTATTTGTCGTTACGGCGGGATCATGCGAGTCGCGCCGTAAGGTAAAGTTGTGTAAGTGGTCAGCTATTTAATGGAGAGGCAAACGGGGCAGTGATCTGAGCCCATGATGTCCGTGTAAATGTCTGCGTCGATAATTTTTGGAAGCAGTGCTTTGGAGGTCAGAAAGTAGTCAATTCTCCATCCTACATTTTTGGCACGAGCGCCCGCCCGGTAACTCCACCAGGAGTACTTCACTTCGTCGGGTTTTAGGTAACGAAAGGTATCGACGAGGTCGGCGTTCAGGTAGGCGTTCATGCCGTCGATTTCTTCCTGCATGTAGCCTGCGCTTTTATTGTAGTTGGGTTTGGGGCGGGCGAGATCGATATCTCGATGGGCAACGTTCAAGTCGCCGCAAACGATAATGGGTTTACGTTGCTCGAGCGACTTCAAGTAGTTTAGAAAGTCGCGGTCCCATTGTTGGCGATAATCCAGGCGTTTGAGTTCGCTGCCCGAGTTGGGGGTATAAACTGTCACCAGTATGAATGATTCAAATTCCGCTGCGATCACTCGCCCTTCGTTGTCATGCTCGGGCATGCCCATGTCATTTACGACTTCAATCGGCTCATGTCGCGTCAGAATGGCTGTACCCGAGTAACCCTTTTTTTCTGCCGAGTTGCTGTAAATGTGGTAGCCCTCAAGAGGCGTGAGCGCTTCGAGTACCTGATCATCCTGCGCTTTGGTCTCCTGAAGACAAAGGATGTCTGGGTTCATCGTTGCCACAGAGGCCAAAAAATCTTTTTTCATGACGGCACGAATGCCATTCACGTTCCACGAAACGAGATGCACGGTTCACCTTTAAAACGTTGTAATATGCCGCCACGGAGCGCAGCGGCAAGGTTATTGGAGTTAGTCGTTGAGTAGGCTCTGATGCTGTTCTGGTCGCAATCTGGGGCCATATTGACTCACTACCTTTGCCGCTGCACGATTGGCCAGCCGGGCCGCCTGCTCGTAGCTGCTACCCTTGACCAATGCAGCAAGAAAAGCGCCTGCAAACATGTCTCCTGCGCCATTGGTATCGATAGCTTTTACGCTCTCTCCCTCCACCTGACTCATTTTATTCCCATCAAATACCAGCGCCCCTTCTTTACCCAGCGTAATGGCAAAGCTTTTAGCGTGCTGTTGTAGCGCTTGTGCGGCTTGCTCAATATTGGCGGCTTTCGTCCAGCCAAGCGCTTCATCCTTGTTGCAGAATAATAAATCGACCCCGTCACCAATCATGGCCTGCAAACCTTCACCAAAAAACTCGACCATTCCGGGGTCAGACAGTGACAATGCAGTTTTAACTCCATATTCCTCCGCCAGTTCACGGGTTTTGATGGCGGCAGCGCGGCCGGTTTCGGAGGTGACGAGGTAACCTTCAATATAGGCGTAGTGAGACTGTCTGATGGCTTCCGGGTCGAGGTCTTCGACACCCAGTGTTTCGCTGATGCCAAGAAAGGTGTTCATGGTACGTTCGGCATCAGGGGTAATCATCACGAGGCACTTGCCGGTGGTGCCTTCAGGTAAATCGTTGGCGCGGGTGGTGACGCCGGCGGCCTGTGTGTCGTGGTGGAAGAAGCGGCCATTGTCATCATTAGCGACCTTGCATGAGTAGAATGTACGAGCGCCAAAGTAACTTGCGGCGATAATGGAGTTGCAAGCCGAACCCCCGCTGGCGCGGCGACTGCCCACCAGGTGATCAGACATCAGCGCGAGCAATTCCTGCTGGCGAGCTTCATCTACCAGCGTCATAAGCCCTTTTTCGATGCCTGCCTGTGAGAGGAATTCATCCGTGACTTCAATTTCGGTATCTACCAGGGCGGCACCGAGCCCGTATATGTCATATTGCTGCATGCGAAAAAAGGCCTTTTTAAAAATCCATGAGGAGCGGGGATTATATACGTGTGTTATTTGATACGGCAAAATCGCTTCACGAATCAGATAGCGAGGCCAGAAAGTGAGTAAATTATCGGCAATGCTTGATGTGGTCAGGGCGGGAAGCAACGCGAGTGCGTTACTGCTGTTGCGGGCACGTAAAACCCAGAGGCGGAGCCTGCGTTCTGAGTGGGTGGCGCGCTTAGCCAGATTACTATTGCAGGAAGCCGAACATGAGCCGGCAGATTGGTTGCGAGCGAGGCAGGCTTTACTGCGCATTCCCGGTCCGGCATTAAGCAAGGTAACGTTTGCGCAGCAAGTGATGGCTGGTGTGTCTTGCCTTGTGTGTCAGCCTAATCAACACCAAACATGCGCTCCTCATATAGTGTATTTTCACGGAGGCGGCTACGTGGTGGGTTCTGCAGACGATTACCGCTATACCCTGGCTGAACTGGCGAGCCGTTTACATACGACGGTGATTGCTCCCGATTATCGCCTGGCTCCGGAATTTCCCGTGCCCGCGGCACAGAATGATTGCCAGCATGTGCTTTCTGCGGTGTTTCAGGAAAACGAAAATAGGGTGGTTCTAATGGGCGACTCGGCGGGCGGGGCACTGGTTCTGGATGTGCTGCGTCAGTTGGAAGAGGAGGACAAATCACGCATCAGTGGTCTGGCGTTATTTTCGCCGTGGGTGTCGCCCGGCAGGGCTGAAGGCTTGCTTGATGAGGCCGATGCGGATGATTTTCTCTCTGCCGATATCTTAAAATCTTGGTTAAAGCAGGCCGACCCGGATGGCCGTTATCGCGAGAGATTGGATTTTTCGAGCATGCAGCATATGCCTGTGGATGTGCCGGTTCTGGTGCAATCTGGAGGTCTAGAGATAATGCAGCCGCAAATCGCACAATTTGTCGCGCATTTGCGCCATGTGCGAGCGCACATTGACTGGCAGGAATATGAGGGCTTGTTTCACGTATTTCAGACCCTCGCTCCCTTGGTGCCAGAAGCAAATCTCGCATTGCAAGACCTTACAGTCTGGTGGCGCGAACGGATCCACGAAGTTGATCTCAAGATGGGCGATGGTGTCTAAAACGAAAAAACCTCCCCGAGGGGAGGTTTTCCAGCATCTCGAAAGAGGCTTAAGCTTGCTTGCGTCGCGCAAGACCCAGGCCAGCCAGACCGAGGCCCAGCAGAGCCAAAGTACCGGGCTCTGGAACGCTTACTTCGAAGCTCTGGTAAGTGCGGCCATTGATGGAGCTCACCAGTACTTGCGGTGTGTTCAGTTGGTCGCCAACATAGATCATGTTGCCGGCAACAGGGCTGTTGCTATCAGCCATACCGCTGAACAGGTCAGAACCCAGGCTCATTACCATCAGCTCAGTGCCTTCTTGCAGTGTGAAGTTGATACCGTCTACACCGCCAGTATCGTTGGTCGCAGCGGTCCAGCCAAACGCATCCATACCCGCCAGAAATGGGCTGTCAAAGGCTGTTGAGAGAGTGTCGGCGTGAGGGCCAGAGGTCTCAAAGCGATAGCGCGCAACCGTGTCGAGATTTGAAAAACGGAAGGTGATGGAGCCGAACCAGTTTACGGTATTGGTGTCAGAAACCTGATTAACGCTTCTCCAGCGCAAGTGCCAGTTGTTGGGAGAGGTTTCGCTGTTCCACAGGGTATAACCAGAGTTCAACGAGCTGTCAGAAAACCCAGCTGCATCCGTATCACCGTGGTATACAGGCGTCGCGAAACTCACCATGGAGGTAAGAGCCAGCGTGGTCGCTGCAAGTAACTGCTTAAATTTCATGTGAAATTCCTACTTCAGTGTTTATTGGTTAGAGGCGCTAGCGCCACGTTATTTATGTTTGGCATACGCCTGTGCGAAATAAAGCATGATAGGTGCCAACATTACAAAATCCTTACATAACAACGGTCTGCGCAAACTGTATACGCTGCGCATTGCAACTGGTGTAAATAATCCTGACGCCTTATTTCTGGTGTAACAATCTTTGACAAATCATCAGTTTGTGCATGTTGCGAAAACGCGACTCTCGCCATCCTTTATATGGTTTGGGTTCCGGGAGGGGCGTCGCGCGTTTATAAAGGACCATGTTTCAGCGTGGTGCGGGTTTTAGCGCAATGCGTTAAAACAGGTCAAAGTTTGCGCACTTTTATGGAGCTAATGAGGTGGCGTTGGCCTGTCTGTTGTGCGTCATCACGGTGCCAATATTTTGATGTGTCTCGTAATATGTTGAAATACAAGCAAAAAAATAGTTGGCATGTTTGCTGCTCTGGTGACGATAGTTATTTCGAACGTCAACAAGAGGAATTGCCATGCCATTTTCACGCATCCGTCAAAGCGCTTTTAAAGCACTAATCGCGCTTTCTATATTAGTGGCGCCAGCCACCTGGGCCGAAAAGCTCGGCTACCCGGAAAAAGAAGAACTGACCTTCGGCTTTATTAAGCTGACTGACATGGCGCCCATTGCCATTGCTTATGAGAACGGCTATTTCGAAGAAGAAGGTCTTTATGTCACCATCGAAGCACAGGCCAACTGGAAAGTCCTGCTTGATGGAGTCATCGACGGTCGCCTCGACGGTGCACACATGCTGGCAGGTCAACCGCTGGCTGCCACCATGGGATTTGGTACCAAAGCGCACATCATCACGCCTTTCTCGATGGATTTGAATGGTAACGGTATTACTGTGTCAAACACCATCTGGGAAGAAATGAAGCCCAACATCCCCAAAATGGCCGATGGCCGTCCGGTTCACCCTATAAAGGCGGATTACCTGAAGCCAGTGGTAGATAAGTACCGCGCCAATGGTAAGCCGTTCAACATGGGCATGGTATTCCCGGTTTCCACCCACAACTATGAGCTGCGTTACTGGTTGGCGGCTGGTGGTATTCACCCCGGTTACTATGCACCCCACAAAGGTGACACTTCTGGTCAGATCGATGCTGAAGCGCTGTTGTCGGTCACTCCGCCACCGCAAATGCCTGCTACCCTCGAAGCGGGCACGATCTATGGTTACTGCGTAGGTGAGCCTTGGAACCAGCAGGCCGTATTCAAGGGTATTGGTGTACCAGTCATTACCGACTACGAAATCTGGAAAGATAACCCTGAGAAAGTGTTTGGTATTACGAAAGAGTTTGCTGAAAAATACCCCAACACCACGGTTCGTATCGTTCGCGCACTGATTCGTGCAGCCATGTGGTTGGATGCTAACGATAACGCGAACCGTCCTGCTGCAGTGAAGATCCTGTCGCAAAGCAACTATGTTGGCGCGGACTACGACGTCATTGCGAACAGCATGACCGGTACTTTCGAATACGAAAAAGGCGACAAGCGCCCAGTGCCAGACTTCAATGTGTTCTTCCGTTATAACGCGACCTACCCCTTCTACTCGGATGCGATTTGGTATCTCACGCAAATGCGTCGCTGGGGGCAAATTTCTGAAGATAAACCTGACCAGTGGTATCACGACATGGCGGCATCGGTTTATCGCCCAGACATCTACGCCAAAGCGGCCAAGTCTCTGATCAAGGAAAAACTGGCTGATGCTAAAGACTTCCCTGATTTTGCTAAAGAAGATGGCTACAAGGACCCACAAAGCGAGTTTATTGATGGCGTGGTCTACGATGGTCGCAAACCCAATGCCTATATCGATTCATTCAAAATCGGTCTGAAAACCGGGCAAAAACTCTAGGCAATAAGTAGGCAGTACGGCGCCCCTCATGAAGAAGCGGGGCGCCATGATTCAATCAATGGGGAGTAGAATTATGTCAACGACGACATCCATGAAAGAACAGTCAGAGCCCCGCATTGCATGGCTGGATAGCCTGATCAGTGTAGCGGCGGGAATAGGAAAACGTTTGGCGATGCCGGTTGTTGGTATTGCCGCCTTTTTGCTGCTTTGGTCTGTTGCGGCACAAAATATCGATACTTCATTAGGTAAGTTTCCTGGCCCACAGGCAGTGTGGACACAGTTTGGCTCGCTTCATGCCGAGCACAACCGTGAGCGCGAGAAAGAGGAGGCATTTTACGAGCGTCAGGAAAAACGCAATGCAGCGCGCGTTGCCGAAGATCCTGACTATGTACCTAAAATTCGTGCCTACACTGGTAAGGAAACCTTTGTCGATCAGATAGGAACCAGTCTGATCACGGTAATGAGTGGATTCTTGCTGGCGGCTCTCATGGCCATTCCCCTCGGCATTGCCATCGGTCTGAGTAAGACCTTGAATGAGGCGGTGAATCCGATTGTGCAGCTGTTTAAACCGGTGTCTCCTTTGGCCTGGTTGCCCTTGGTCACCATGGTGGTGAGCGCACTGTATGTATCGCCCGATCCTTTGGTTGCCAAGTCGTTTTTGAACTCCATGATTACTGTCACGCTGTGCTGTATCTGGCCCATGGTCATCAATACTTCGGTGGGTGTTGCGTCCATCGATAAAGACCTGGTGAACGTGAGTCGCGTGCTACGTCTGCCGGCGTTAACGCACGTGAAAAAGATCGTACTCCCCGCATCAGTGCCTATGATCTTTACGGGTATGCGCCTGTCTCTGGGTGTTGCCTGGATGGTCTTGATCGCCGCTGAAATGCTGGCGCAAAACCCTGGTCTGGGTAAGTTTGTATGGGATGAATTCCAAAATGGTAGCTCCGACTCGCTAGGCCGCATTATGGCGGCTGTATTGGTGATTGGATTTATTGGTTTCCTGTTGGATCGCGGCATGCTGCTGATTCAGCGCTGGGTAAGCTGGGATAAGAGCAGCGCCACCCATTAATCAGAAGTTGGATTCAAGAGGAGAACGAACATGAGTACATTACTGGATATCAGCCATATCGATATGGAATTTCCTACCCCTAAAGGGTCTTTTACTGCTCTGAAGGATGTCAGCCTTAAAATCGACAAAGGCGAGTTTGTGTCGCTGATTGGCCACTCCGGCTGTGGTAAGTCTACCGTGCTGAACGTTGTAGCCGGCCTTTATCAGGCAACACGAGGCGGCGTGATTCTGAATGGTAAAGAAGTCAGCGAGCCAGGGCCCGAGCGTGCGGTGGTATTTCAAAACCACTCACTGTTACCGTGGCTGACCGCATACGAAAACGTTGAGCTGGCGGTGAAGCAGGTGTTTGGCAAATCCAAAAGCAAAGCCGAGATGAAAGAATGGATTGAGCATAATCTCAAACTGGTGCATATGGATCACGCCATGAATAAGCGGCCCGACGAAATCTCCGGCGGTATGAAGCAGCGTGTCGGTATCGCGCGAGCGTTGGCCATGCAGCCAGAGGTGCTTCTGATGGATGAACCCTTTGGAGCGTTGGACGCGCTGACGAGGGCTCACATGCAAGACAGCCTGATGGAAATACAGGCCGAACTGAACAACACCGTGATCATGATTACGCACGATGTGGACGAGGCGGTATTACTGTCTGACCGCATCGTGATGATGACGAATGGTCCGGCAGCAACGGTGGGTGAAATTCTGGATGTGAACCTGGAGCGCCCCCGTGATCGCCTTGCTCTGGCTGAAGACCCGGAATACACCCATTTGCGCTCGCAAGTACTGAAGTTCTTATATGAAAAACAGCGCAAGGTAGAGAATCTGGGTTCTCCTGCTGCGCCTGCCAAAGAAGATGGCGAGAAGAAAGCGTCTGCAGCTGCGTGATGAGTCTGGTCAGACGTCTGGTGTCGGACGTCTGACCCCAGACGTCCGCCCCCAAATTAACGCATAAATGGATTCAACAAGCGTCCAAATAGACCTGTCATTTTCAGTGGTGCGTCCATCACAGCGAAACAAATACAGTCTTCGTTCTCCGCTGCGCGAGGCTGGTGAATCGTCGAGGTGTCGGCGAGGATGAAATCTCCGGTGTGGTATTCACCTGCGTTATCCGAGAAGCTGCCCTGCATCACCATCGTGTATTCGTTACCACGGTGGGTGTGCACGGGTAACTCTTTTCCTGCGCTAATTTTATAGAACTTCGCTTTGTACACCGGGTCGATGATGGGCAATTCGAATTCTTTGATGTTACGACTAAAGCCGGTCCAGTTAAGTTTGCTCAGCTCATCGGGCACAAAACGTCTCAGAGGTCGCGGTACTTTCGGAATGTCGATAATTACTTGCTCCGCTTTCCAGGGTTCTTCACTGTCACCCTCGTCCAGCTTGTTCATAATACGGTTGAGTAAGTCGTTGGAGACAGGCACCGGATCGCTTACGGTGAGCAGTTCACCTCCCAGTCTGTCGTACATCGCTGTACGCTCACGGCACACCGCACAAGTTTCTAAGTGACATGCGATTGCTAGTCCCAAAGCGTTGCTCTGCTGCCCGGCAGCAAACTGCATTAAAAGTTCGTCATTAGGATGATAATTAGCCATGTCATCTGCTCTTTTGCCAGTGTATCCAATTTCTTCATTGCCAAACGTAGGCGGGACTTGATAGTACCAAGGGGCAAATCAAGATCGTTGGCAATTTCACTATGGGATTTACCCTCAAAATACACCTTAAAAACGATTTGCCGCTGTTCATCTGGCAAGAACTCAAGCATGTTACGCACGACTTGGCCTTCCAGATCACCGCTTACCTCTTTCTCTAGCTCTTCACCGGTTTCTTCGGGCCACAGATCGTCGGACATGACCATTTCGTGGCGGCCCTTGCGCGCAAAATCGATACGCTTGTTACGCACGATGGTGTAGAGCCAGGTAATTCCCGTGCCATATTTGGGTTTAAAGGTGTGGGCTTTGCGCCAAACGGTGAGCATGCATTCCTGCAGCAGCTCCTCGGCATCGGCTGGGCTGGCACCGCATTGAATGGCAAAGGCCTTCAAACGCGAAGCCGTTTCATTGAACAGCTGTTGAAAGGCATGTTTGTCGCGGTGCTCGGCGATGGCGACGATCAAATCATCCAGCGATGGGCTCGCATTCGCATCAGGGCTCAAAGGGTATTCCTTATTCAGGCGAACGTAACAGCCCAAAGCGGGCTCAAGATATAAAAAGGTAATCGATTCACTAGAGCAGGTAAAGCCGGGGGGCTGTGCTAAGTTTGCCTCTAAGTGCGTTGATGCCGGGTAATCCACCTGAAACCGTCAACCGTAATGATCCGTTCAAAGGAACAAATCGGGAGAATACCGTGCAACAAATTGATGTGATTGTGGTGGGTGGCGGCATGGCGGGCGTTGCCTGTGCGAGCCAACTGGGGCAGGCCGGCCAGAGTGTCATGCTGATTGAAAAAGCGCGTGGCAGCGGTGGGCGCTTGTCGTCCAAGCGCATCGAGGGGGCCGAGGGGGAATGCTTTGGCTATGATCTCGGTGCCGTCAGTTTTGCTGCGAGCGACACGCACTTCAAGCGGGTACTCAGCCAGCTCCAACAAAAGGGATATGCACAGCAAACGCCACAAGGTGAATGGATCGGCGGGGAACGCAATTCAAAGCTGCTTCGGGGGCTTTTGGAGGATGTTGAAACGACCTTTGGTCGCCGCGTCACGCGTGTCTCAAAATGCGATGCTGGGTGGCGCGTGTCGGCCGAGGATAGTGCCGACCCTTCTGATCAGGTAACGCTGGTGGCTAAACGTCTGGTGCTTGCAGCCCCACCGGTACAGGCAGCTGCATTGGTGGATTTTGATGCGGACTTGAGCGAGTCGCTGGCGGCCGCGCGCTTATTGCCACAATGGGTGGTAATGATAGCCTCGCGTCAGTCTGCATCGTCGCCGAATGCCGAGCGCTTGCTGGAGAAGTTAAATGAGGCAAGTGAAGGCGCCTTCTCTGCTTTGAGCCTGGAGTCGCACAAGCGCCAGAGTGCTTCCGGCAGAGGATCAATATGGCAGCTTCACTACGCGACGGACTGGTCGCGTCGACGGGTAGACGTGCAGCCCGAAGCAGTTCGCCGACATGCCCTTGCTATTTGGCAAGAGTGCGCTCCCGATGCGGAGTCCATTGCGTCCCATGTACATCGCTGGTTGTATAGCGTATGCGGTCAAACCAGTTGCCCCAATCTGACTGGTGAGCATCAGCAGCGGGTTGCTGACGCCTGTTATTACGATGCGGCACAGCACTTTGGTTTGTGCGGTGATTACTGGTTGTCGAATGGTGCGCACAATGGTGTCGAATCCGCCTTTTTAAGTGGTTTCAATCTGGCGCAGCGCATGATCTGAATCCGTCATATGCGCGTACACCTACCATACGACCATTCAAGGAAAAGCCCTCGCACATGAGCAATATCATCTGGTTTCGCAGCGATCTGCGCATTTACGACAATCCGGCGTTGGCTGCCGCGCTAGAGCAGGGGGCAACCGTGGGAGTGTACTGCTTGAACGAGGAGCAGTGGCAACAGCACGACGTCGCCCCAGCCAAACAGAGTCTGATCGTGAGACAACTGAAGGATTTAGGGCGCTCTTTGGAAGCGCTCAATGTGCCCCTTAAAGTGCTGCACACGCGACGTTACGCAGCTGTTCCCGAGGCGTTGGCGGAGCAGGCAAAAGCACTGAATTGTAAGCGTGTTTTCGTGAACGAGGAGTATGAGTGGAATGAGCAAGGGTGCACACACAAGGTAGAGCGCTCCTTGGCGCAAGCTGACATTGCCCTGCGTCGCTACCACGATCAGTGTGCCATCGCTCCGGGAGATGTGCGCACGCAACAAGGTGACATGTATAAGGTTTTTACGGCCTTCAAACGTGAATATCTGCGGCAGTTCGACAGTAAGGCCCGCGCCCTGGCATCGTCTCCCTCGAAGCAAGAGCCGCTAGATTTACCCGCTGATCTCAGTGCCCTCAATGCAGTGGCGCAAGATACGCGTTACGATGAGCTTTGGCCTGCCGGTGAAGACGAGGCTCACGAGCGACTCAACCAGTTCATTGAATCACGCGTGAAAGCATACAAAGACAAAAGAGACTTTCCGGACGAGAGTGCGACCAGCCGGCTTTCGCCCTACCTGGCCATTGGTGCCCTAACCACCCGGCAATGCTTGCAGGCTGCGATGAGTGTAAACGAGGGGCAATTGCAGAGTGGTCGAAAAGGGGTGGATACCTGGATCTCCGAACTGATCTGGCGCGATTTCTATCGCCACTTGCTGTTTGCCTATCCGGACTTATGCCGTCACCGCCCGTTCAAAGCCGAAACCGATGCCTTGCCGTGGCAGGGCGAAGGCGAACGCTTTCAAGCCTGGTGTGAAGGGCGTACTGGCTATCCGCTGGTGGACGCTGCCATGCGGCAGTTGCGTGAAACCGCCTGGATGCACAATCGCCTGCGTATGGTGGTGGCCATGTTTCTCACCAAACATTTATTTGTGGATTGGCGGCTGGGAGAGCGCTTCTTCATGCAGCATCTGGTGGATGGTGATCTTGCGTCAAACAACGGCGGTTGGCAGTGGAGTGCCTCCACCGGCGTCGATGCTGCTCCGTACTTTCGTATCTTCAATCCGGTGCGGCAATCAGAAAGATTCGATCCCGATGGGGCGTTTATCCGCCAGTATTTGCCCGAACTGAAAGCACTATCGAATAAAGACATTCACTGGCCTAGCGCGCAGCAGCGCGAGCAGTGTGATTACCCAGAGCCACTGGTAGACCACAGTCAGGCCGTGGCTCAGACCAAACAGTGGTTCAAGGAATTAAGCGAACAGGGAGAGCCGGCATAAACAGGCTCTTTCGTGAGGATAAATTATGAATGCGTGGAAGAATACCCTGGTGCAATGGTTTGACTCGGAGGCTTTTACCGCTCCGGTCAGTGATGGCGGACGGGGGCAAATCAGGTGGTTTCGTTGTCTGCCGTTTGTGCTGGTGCATCTGGGGTGTCTGGCGGTGATCTGGGTGGGAGCGAGTACCTCTGCTGTGGTGGTGTGCCTCTTGGCGTTCTGGTTGCGGATGTTTGCTATTACTGCCTTTTATCATCGCTATTTTTCACACCGCAGTTTCAAAGCGGGGCGAGCGTGGCAGTTCGTCTTTGCGGTGCTGGGCAATACCGCGGCACAGCGTGGCCCCCTGTGGTGGGCGGCGCATCATCGGCAGCATCACAAACATGCTGATGATCCGGCCGACATTCATTCACCCATTGCGCACGGCTTCTGGTGGAGCCATGTGGGCTGGTTTATGAGCGATAAGGGTTTCGCCACCGACTACAGTGTGATTAAAGATCTGGCGAAGTATCCCGAACTGCGCTTTCTCAATCGTTTCGACAGCTTGGTGCCCGCTCTGTTCGCGCTACTAATGTTTGGCTTGGGCGAGCTGATTGAGGCCCTTTGGCCGGCGTCGGGTACCTCTGGCTGGCAAATGCTGGTGTGGGGGTTTTTTATTTCTACCGTGCTGTTGTTTCACGCCACCTTCACCATCAATTCACTCGGACACGTTTGGGGTAAACGTCGGTTTGCCACCAAAGACGATAGTCGCAATAACTTCTGGTTGGCGCTGCTAACACTTGGGGAGGGCTGGCACAACAATCACCATCGCTTTGCGGTCTCGGCGCGTCAGGGCTTTTACTGGTGGGAAATTGACGTGAGTTACCTGCTATTAAAATTCATGGCCAGGCTCGGCATTGTGCATGATCTGAATCCTGTGCCTCAGCGTATCCTCGACGAAGGCCGCAAGGCCAAAAAGTCATCGTAACAAAAGAGTGTGTGCCATGGTCGCGTCGGGTAAAAAGATCTCTGCTATCGAAACCAAGCATCGCTTGCTGGATGAGTTCGAAACGCTGTATCACGAGCTAAACGCCGATACAGTGAGTGTTGAGCGTCTGGCGCGGGTTTACGATAGCGCGTTACGTTTTCAAGACCCCTTTCATTGCATCGATGGCTTGCAGAATTTCACCAAGTATTGCGAACAGCTTTATCAAAACGTAGGCGAAATCTGTTTCGTATTCGAACGGCGCTGGCTTGAAGAGGATCACGCGGTGCTCCAGTGGGTGATGAATTTCAGGCATCCGCGACTCAAAGGAGGCCGCTTGATCGAGGTGGCGGGCATGTCGCACCTTGAATTGGGCGACAAAGTGCTGGCACACAGAGATTATTTTGATGGTGGGCAGCTGTTATACGAAAACGTACCGTTGCTCGGCTCGGTGATTGGCCAGTTAAAAAAACGTCTGGCGTAATGGTGCACTGACACCTGAAACAGGGGAGTTAAACATGAAAACGATCTGGATTATCGGAGCGTCGACCGGCATTGGTGCGGCGCTCATGAAAACGTTTCAGGAACAAGGGTGCCGTGTCTTCGCCAGCGCTCGTAATCAGGAGAAACTGGCGGCTGCCTGTAACGGCTTGTCGGGGTGCCATGCCGTGCCCCTTGATGTATGTGATGTTGCGAGTCTTAACGAAGCGGCTGCATACATTCGTGAGCATGTTACGAGTATTGATACCCTCATCGTGAATGCGGGTACCTGTGAATATATGGACAGTGACGCGCTTGACATAGCGCTCGTGCGTCGCGTCTTCGAAACCAATTTCTTCGGTGCCATTCAGGCCATTAACACGGCATTGCCACTGCTGCGTAGCGCTGCACGCCCGCAGCTTGTGGTGATCGGCAGCAGTGTGTCTTATCAGGCGCTGCCCCGTGCCCATGCCTACGGCGCATCCAAGGCAGCCATTCGTTACTTTACGGAATGTCTCAACATTGATTTGCAGAAAGAAGGCATTGATGTGCGCGTCGTGAGCCCGGGTTTCGTCGACACCCCTCTGACCGCGCAAAATGACTTTGCCATGCCGTTTCGAATCAGTGCCGAACAGGCCGCAGATAACATTGTGAAAGGTTTGGAAGGCAGCAGCTTCGATGTGCACTTTCCCAAGCGCTTTACCTGGTTGCTCAAGGGCTTTGCCAAACTGCCCCAAAGTCTGCGCTTCCGGATGCTGTCGGGCATGTCTCGGCATGACGCTGGCAAGCCCACCTCGTAACCTTCATCTTAATCAATCACATATAACCAAGGAGTGATCGGTGACCAGTCAACACCCTCCCGCTCAGGGCCGTCGCATCGCCGTCGTCGGTTCCGGCATTGCCGGACTCACCAGTGCCTACCTGCTCAGCCGCCACCACGAGGTGACGCTGTACGAGGCCAATGATTATCTGGGTGGCCACACGCACACACAACATGTTGAGCTGAGAGGGCGCAGCTATCCGGTGAACACGGGTTTTATCGTGTTTAATGACTGGACCTATCCCAATTTCATCAAACTGATGGAGCAGCTGGGCGTCGCCAGCGAGGCTTCCGACATGAGTTTCAGTGTGCGCTGCGAAAATACCGGGCTGGAATACAACGGCACCAGCCTCAACAGCCTGTTTGCCCAACGCAGTAATATTTTGCGGCCGGCCTTTTTGCGCATGGTGAAAGACATATTGCGCTTTAATCGCGCGACCACACAGGCGGTGCAATCCGGCGAGCTCGACGAGCACATTAGTCTGGGTGAATACCTCGATGCCGAAGGTTATGGCAGGTACTTCCGGCAGTATTACATCGTGCCCATGGGGGCGGCGATCTGGTCTTCTTCAGAAGAAGTCATGCTTAACTTTCCGTTAGCGTTCTTTTTGCGCTTCTTCCATAACCACGGCATGTTGAGTGTCGACGAACGGCCGCAGTGGCGCGTGCTCAAAAATGGCTCGCAAAGCTATATCGATCCTATTACGCAACCCTTTAAGCAACGCATTCATTTGGCCACCCCGGTGCAAAAAATCTGGCGCCATGATGACGGGGTAACCATCGAAAGCGCACGAGGCAAAGAGCAGTTTGATGAAGTGATTCTGGCTTGTCATAGTGACCAGGCGCTCAAGATGCTGGCCGATCCTTCCGCGCAGGAAAGTGCCATACTGGGGGCGCTGCCCTATCAGATGAATGACGTGGTCTTGCACACCGATACGCGATTGATGCCCAAGCGACAACTGGCCTGGGCCAGCTGGAACTACCATATTCCACAACGGGCAAACCAGTGCGCCATGGTCACCTACAATATGAATATGCTGCAAAACTTTCACAATGCGCCCGAGACCTTTCTGGTGACACTGAATCGCAGTACCGAGATTGACCCTGACAAGGTTATCGCTTCTTTTCGTTATGCCCACCCGGTATTTACGCTTGATGGCGTGGCGGCGCAGGCGCGCCATGGCGAGATTAGCGGGCAGCGTCATACGCATTATTGCGGCGCCTACTGGCTCAACGGCTTTCATGAGGACGGCGTGAACAGTGCTTTGCGAGTCGTGCGCGACTTTGGAATCGAATTATGAGTAAGCAAGGGATTCGTCATAGCGCTGTTTATCGTGGCTGGGTGCGGCATCGCCGGTTTGTGCCCAAGGCGCATGCGTTCACTTATCCCTTGTTGATGTGGTATCTCGATCTCGATGAGGTCGCTGCGGTGATGGCGCAGCGCTGGTATACCTCATTGGAGCGCTTCAATCTGCTGAGCTTTCGACGTGCCGATTACTATGCGCCCGATCAGGGAGATTTAAAACAGGCAGTGATTGCCCGTGTGGAGCAGGAGCACCCTGACTTAAACGGCCAAATCACTCGCGTGTGCCTGTTAACGCACATTCGATATGCCGGCTACCTGTTTAATCCGGTGAGTTTTTACTACTGTTTTGATCACAACGATCAGCTCTGTGCGATTCTGGCCGAGATCACCAATACGCCCTGGGGAGAGCGTCATGCCTACTGCCTGTTAGCGCAGGGTCAGGCGGGGCGTCATGTCGCGTTCGAGTTCGACAAGGCGTTTCATGTGTCGCCCTTTAACCCCATGAATATGCATTACCGCTGGGTGTTTTCGCAGCCGGCAGCGCATGTGCGTGTGCACATGGACAACCTGCTGCAAAGCGCTGACAAGACCAAACACTTTGACGCCACACTGGTACTTGAGCGTCAGGCGCTTGAGCAGGTTTCTTCGTCCTTGTTGATCCGACATCCCCTCGAAACCGTAAAGGTCACAAGCGGGATTTATTGGCAGGCGTTCAGACTCTGGCTGAAAGGTGTGCCGTTCTATGATCATCCCAAACACGCAAACAAACAGGCCATGACCCAGGTGGGACAGGAGCACAAAGGATGAATACTTCAGTAGATGTGGTGGAACAGAAAGGCGCGTCGCGCTGGTCACTGAGCGCGCTGGCACGCACCTTGGTACTTAAGCAATTGCGACAGCTGCGCACGGGTTCGTTAACGCTGGTTGAAGGCGCGCAGCGTTGGCATTTTGGCGAGCCCCAAAGCGCAGCTGCTTTGACAGGTGAGCTGCACATTCGTGACCCGCACGCCTATGTGGACATTCTGTCAGGAGGCAGTATTGGTGCTGCCGAAGCGTATATGACGGGAGATTGGACAACACCTGATCTTACCGCGCTGGTGCGCATCATGGTGCGTAATATGGACGTGCTGGATGACATCGAAGGCGGACTGGCGCTTCTGGCCAAACCGCTGCGCCGCTGGTTTCATCGCCTCAATCAGAACACGCCACGTGGCTCCAAGCGCAACATTGCCGCCCATTATGATTTGGGTAACGACCTGTTTGAACTCTTTCTTGATCCCAGCATGATGTATTCGTCGGCGATCTTTCCCCATGCGAAGGCAACGCTGGCTGAGGCTTCTGCGCACAAACTCGATGTGATCTGTCAGACTCTGGGGCTCAAGCCGGGCGAGCGTGTGATTGAAATCGGCACCGGGTGGGGTGGCTTTGCTCTGCATGCCGCGCAACACTATGGCGTTCATGTGACGACTACCACGATCAGCGAAGAGCAGTACGCGCTGGCGCAACAGCGTGTGGCCGAAGCGGGGCTGCAAGACCGCATTACCTTGCTCAAGCAGGATTATCGAGCGCTTGAAGGTCAGTTCGACAAGCTGGTGAGCATCGAAATGATTGAAGCCGTGGGCTGGCAATATTATCCCACTTTCTTTGAAACCTGTTCGCGCCTGCTTAAACCCGGCGGCGCAATGCTTATGCAGGCCATTACCATTCCAGAGCAGCGTTATGAACGCGCCAAGAAAGATGTGGATTTTATCCAGCGGTATATTTTTCCGGGCAGCTGTATTCCCTCTGTGAAAGCGCTCAATGACGCTTGCCAGCAGGTGAGTGACATGCGCCTGGTGCAGATGCAGGATTTCGCTGAACACTATGCGCGTACGTTGCGCGCCTGGTTCGACGCCTTTGTGGGTCAGCGCGAGCGGGTGAGTGCCCTCGGATACGACACCACCTTTCAGCGCATGTGGGAATTTTACCTGTGTTACTGCGAGGGAGGCTTTGCTGAACGCGCCATCGGTGTCGCACATCTCTTGTATGCCAAACCCGAGTTTAAGGACGAACCGCTGGCGCGAAATCTGGTTGAGCAGGGCTCGCATGAATAGTGTCGTGGCCAAGACGCGTACTGCAAGCGCAGTAGGCTGGCCCAACCTAGCGGGCAATGCCCTGGTGTTTCAGGGGCTTTGGTTTGCGGCCATTTTTGATTTTATCTGGGTCGCAGGTCTGTGTGTAGCTGTCTTGCTGGTGCAGGGAGTGATGGCGTCGTGGTCATCAAGCCTGTGGCGAAGGCTAGCGGCGGTCGCCATACTCGGCATGTCTGCTGACGCCACCTTTACCTATTTGGGCTGGTATCAGTTTCCGGATGATGCGCCTTTGAGCACGCCCATACCTTTGTGGCTGTCGCTGCTGTGGCTAGGCTTTGTGTGTACCTTGCCCCTGTCTCTGCGCTGGATTCTCAACAGGCCAGCAGTCAGTACGCTTGTATTTGCCGTGGCAGGCTGTTTCTCATACGCCGCGGGCAGGGCACTTGGCGCGCTGACCTTTGAAGATGGCGTTCTGCTTGCCACTGCGAGTCTTTGGGCCTGCGTTGGTTTACTCTCTTCGCTCCTGTTTGGCTTGACTCCGCGACAGTCGGAGGCCTCCTAGTGCTTCGAGCGGCCACGCTAACGCTTTTGCTTCTCAGTACCGTTGCCGGCGCAAACAGCCTGCAATTCACTGGGCATGCCTTTGATCCTGAATCGGGGGAGCTACTGTATACAGAGCATCACTACATGGAGCGCGATACCTCGGGCGCATTGACCCAAGGGCGCGTCATCTATCGTGGCGGCGGCAGCGACTCCAGTGCCGTGTGGGCTGACAAACGGCTGGTTTTTGGGGCCAACCCCTTGTTGCCCGAACTCAGCTTTTATGACCAGCGCTTCGGCACCGATCTCAATCTCACGCGTCAAGCGAACCGTATTGTGATCGAACAAAATAGCGGTGAAGGATTACAGCAACAAGGCTTGTCCTTACCAGAAGAAAAACGGGTGGTGGCGGATGCGGGCTTCGACCGCCTGGTGGAGCGTGAATGGCACGCTTTACTGAATGGCACCTCTATTGAGTTTGAATTCGTGGCCATCACCCGGGGCAAACTCGTGAGCTTTCAGATTCGCAAGCAGTCACAAAGCGATCAGCGCGTGGTGTTTATCGTCGAGCCGCAAAACTGGTTTTTTCGTATGTTGGTCGACCCGATCGTGCTGCACTATGACCTGGCTCAGCGCCGCCTGAGGCGTTTCGAGGGGCTGACTAATATTGCGAAGGCGCGTGACGGGGATAATTTCAAAGCGCGTATCGAATACTCTTACGCTGATGAGGTCTCGAATCATCATGCGCAGAGTGCGCCCAAGCAAAATGATGGCCGTGCCTTATGATGCTGCTCAGAGGTGTCGCAGCGTTGTATGCCTTGTCGGGCGTATGGTGTTTGTTGCAGCCGGAGCTGGCCGCTGGCTTTTTGGCACTGGCCTTTACCGCAGCCGCAGGTAAAGCCGAGTTTGTAAGTGTGTATGGCGGTTTACAGCTGGGTTTGGCCATAGCGCTGGTTTGGGTGCCGCTGAACTCGCTAGAACAACAACTGGCAGCAACACGTTTTGCTGCGCTGGTGTCACTGGGTTTGCTGATTGCGCGATGCATTAGTCTATTAAGTATTGCTGTCACGCCGGCCTTGCTGGTTATGGCGTG
>JAWWBW010000016.1:0-24670 GCA_033720775.1 Oleiphilaceae bacterium | reverse complement strand
GGCTGGCAAATACCGCAAACACCGCTTTGGACAACCCGTGCGGCAATACTGATGGTCGTTGTCCTGCTACTTGGAATGATTATTTATTTGTCTCGCGTTGGCCACCAGCAAATTCGAACATCTCGCAGCCTGCAACAAAGTCGTGATCAATTCGTTTCACTGGTTAACCACATACCGGGTGTTGCGTATCAGGGAGAGGGGCAGTTCGAACGCAAGTTCCGATTTCTCAGCGCACAAATTGAAGCCCTGAGCGGGTATTCAGCGCAGGACTTTATTAGCGGGAATCAAGCCTGGGAGCCCCTCATTCATCAGGATGACCGCGCCAAAGTACAAGAAGCACTCACACTGGCACTGCTGCATGACCAGGATTGGCACATGGTTTATCGCATCCATAATTGCCACGGCAGTATTCACTGGGTATTGGACAGGGGGCAAGCCATTTGGGAGAGCAGTGAACAAAAGCGGTATTTATATGGTTTCTTGCAGGACATTACCGAGCAGAAACAACTTGAACAGGAACAGCGGCAAATTGCCCAACATCACCGTGTGTTGTCAGAGCTAATGGTCGAGCCGGTCATCCTGGGTGAGGATTTTCAGGAAGCAATCAACCATATCGCCATGCGCACCAGTCAAACACTGGGCGTGTCCCGCTGCAGCATATGGCTCCTGTCAAAAGGAGCAAAGTCCCTGCGTTGTCGCGTGCTCTATGATGCCAACGACAACCATTTCAGCGAGGGTATGATTCTCTACCGCGAAAACTACCCCGAATATTTCGATGCCATACTAAATCAGGGTTATATTCTGGCCGACGATGTAATGACACATCCCGCAACGCTGGCCTTCAAAGACAATTACCTTGAAGTATTAGGCATTACGTCGATGCTCGACACCGCCATTCAGGGCGATGGCGAAGTATGCGGCGTCATTTGCGCCGAACATACAAAGGAGGTGCGCCATTGGAGCGACGGTGAGTTGTCATTCATGGTCTCGATTGCGACGCTGCTGGCAAGCCTTACCAGTCGAGAGCAGCAACGACTCACCGAAATTGACTTGCGCCAGGCCAAGCTTGAAGCGGAACGGGCGGCCAAAGCGAAGGGCGAATTTCTGGCAACCATGAGTCATGAGATCCGTACCCCCATGAACGGGGTGCTGGGGATGATCAATTTGCTCAAAGCCCAGGTTAACGATGCACAGCAGCAATACTATCTTGATATCGCCAAAAGTAGCGCCGACTCCCTGCTGGGTATCATTGACGACATTCTCGACTTCACAAAAATCGACGAAGGAAAACTGCAACTCGATGTGATTGAATTCGACGTCGAGCAACTTTTCTATCAGAACTTACGCCCTCTCGTATTGAGCGCAGAACAAAAAGGGCTGCAGGTGAAGCTCGACACCAGCGAGGTGATGGGCATGCGCTTGCTTGGGGATTCGCTGCGCATTGGACAAATCATCACCAATCTTGCATCCAACGCCATTAAGTTTACCGATTCGGGCGAGGTAAGCGTGCGCGTATGGCTCAGTGAGCGTCAGCAGCAATCAATACTGCATTGCAGTATCGAAGACACCGGCATTGGTATGAGTGACGAGGCGCAGCAACACCTGTTTAATGCATTCAGTCAGGCCGATGCCTCAACCACTCGCCGCTTCGGTGGCACGGGGCTGGGTCTGGCGATTGTGCATCGCCTGTGCCATTTGATGGGTGGAGAAGTACGCGTACAAAGTCAGGCAGGCAAGGGCTCACGATTTCATTTTTATCTTCCTTTGCGCCCCTCTGACAACGCCGAATACATGCGACCAGACAGCAGTCATGATTCCCTCGTATGCTACAAACTGGCCCTTTGGCAGGAGCAACTCATTACCCGCATTTTACATGACTCAGGCGTGAATATTCTGTCGCATAATCATTTGGAGTCGGGCTTATCGGTACCAGTTGTCTGTCGGGCAGAACAGGTTTTGGCGGGAGAACTTGATGTCTTGCTTGCTGCGTCAACGCCGCCGCAATTATGGGTAGTATTGTGTCCAATCAGTTTGCGACAAGCGTTGAATGAGCATAAATTCAGTATGCACCTGCGTATTCTGGACCTTCCCTTCAGTGCGTCTCAGTTGGTGCACGCCTTGTCGGAGCAAAGCGAAAACGACAGACAAGCCACTAGCGCCACTAAAGAAACCTCTAAACTTTCTGACTATCGCGTGCTCATCGTAGAAGACAACGCCACCAATCAATTAGTGGTCAAAACCTTATTGCAGCAGATGGGCGTCGAAAGTTGCGTGGCCGAACACGGCGAAGTCGCACTGGCACAGCTAAGCAAAGCGGCACCGGGTGACTTTGACCTGATTCTCATGGATTGTCAGATGCCCATTATGGACGGCTACGAAACCACACGCGCGATTCGTCGAGGCGCGACAGAGGGCGTTCCTGTCGCGATCCCCATTATCGCACTGACCGCCAATGCACTGGCCGGCGATCAGCAAAAATGTCTTGATGCGGGTATGAATGACTATCTGAGCAAGCCGATTGATCCTGAAGCACTGGCAAACATGCTGGTGAAGTGGCTGCATCCGCGAGATTAACGTTCAAATTTGGTCGACAACACAATCGAAGACTGGGTTTTCTCCACGCCCTCCAGACGACCGATGGTGTCGAGCACCTCATCGACTTTCTCAGTAGTTTCCGCTTTGATAACCGCCAGTAAATCAAAAGTACCGCTCACGGAATACAGCGCTCGCAACTGCGGCAACTTCTCCAGTGCGCGAACGACACTTGCGGTCATTTGTGGCGCTAACTGAATCATCACTTGCGCAGCGATCAGGCGAGACTCATAACTGGCGTCCAGTTTGACCGTGAAGGCCTTGATCACCCCCTGCTGTTGCAGACGTCGCAAACGCTCATGGACAGCAGAGCGTGACAAATTGAGCGCTCGTGCCAACGAACTCACCGGTTCGCGAGCATTGAGTCGCAAGCGTTGTAACAACTGCTGATTCTTGTCATCCATCGTGTTACTCCCATACCCGCGCGACACTTTGATCAAACTAACGTCATTCTGACTGGATTATAGGCAATAATTCGTCATTTCGACGCTGCCAACGAAACTCCCTCCGTTCTACGATGAAAGGGTATGGCACGACGAGGAGTAGCAAGATGACAGGTATTGCCTTGTTTGGCGCCGGCAAGATCGGTGCAATGATTGCCGAGTTGCTTCATTCGAGCGGCGACTATGACATCACCGTGCTCGATCAGAACGAAACCGCGTTGCAGGCCTTAAAACAACGCCTGAATGGCATTCATGTGGCGCGATTTGAACAACAGAGCAGTGGCGTTGTTCCTGAGTGTTTGAAACGCTGTCACGCTCTGATAAATGCAGGCCCCTTCCACTTGAGCGAAGGGCTGGCCCGCATGGCGAACACCGCGAAAGTACATTACCTCGACTTGACCGAAGATGTTCGCAGCACCCGCAGTATTCGGCAGATTGCAGCGCAGGCCGAGACGGCATTCATTCCCCAGTGCGGCCTGGCTCCAGGGTTCATTGGCATCGTGGCGTACGATATCGCGCGCCAGTTCGAGCAACTTCATAACGTTCATATGCGGGTTGGCGCTCTGCCCCAGTTTCCATCCAATGGACTCAAGTACAACCTTACCTGGAGCACGGATGGCTTGATCAATGAGTACATCAACCCCTGCGAAGCCATCGTCAATGGTGAACACCGTGAAGTGCGGCCGCTGGAAGAACTTGAACACTTTTCTCTGGATGGTGCCGACTACGAAGCATTCAACACCTCGGGGGGGTTAGGCACCCTGTGTGAGACCCTTTCCGGCAAGGTGCGCAATCTTAACTATCGCACTGTGCGCTATCCGGGACACCGCGATGCCATGAAGTTACTCATTCAGGATCTTAGACTGGGTGAACGGCCAGCCTTGTTCAAAGAGATTCTGGAGCATGCCTTACCCGTCACCATGCAAGATGTAGTACTGATTTTCGTGTCGGTGAGTGGCTATCGTGAACAGCAGTTTCAGCAACAAACCTTTGTGCGAAAAATCTACAGTCAACTGTTCAATGGGCAGCAACGCAGTGCTATTCAATTAGCCACGGCGAGCAGTATCTGCGCGGTGCTTGAATTACTTCTTGGCGGCGATGTACCGCAATCGGGATTCGTCAAACAGGAGCAGATTCCGTTGGAGAAGTTTCTCGCCAACCGTTTTGGCCAGGTCTACGCAGATGCACCTGCCGCGCTGTCGGCCCTTGAAACCCGCATCAATGAGGTGGCGCAATCATGAATGTGCAGAAGATCTTTGCAACGCTGAACATCGATCTGCCCTGTATCAGTCAGGGTGAGATCAACGTGTATTCACCCATCGATGGCAGCCTGCTGGCCAGTTTGAACGAGACACCCAGTGGCGACGCCAATACCCTCGTAGCCAATGCGCAAGAGGCATTTTTACAGTGGCGATGTGTACCAGCACCTAAACGCGGTCAACTGGTGTACGACTTCGCGCAACGCCTGCGTCAACACAAACAGGTGCTGGCCCAATTAATCACCCTCGAATGTGGCAAGATTGTCGCTGAGGCCGAAGGCGAAGTGCAGGAAATGATCGATATCTGCGATTTCGCTGTGGGCCTGTCGCGTCAATTACATGGCCTCACGATCGCTTCTGAAAGACCCGATCATGCCTTACGCGAATTATGGCAACCACTGGGCCCAACACTGATTATCTCGGCTTTTAATTTTCCCATGGCGGTGTGGTCGTGGAACGCCGCACTCGCACTTGTTTGTGGTAACAGCATTATCTGGAAGCCGTCGGAACTGACGCCGCTATGCGCTCTGGCATGTCAGGGCCTGCTAGCCCAGAGTCTCCGCCAGATGTCAGAGGCTTCGGAATATCTGAGTCAGGTGGCAATCGGTGGCCATCAGCTAGGTGCACAACTGGTCGATCACCACGATATTCCCTTAGTGAGTGCGACCGGTAGTTGCAACATGGGGCAACAGGTAGGTCCACGGGTCGCCCAGCGCTTTGGACGCAGTCTGTTAGAGCTTGGCGGTAATAATGCCATTATCG
This sequence comes from Oleiphilaceae bacterium, assembly GCA_033720775.1. Lineage (GTDB taxonomy): Bacteria > Pseudomonadota > Gammaproteobacteria > Pseudomonadales > Oleiphilaceae > PZPK01. The sequence continues at coordinate 19,614 of JAWWBW010000016.1, read as the reverse complement.
TGTCAAACCAGGCCGATCTCGATTTAGCTCTGCGCGGTATCGTTTTTGGCGCCGTGGGAACCGCCGGACAACGCTGCACCACCACCCGCCGACTGTTTTTGCATCGAGACATTGCAGACGCGTTGATCACGGCCTTGGGCAAAGCTTACCAGCAATTATCCATTGGCGACCCGAGACAACCCGACACCCTCGTTGGCCCGCTGATCAATCACACATCCTTTGATCATATGCATGCCGCCTTACAGCAAGCCAGGCAAGCAGGGTGTAAGGTGATCGGCGGAGAAAAAGTCACCGTACCAAACTGTGAACAGGGTAGTTATGTGCAGCCCGCAATCGTCGATGCACGCGGCACCTGGACTAATCACGCGCACGAAGTATTCGCCCCCATTCTGTATTGTTTTGACTATGCTGAACTTGAAGATGCGATAACGAGACAAAATGCGGTGGATCAAGGGTTGTCGTCGGCCATCTTCACTCGTGATATTGCAGAGGCAGAACTGTTTTTGTCGGCCCGGGGCAGCGACTGCGGCATTGCCAATGTGAATCTGGGCACGAGTGGCGCAGAAATTGGGGGGGCTTTTGGCGGCGAAAAACATACCGGCGGCGGGCGGGAATCGGGTTCCGATGCCTGGAAAAACTACATGCGCCGTATGACTGCAACGGTCAATTACTCCAAAGCACTGCCCTTGGCCCAAGGCATCGACTTTAACTTTTGAGGCAACAAGCGATGAGTGGTTCGGATACCCTGTTACACCAACTGTTACGCAATTTGCGCGGCGAACATGTGAGCAACTGGCTCATGCAATCACTGGTGGTCCATGCCTCCACGCACGGAACCGGCGAACGCGCAGATCGTCTCGTGCTGTCTCAAGCATTGAACATGCTGCTGTTTTGGGATTTGTGCGAGCGTGTGCCCGATGCCAAAACCTACACGGATGAAAAAACTACCGCCGGCCAGCGTGTGTTTTTGGATCACGGGGCACTGCGCACGGTTCAGATTGCAATGGACAAACTTCCCTCGGGAAAGCACGCTTTTTCGCGCATATTAGTGCCCTTGGGTTACCGCGAAGTCGGCGAGTACCCCCTAGAAAAACTGCGTATGTGCGGCTTCGTTTATCAGCATCAGGATCTACCCGCGGATCTGTCTCAGTTTTTTATCAGTGAACTGTATCCGGAGCGGTTCAGCTCTGCGTTCCAACAAGCTGTGAGCAATGTGGTATGCCACTCAACAGACCCTCTTAGCACAACCAGCGCACATCTCTTGCAGCAACTGGAGCAACAAGGCTGGCTCGGCATTGATGATGCCTGCACCGTGCTTGAAAACCTGATCACCTGCTTTGGGCGACAACACCCGCCACCCTCCATCGAAGATTATCAAACACTCAAACAGGAAAGTGCCGAAATGGCATGGATAGCCACGGAAGGTAATGCGTTTAATCATGCTACCGACCGGGTCGAAGATGTTGATCGTGTTGCAGAAACCGAGCGTTCAAAAGGGCGTCCTATGAAGCCCTTTATAGAAGAGGGTCGTCATGCACACATTCGGCAAACCGCATATCGCGCCACGCCTGTGCATCGTCCTTTTGCCTCAAACGAGGGTGAGGTAAGGCTGGAGGTTCCGGGCTCGTTTTTCGAATTTATTGAAAGGGGAGCCATCATTGATGAACATGGAATCGAGGCCGGTCTCGACCTGCGATTCGATAGCGCCAATGCGCAGGGCATATTCAAAATGACCAGTACCCCCTAGCTCAGGGATTCAAACTAGGGGCGACACCGCAAGAAATGGGGTTCGAACACACTGCCCACTAACAGCTGGTCCTGATAAAGCGCGGCCACACTCGACCCCGATAACAGACTACCATCATCGAGCATGATGGTTTTGGCATCCATGCCCTGTTCGCTCAGCTCAATGCGAATTACTTCAGAAGGCGCGAGGGCCTCGGGGTCATGAGAGTGGCGCATGAAATCAAAGATTTTTGGGTGTGCCGCCGTCAGCAACGTGCGGTCGTCAATCCACTCCAGATTATCAATACCGCTCTCGATATTGATGCGATCTTTAAAACGCCATTCAGAAGCAGAAGCCCCCCGCTCAAACCGCGTCAGGCTACGACGGGTCGTTTCGCCAACCAGAAGCCACTTTCCGTCTGGTGAGACGACTATTCCGTTAGGATACTGCAAGCCGTCGATCACAATACTTCCCGAATTACCGTCGTAGTAGGACACCGAAGCGATAGGCAAACCAAGATAATCTTCCACTTTTTCCATCAGCGTATGGCGCGGGTTGGCATGATCGTTAGTCACGTAGAACCTGTCTTCGGCCACAACATAGATGTCATTGGGAGAGATTAATGCGTCGTAGGTAATGCGTTTTTGCAAGACCAGCTGAGTTGGCGACACGATTTCAAATACGTCAATTTCGTGTTGCTCGGCACTCAGATGGTTAACAACGTAAAGTAAGAGCCGTGAACCCGTGTCGAGAAGAGAAATGCCATGGGGATGAAACACCCCTTCGAGATCGTGCGACATGAGAATGGGCGCACTGTTTGGCTGTTTCAGATCCAGACTCCAGATACCGCCATTGGGGGTTGCCTGCTGGTCGCCATGTATCAGATAGGCACGCCGATCATCAGCACCAATATAGGCAATGCCGCTGGCAGCATGAACCGTAATATCTTCAGCGCCTACCGGACCTTCCACTTGTTCACATTGACCGTAGGCCTGCCATTGCAAATCTCGCCACACGCCCGCATCGAGACTGACACGAACCAGAAACGCCACCAACAAAATGCCGAATAGAGGAAGGATTAATTTCTTCATAGTTACGATTGCCAGACCAAAGCAGCCGGCCCTTACATTTGTTGCAGCAGTTGCGCATACTGCTGCGTCTTTTCCAAATTACGGCGCTGCTGAAACTCTTCTTTCAGTAGCGAGCACGCATCTTTAATAATCTCGCCATGACCTGCAAGCTCAAGGAACAAAAAAGACTGTTCCGCTTTTGCCAGGTCATTGTGATTCACGAAGATCATCATCATCTTGTGATAAAACTCCGGCGTCAGACGCTCTTTTGCCAGCGCCTTAGTGGCCGCGTGACGCTGTATGTCGTTAAACAACATCAACGCCAGTTCGTAATGATTATGGCGCACAGCAAAATGGATCAACTCCTGGGCGCAAGCCCAATAAGTGTCTTCGTGGGGCCATAACTTCTCAACATGATATAAATGACGAATCACCTCGATTTCTTCCGGGTATGCACGCACCATCGATTTGAGTTTTTGACGGGCATCCTCAAACCGCATTCCGGCAATGGCATCGAGTGCCTTTGCCAAATCTACCCGATACTGCCATTGAGAATCTTTATGGTGCTCATCACGATTTGGATCACTTTGCCTGACTCTCCCCTTCAGCGCACACAATAAACCAAAGCCGGCACTGCTCAACCATGCCAGCGCCATTGCAAGACCGGTATGCCAAAACAGATAGGCCAACAACCACCAGCAAGCCATGGTTCCGCCCCATAGCAATGCCGCCACCTGCAGCGAGCGAGGGAGCTTCACCGTATTTAGTGATTTCCATTGCCGATACAGCAGTAACGGGATTGCCCCCAATATTGACGCAGTGCCCATGGACCAGCCTAGAAACAAGGGGCTATGAATACTGCCTGCCAACCCATAAACCAGACCACCCACGATGACGCCGCCAAAGAGAATGACTAACGCGACGCCCATGGCAAGACGTTTAATAAGAAACATCAGCCCGACTGTTATTACCAGACACTCGAACACCAGCCGGCTCATTGCATGCTCAGCGAAAGGATAGGTAATAAGTTGCGAGGGCCCAAAGCCTTCCGGTGCCAAAGCCAGTTTGCGCTGCCAAACCGAACTCTGAAAATCGCGATGCAATTCTTCGCGCAATAATTTCCAGTCCCGAAAAGAATCAGGCTCGAAATAGAGATGGCCTTTTTCCCGTAAATATGGGTAAAAACTACGATCCTGCAGAATTTTCAAAGCCAAGGCGCGAGGATTTTGCTGCCGCTGAAGCCTTAATTGATCGAGCTGTTTGCTGCTGCCACGCTGATAAATCTTGAATTGTCGTTCGCGGTAATCAAGAAAAATAACCTGCTCGGCCTTAAACAGTGCACTGTTGAAATAACGCTCCTGCCATTGGGCATTAGCGTGGCGGTCGAGTAACCAGACAGCCAGCGTTGCGCTGCACAGCAGTATGCCTACCGCACTTGCCTGTAACACCAATCTGACGTTTGCCCATCGCTTGACTGGCATAAAATCGCTCACTGTTTAAATCCCGACCGAGCAGACTTATACCAGAAAAACGAAAGCGGGCCTACTCTGCGACATGCACTCGATGGCGTAGGTCAGCGGCGCCAACAGGGCTTGGCTGCTTCAATACGCGCCTCGCTACGACTGATGCCAATATCCTTTAATTGCGCATCGCCAAGTTGCGCAAGTTGTATGCGCTGCTTGCGTCTCTGCATGCAAAGAACGCAATAAGTTCTCAGGATTGTCAGCAAGCGATGAAGCCGACGACGAGAGGGATAAGAAGGTATAGATTGGGAATAACCGAGACTGGCCATACGAAAAACTCTCTTCAATAAATGATGACGAAAGTGTAAACGCCTGGCCGCATACCATTACAGATATACATAGTATATATTGGACCAGTACAGATTGATTACAGAGCATCTGTACTGGTAATTTTTAACGCTTCTGTATTGGTCGCTAACAATGAAAACCACCTCTGCACAGACTCCGTTGTATCGTCAATTGGCTGAAACCCTCGCTAATCAAATACGGCAAGGTGCGTATTCCGAAGGCGATAAGCTACCTGCGATTCGCCTGGCAGCGAAACAACATGGTGTAAGTATTTCCACCGTGATTGAAAGTTACGCCAAGCTACAGGAATGGGACCTGGTTGAAGTGCGCCCAAAGTCGGGCTATTACGTGTGTCACCGCGAGGCGGTGCAGTTTGCGCCCCCCAAAATGCATATCAGCACCAAACTCACGCCGGAACACGTCAGCACATCGCAACTTGTCATGGATGTGATGAATTCGTCTCAGCACTTCGGTCAAACCAGTTTGGGCGCAGCCATTCCTTCCAGCGAGTTTCCGATTTTGCATCAGCTTAAACGAAGCTTTGCCAATATCGTGCGTCAGGAGCCATTTCTTGGCATCGGCTACGACTCCAACAAAGGTAACCCACAGCTACGCCAGCAGATTGCGAGGAGAGCAACAGAGGCCGGTGTTTTCACCAACGCCGAGGAGGTTGTGATCACACCAGGCTGCCAGGGCGCAATTGGACTGTGTCTACGGGTATTATGCCGCCCGGGTGACATTGTGGCCGTCGAAAGCCCGACGTATTATGGGCTGTTACAGTTGATTGAGTCGCAAGGCCTGAAAGCTCTCGAAATCCCGACCGATCCCGAGCGGGGAATGAGCATTCCTGCACTGCGATTGGCACTAGAACAATGGCCGGTCAAGGCCATTCTCGCTGTCCCTAATTTTAGTAATCCTACCGGCACACTCATGCCCGACTCAGACAAACGCGAGCTTATCGGCTTGCTCGACGAGTTTGATGTGCCACTGATCGAGGACGATATTTACGGCGACCTCGCATATCAATCTCAGCGCCCAAAAGCAGTAAAGAGTTTTGATACACAAGGGCGTGTACTACTGTGCTCGTCTGCTTCAAAGGTACTGGAGCCGCAACTCGGTTTAGGCTGGGTCTTACCGGGGCGTTATCTAGAGCAAATCGAATACGAGCGTTTTTTGAACAGCTCAACGCATTTCAGGCTGCCACAAATGGCACTGGCTAAAGTGATGGGAAAAAGCAGTTACGATCGCCATCTTCACCTGGCAAGAGAAACCTATAAACAACGTAGAGATCGTCTGTTTGATTTGGTAGTAAAGCACTTTCCGGAGGATATTCGGGTGTCACAGCCCCGCGGCGGGTTTGTGGCCTGGATTCAATTGCCACCTCAAATCAACGCGACCAAATTGTATTTTGAAGCCAAGGAGCAGGGTGTGCTCATCGCACCCGGAGAAATCTTTTCTTCCAACCCGCACAAGTATCGCCACTCTATCAGGCTAACCTATGCAGAAGAGTGGACCCGAACCAGGGAGCAAGCCATCGCTACGTTGGGCCAATTGATTCGGGCGCATCTTTAAAAAGTGAAGGGCTAAAACCTAGCGCTTTTTCGGCGTCCAGGCCCAGGTCATCTCCATCAGGATAGGCTCTTTATTCTCGGCATCGCTCACCTTCACCGCCACAACTGTTTCGCCCTTTTCCTGCGTTTGCATGGCTTCAATCTGCTGCGCCGTGAGATGCGCCTCTGCCCGCATGTCACCCTTGGCTCTTTTCACATAATCCGCACGGATGGTTTTGATCACTGGAACCGCGCTGTCAGGAATATGCATGCCCACAAGATAACCCGTCGCTGATTCGGCAATGAGAATGCTCGCCACGGCGTGAACCGAGCCAATATGGTTTTGGACCGATTTCTTGTTTTTTAATGTGATGATGGCGCGGTGTTCGTTCAGCTCTTCAATTCTGACACCTGCGGTACCGGTGAACTTAACCATTTTCCCAAAAAATGTGGTTAACGCTCTGCTCCGGGCAAACGCCGGTAACAAGTTGATTTTAGAGACAATAGTATTTAGCTGATTCTTCTTTACCATGATTTCCTCGACGCAATAATGGCGTAACTCACCACTTGAAGGCGCGCAATTATACGCATTTTTGAGACAAAGGTTTGAAAAAAGTGCCTACCCCCTCCCGTATTCTCACGCTATAATCTCGCCACTTTTTGGCCCCTCAGAGGTATTGAAATGAGCGATCTGGCGCAAAAATTCAAAGACACTGTTGATTACGTGCAGAATGCAGACGGCGACTTTGAACCCTCCAATGAACTCAAATTGAAAATGTATGCGCTGTATAAGCAAGCGACCGAAGGTGATGTCAGCGGCAAGAAACCTGGCATGATGGACTTCGTTGGCAGAGCCAAATATACAGCGTGGGAAGAGCTCAAAGGCATGAGTGCCGATGACGCCATGCAGGCCTATATAGATGCTATAGAAGAATTGAAGTCGTAAGTACAACGCTTACACGCCAGCGATACAAATCGGCCAATCAAGAGCCGAGCATGGACATAACAATAACGCATTATGGAATGCCACATGGAACATACCACGGACGCCTGGGATGAAAATCTCCCTGGCTTAAGCAGAGAGCTGCATCAGGCGGTACAAAGCCATCGCCTGAGCCAGCGTACTGCCAGTGTCTACCAACACTGGATTCGTCAGTATCTCACCTTTTATGAACTCGAAAACCCGAAGGTACTGTCCGAAAAAAACGTCTCCCAGTTTTTACGCTACCTGCGCAAACGCCTTGCACTCTCGCGAGCGCGTTTAAATCAGGCACGAGAAGCGCTCATTTTTCTCTACGAGAAAGTCTTAAAAAGACCCATCAAGCACGAAGAACTTCCCGCCTTTAATTAACGTAAGCTGTGACCTGCATCACTCGTATCACGTGCGAGTGGTGCTTGCTAAGTAGAGAGATTGTGCCACAATAAGTGACGCCTCCCTCAACTTTAAATGTCCGATGTTTTTCCAACGACTGATTATTTTTGTGGCACTGGTGGTCGCCCCGGTGGCAAGTCATTGCGAACAATCTGAAACCCTTGAGTTTGGTGTTAGCTTTTCGATTCCTCCGTGGGTGATCAAAGACACAGACTCTGGCATCGAGCTGGACATTCTCAAAGAAGCGTTTGCCGATAGCAGCTATCGCATTAGACCGGTTTACGTTCCCTTTGCTCTAGCTTTCAAGCTGTACGAGGCCGGCAAACTGGACGGGGTCATTAATGCCAAAGAGGGCGTGTTCGAAGAAGGTTTTTTAAGCAAGCCCGTTGTGACATTTCAGAATGTCGCCGTCAGCCTGAAGCGCAAAGCTTTCCCTGAAAAATTTAATATCGACTTTATGTCAGATAAATTTGTCGTTGCGTTTCAACGCGCCAGGGATTTGCTCGGCCCCAAATTTTCCGCCATGGCAAACAGTAATCCAGACTATCAGGAAATTGCCAAGCAAAGCCTTCAAATCAATCTGCTATTTGTACGAGATACGGATTTTATCGTAATGGACCGTAGTATTTTTGGTTACTACTGGCATCACGCTTTGGCCAATTATCAAGACTCAAAAGGACGCTATAACTTCAACCAGGAAGTGCAACTTCATTATGTTTTTGAACCGAGCCCCTATCGCTTTCTGTTCAAATCAGAAGCGATTCGCGACCAGTTTGATAAAGCTTTGGAGCAGATGCGAGAAGACGGGCGCTATGACCAGATATTAACCAAGTATGATCACCTGACCAGGTTGTATTCTGCTGCGAGATAAAGTGCCGGCTTATGATTCGGAGATAATACTAACCGAATCATTTCCAAATTCGAGGTAAAAACAGCTTTTGCGATAGGTGTGACAGGCGGCTCCTTGTTGCTCTATCAACGCTAACAAAACGTCTCCATCACAGTCTGTACGCAGTTGCTTCAAGGCTTGACGATGCCCTGACGTTTCTCCCTTTCGCCACAGGCTTTTGCGCGAACGAGACCAATAACACATCATTCCAGTCTCGAGAGTCTCTTCAAGCGCCTCACGATTCATCCACGCAAACATTAACACCTCTCTGGAATGTGCATCCTGTGCGATCACAGGAATCAATCCATCCGCATCAAACGTCAGCTCCTCAAATACTTTCGCTAACGGGAACTGAGTACCCGGGGCTTCGCCTTCGATCGACTTAAACCATTGCTTCATTACTTTTCCTCATCTAAGCGCTCAGGTGACGTGGCCGCGTGAACTTGGTGACCAAACCACCCTGCGGCCCGAACACCAGAGAAACGCTATAGCACATGCCCAACATAAGAATAATCGAGGGCCCCGCAGGCCAGGCTACGTGGTAAGAAAGCAGCAAGCCCACGTAGCTACAGATAATCGCAAAAATACATGCCACCAACAGCATCGCATCAAGTGTTCGTACCCAATAACGCGCCAGTGCTGCCGGCAAAATCATCATGCCTACCGACATTAGAGTTCCCAAAGCATTAAAGCCGCCTACCAGATTCACCACCACCACGACCAAGAACACCATATGCGTGAGAGGGCTCAGGCGACTCACTGACTGTAGAAACTGGCGATCCATGCACTCAACCACCAAGGGACGAAACAGCACGGCCAGTACAACCAGGGTAAAGGTACAAATAGAGGCAAGCAGTATTAGCGCCTGATTATTCAGCGCCAAGGCAGAACCAAACAGAACATGTAGTAAGTCAACCTGGCTACCAGATGAAGAGATGATCAGCACCCCGGCGGCGAGCGATATCAGATAGAAGGCAGCGAGACTTGAATCTTCGTTCACCTGTGTCACTCGTGACACCAGGCCAGCCACCAGCGCAACCAGACTGCCTGCGATAATGCCGCCCAAGGTCATTGCGCCAATAGAAAGTCCTGCGACCAGATAACCCACCGCAGCACCAGGCAATATGGCATGCGCCATGGCATCCCCGGTCAAACTCATGCGCCGCAGCATCAAGAACACGCCCACCGGCGCCGAACTTAAAGCGATAGCTACGCAACCAACCAAGGCCTTCTGCATAAATAAAAAGTCGTAAAAAGGGGCAAAGAAATATTCAAACATGCGTTTTCTCAATCATGAGCACAGTATTCCGCACGCTCATCAAATGCTTCATTCAAACGCCGGGCACGCTGCAAATTCAATGGCGTCATGACAGATTCCGTTGCTCCTACCGCAATCGCCTGCCGTGAAAGCAATAAACAACGCGGAAAATGCCTACGCACCTGATCAAAGTCGTGGAGTACTGCCAGTACTGTTTTTCCATGGCGATGCCAAGCGTGAATAAGCGCCAGCAGATCCGCCGTCGTTCGGCTGTCGATACCGGTGAAAGGCTCGTCCAGCAAAATAAGATCCGCTTTTTGCACCAACAACCGTGCAAACAATACCCGCTGCATCTGCCCGCCTGATAGCGACCCGATCAGGCGTTGCTCAAATCCTTCCAACCCAAGCTGAACAATCGCGTCACTTACTTTACGCCGATCTTTGCTGCGCACGCGACCAAAAGGACCCGTTTGTGTCCAGGCGCCTAATGACACCATTTCGTGCACCGTAATGGGAAACGTGCGATCCACCTGACTTAACTGAGGCAGATAGGCGATGCGCTCCTTACTGAGGCCGTGTCGAATAATCTCACCCGAAAGAGGCTGTATCTGACCCACCAGTGCCTTGAGCAGCGTTGACTTTCCCGCTCCATTTGGTCCGATAATCGCCATTAAGTCGCCACGCTGCACCGACATGGAAACATGATGCACCGCAGGGTGGAGGTCATACCCCAAGGTCAGATTGCGTAATTCGAGGAGATCCGTCACTAATCAATCACCCACAACACAGCAAACCACACACCAGCACCAAGCAATAACGCTATCGTTACTCGATGAGCTACGCCAATTTCTAATAAGCTGCGCTGCTTGGACAAAGCTTGCTACCCTCCAAAAAAACGTTATGTTATAACATTAATACAAAAATTACAGTCACAGGTGATTTGAATGAGTGAAAAGCTCACTAACAACCGACAGGCCGTACTGGGCGTGCTGAATCAATCTCCCTCCGCCATGAGCGCGTATGAAATTCTCGACGCCCTGCATCAACTTGATAGCAAATGGAAACCGGCAACCGTGTATCGCGCACTGAATTTCCTGATCGAAGAACACTATGTGCACCGTATCGAATCAGAACAAAAATTTATTTCTTGTTCACACCACCATCAGGATAACGACAGACACTTTCTGATCTGTAAACAGTGCGGTGCCGTTGCCGAACATGTGCTGCCAGTAAGTGCCAAATCGTTTTTGGCCACCATGGCTGCGGAGCTTGAGTTCACACTTCAAAATAATTATCTGGAATCCCACGGCGTTTGCGCTGCCTGTCAGAAACAATAAGGCATACATAGTTACAACGAATCTATACAAGAATATTCTAGAAACGTGCGCCACTTAACGTTAGCGTAGACCATGAGACACGTTCTCAAACGCAGACGGGCCGCGCTATATAAGCAATCAATCTAAGAACAAAATCTAACCAGACATCTCGTGTTAAGCAGCATCTTGACTACGCGATACAAAGCATCAACACTAAAAGTGCAGCCCAAAAAAACAACAATCTATGGAGGCACGATGAGTTTACTGCATTCATTCGGCATTCTGACTCACCCTGATAAAGAGTGGGAATCAATACGCGAGGACCATGAATCTGCAAGTCGCCTGTACATTAGCCATGTACTGCTCTTGGCCCTTATCCCTGCAATCTCAGCCTATTACGGCACTACCCAGGTAGGCTGGCAAATTGGCGACGGTCAAATTGTAAAACTTACTGAAGCAAGCGCAGCACAGCTGTGTATTCTCTTCTACGTCGCCATGCTGTGCGGCATCTACTTAATCGGTCGCTTTATTGACTTTTTCTCCATGACCTATGGCGTTGATGGTTCAGAACACAACGGAGTCGTACTCGCCGCTTACACGGCAACACCGTTATTTCTTATCGGCATTATCGCAATTTATCCGGTCGTGTGGGTGAATATGATCGCTGGTGTTGTCGCCATTTGCTGGTCGGTGTACTTACTATACGAAGGACTGCCGATCCTAATGAAAATACCTAAAGAAAAAGGCTTTATGTTCGCCAGCTCGGTACTCACTGTTGGTCTGGTGATGCTGGTTGGCTTGCTCGCCATCAGCGTAGTGGTATGGAGCGTAGGCATCGGTCCGGTTTACACCTCATAAAGCGCAACGTGTCTCCGAACAAAAAAAGCCCGCAAGTGCGGGCTTTTTTTGTTCTAGCGTTTGCTCGCTAACTCAAGATTTTGAGACATCAGCTCTTTTAACTCTCGAATTTCTCTCTGCAAATCAGCCAGCGTTGGATCGCCGCGCTCCAAAGCAGCCTCTTCTTTCACCTTAAGATTCTCTTCTTCAAGCACGCCTACCACAATACCGATGACCATATTCAAAAAAGCAAAGGCGGTGAAGAAAATAAACGACATAAAATAGAACCAGCTGAAGGAATAGTGAACCATGGTTTCGTACATGACGTCCGTCCAGTCTTCGAATGTCATCACCCTGAAAAGAGTAAGCATTGAAATAGCAATATCGCCCCACAGCACCGGATTGATCTGGGCAAAGAAGGTCGTACCAATCGCCGCATAAATATAAAAGATGATAAACATCAACAATACAACATAGCCAAGCTGTGGCATGGCTTTGAGCAGAGAGGTCAGCAGAAGACGAAGCTCGGGTATAATCGACACCATGCGCAACACCCTAAATATACGGACCAGGCGCCCGACTAATGCCAAATCACTGTTATTAATTGGCACCAGACTAACCACCACAATCAAGGTGTCGAAAATATTCCACCCGTTCTTAAAGAAGTCGCGTTTGCGCTCCTCACCCAGAAAACGAATGATAATTTCAATTAGAAAAATGAAGGTGATCGCCCAGTCCAGCCATACCATGATGGTTAACAATTGACCGGGAATAGGGTACGTTTTGGCGCCAATAAGTAGTGCTGAAAAGATAATCACCGTCACTACAAACAGCTCAAAAGCCTTGTGACTGCGAATTCTCATGAAAGTCTGCTGTAACGAGCTGGTATCCATGTTTAGTCTGCGTCTCCCAACGCGTATATCTGGTTTTCAAGGGGCGCAATTTTAATACAGCCGCTAGATTTAGGAAGTATGAATAGCTAGAATTCCGCGACCCTTGGTCACTTAATGATCACGAATCAAACAGCGGAGTACTCCATGGCTGCGGCACCAACGCCAACGATGACAAAAAAACAAATAGAATTTGCTAAGCGTGAAAACGAAATCCTCGCTGCGGCGCTCAGCCTGTTTGAAGGGCCCTATTGGGAACAGGTAACCGTAGAGCAAATTGCTCGCAAGGCAGATATTGGTAAAGGCACTGTTTATAAACACTTTACCTGTAAAGAAGAAATATATGCGCACATTACACTGCGCTTTACCAACCGACTGCTAGAAGCCTTCAAATCGTCCGTTAGCGCCACAGAGGTCCTGGAAAGCCTACAGAATATTATTCGGCTCGCATTCAAATATTTTATAGAGAACCCCGCAGAGGCCAGAGTGTCTTTCTACTGCAAACGGGAAGATTATCGAAAAAGATTAAACGACGACCTCGTTTCCCAGTTTGAAGCTCTCGATGCAGCATTTGACCACTTTGTGGGCGGCATTTTGCAAGCAGGCATTGACCAGGGACTCTTTCCCGACAGGCCGGTAGAACACTTAATGATGGGGCTTGAAGCTACCTTCGACGGCGCGATTAGCATGATTTGGAACGGAGATATCAGCTGCCAGCATGTTGAAGATCAGGAGACCTACGTCAAAATTATCAGTGAATATATGCTGGCGGGCTTGGCGGGATTGCCACGCTAAATTTTTAACTCGGCAAAAACGAAGAGGGCCCTGCATCCATGCAGAGCCCCTAATTTCGCATCCCTTGCCCATCCTTTGGCTTGCGCTTCCCTAGGCTTCCGTGTTTATCCCTGTGCCTGTTCTATCCATATGTGGCTAGTATAGGTAACGCGCCAATATGCGTATAGACTACATTGCTGAAAGCAAAGTGAGACATTTCCTACACAACATAAAATGCCTCAAGACAAATTAAATTGTATTTGCTTACGCGAATGATCCACCTGTTTTAGGGTCACTTGTAGCTGCTGGCCCAGTACGAAATTACCCGCCGGACCTGAAATCCGCATCAGATCCTGATTAAAACTGTATTTCCCTTCAAGCTCTTTAGTTGATACAAAGCCTTCAATACCATTTTCCAGCAAACGAACCTGAAAGCCTGAAGAGAAGGTACGTACTATTTCTGCCGTACCATCCTTTATGCCATGTTCAGCGATAAACTGGCAACGTAACCACTGTTCAACGTCGTTTACAGCTCCCCTTACTGCCCGTTGCGCTTCATCGAGCCGGTCGAGTTGTTTCTGATTTATGGCTGCATTTCGCTCCCCACAAAGCAATTCTTCAACCTGTTTGTGCAGTAAATAATCGTGCGCCTTACGCAAAGGAGAAGTAAAGGTGGTGTAAACCTCCAAACCCAAACCGAAGTGCGGTGCTGGCGTCAAGCTGAGACGGCTTTTACTCATTTGTTTCAGCACCAGGTGGCGTAATGCCTCTTTGTCTGGCGCCTGTAATTCGTTCACGAGTTGTTTGAACGTATCCAGCTGATTTATCTTCTCTGCAATACCACCCGGAAACACCTCATCCAAAGCCCGCTTAATACCCTCCAGGCGATCTTCTCGAACACCATCGTGCGCCACATAGATGGAGGACTCTGTGTGGGACGACAGGAAGCTGGCGACACTCCGGTTGGCCGCGAGCATTGCCTCTTCCACAATGAGATGGGCGGGCGTTTGAGGCTTGGGGTGAATTGCCACCACCTTCAACTGGTCGTTCAGCTCGAAGAAAAACTCCTGACGACCTTCATTCACCAATGCGTTTTGCTTGCGCCACTCTCGCATTGCCCTAGTGGCTTCACTCAAGGCATGAATATTTTCTTTCAGAGATGGATTTACAGTGGTCTGATCTGCAGGCTGCCCCTCAAGCAAATCGGTCACTTCTTTATAGCTCAACTTAGCATCAGACTTTATCCAAGCAGACTCTATTTCAAATCCTGAAACCTCACCTTGTTTTGATATTTCCAGATGAATCACCTTGGCTAGGCGCTCACAACCGGCCTTCAAAGAGCACAAGTCGCTACCCAATTCGGTAGGTAACATCGCAATGCTACGCCCAGGAAAATACGCAGAACATGCCCTGGTCAGGCACTCTTTTTCCAAATCCGGCCACTTATGCAAAAGTGCCGCGGGGTCTGCGATAGCCACTTTCAGACGCCAGCCGTTCGCGGTGGACTCAGCCCATAATGCGTCATCCATATCTTGCGTGGTTGCCGCATCAATGGTGATGAATGGGATATCACTCAAGTCTTTTCGACTTGCCTTGGCAGCCTCAATGGCTGCGGCATCGATTTCGGCAATCTGTGAATTCGCCTTTGCGCTCCACTCCACGGGCAAGCCATGCTTTGAAATAGCGTAGTCCCAAATAACCCCAGAACGCTCTATATTACCCAGTATTTCAAGCACTGCCGCTTGTGGTTTCCCCTGTTTAATGGGATGTTGCGTGAGACGGCACTTTACCAAATCCCCGTGCTTCCCACCTTTGCGCTTTTGTGGAGGAATAAATATCCAGCGACTAAGCCCCGGGATGTCGGCATCCACAAAGTGGGCTTTGCCTTTTACTATGTAAGAGCCATGAAACTCTTTCACTGGAGAGTCAAGCAAGCGCTCTATAACCGCCAAAGTTTTGTTCTTTGGTTCTTTCTTTATTTCAACTTCTACCTTGTCACCCGGTAGCACTTTCTGCATTTCATCAGCAGGCAAAAATACATCTTTACCGCCTTCAAGCGATACGAACCCGAATTTGTTGGAGGACCCTTTCACTACACCAACGGAAAGATTGCGGCTGGCTTTAATCTCGGTCTTAAGTTGTTTTAACTGTTTGAGTGCATCGACATTTAACATGATGGCGCCTGTTGTTGCGGAGTCCGGGCTTTCAGGAAAAGGGCTAAATTCTGGAATTACTTACTGACCAGAGTGAGAAACTCACTACGAGTGGGCTGAGATTCTCGGAAGGTTCCGAGCATCACCGAAGTGTTCATCACAGAGTTCTGTTTTTGTACACCGCGCATCATCATGCACATGTGTTTGGCTTCGATCACCACTGCAACACCCCTTGCATCGGTCACTTCCTGCACTGCATTGGCAATTTCCAAGGTCAGATTTTCCTGTATTTGAAGTCGCCGCGCATACATATCAACGATGCGTGCAAATTTGGAAAGGCCCAGGACTTTGCCCTTAGGTAGATAAGCGATATGGCATTTACCGATAAAAGGCAAAAGGTGGTGTTCGCACAAGGAGTACAATTCGATATCTTTTACGATGACCATTTCATCGTTTTCCGACTCAAAAATGGCCCCATTTACAATGTCGTCAAGCTTTTGTGTATAGCCTTGAGTAAGAAAGGACATGGCCTTGGCGGCCCGCTTGGGAGTGTCGACGAGTCCTTCTCGATCGATGTCTTCGCCCAAGCATTTGATAATTGCCTGGTAATGTTGAGTAATTGCATCAAGCATGTATGTCAGACCGTGTGCTTCAGAAAGCACGACAATCTACCATGAGCACGGTTTTGGGTGAACCGTTTTTACCATTTACTTGGCAGCGTTTAATTATCTTCTACGTGTATGCTTTGATCCAGCTCTGCCTTAATGGCGTCCGCTTCGGCCTGCAATACCTGACAACGAAACGCATGTGCGCTGATTTTTGCTTGTTCCAGCTGACCACATTTATCTGTATACAACTTTTTTAATCGATCAAACTTGGCTTGGTCTTGATGGCTCATTTGATCACCTCCAACACATTCAACAGGAAGGTCTTCTTCTAGTATCGGCATATAGCGACGATTCCTTAATAACGATGGGCCAACAACACAATTAACAGTTTATTGACCCCACACCTTAACTAAAGCAAAGTTCAAACCAGCCAACAAGAATCCCCTCTAAAATAAATAATAATTTAGATTAATCGCCCCCTAGGCTTATTATTTCAATAACTTAGGCAACTAACACAAAAACAGAAGTTAATAATGCTGGTGAGACAAACAAGGGTAAGGTTTTGCAAATTGCAAAGGTGTCAAAAATGTCAACACATAATTTGGGAGAAGGAAGCGGCGAGGGGAAATCCTTCGCCGCCTATCGGAGGTGATTAATGTGCCGCTTTTGACACCGTATCAATGAGAGACTGGCAGAGCTCAATGGCTTCACTGCTACTTTCGCCTCCTGACTGAATTTCAGACAGCAAACTTTCGATGGTTTCTTTTAGTTGCTCAGTGTGACTCATCTGAGCATGTAAACTCGTCGTTAAATTGTTGGTAGCGTCTGCACTATCGGCCGCACTACTCTCCATACCTTCTAGATTGCTCAACGTTTCTGAAGCAATCGTCACGCTGCTATTGATGACTTCAGCCACCTCCTGCTGCTTCGCAATCACGGAATTGGAAATTTCAGTAATTTTCGTGATCTCTCCCTGTATCTCTTCCGCAGATTCGTTAGAGGTGTTTGCCAATTGCCTGACCTCATCAGCTACCACCGCAAACCCTCGACCATGCTCGCCCGCACGCGCGGCCTCAATTGCCGCGTTTAATGCCAGCAGGTTAGTCTGATCTGCAATCGCCTTGATTGACTCGAGTAGCTTGCTGATCGTTTTATTGCTTTCATCCAAGCTCTCAAGCAAGGAAGTAAATTCTGAGATGTACTTGGAAGATGTTTCAACATTATCTGATAGTTGGCGCATGTCTGCATTACACTGGCGAGATAAGTCCGCCGTTCTCGTTGCCACGTCTCCCGCGCGTTGCGCGGTATCCTGCAATGCAACGCCTTCACTTAGTTGCGCATTGACCTGCTGGTTCACCCCTTCCATTTTTTGCGTAAGATTGCGAGCCGCGGTTCGGGAACGATCAACCGTAGAAGCGATTTCCTGGGCTATGGCAACGGGGTTATTGGCCACCAACTCATCAAGCAATGCAGCCTTACGCTCTAAACTTTGTAAAGTCATTTTATCGACCGCAGTTTCATTGGCCTGCAGTGCGCTTTTTCCAAATCCAAACATATCGTTACCTAATATAAGTGTGCGGACTTAACCCAAGCGGGATCCCCAATTTATTTTCCGCTCAATCCGGAGCCTGGTGCGCAAGAAACCTACAAACTAGGAGCAAGCACCGTTTTTTCTAATTAAAAGACGTATCGGCAACTTCAGGGAAAAACTGAAGCCCAGAACAGTGATATTTTTAGTTTAGCCAGTTCTTCAAAAAATGCTCAATTTGCAACGACTTGGCTTGCTGACGCCAGCTTGTCAATCCAGTTATCGAGCCCTGAACCTTTTTGATACTCATACAAAGAACATTGCAGAACCGGTTGTAGACCGCCTCTAAAATCGTATGCGGCGCTGGCCATTTTCAAATCATCAGCAAGTCGCTTGGCGTTATACGCATCCGTGTTCGGTAACAACAAAACAAAACACGTGTCGCGGTGGCGACATAGAATATCAGTATTACGCACACGACTGGACCAGACTGACACGAGCTCTTGCAACCACAAAACGCTCTGTCGTGAACCAAGCTGCTCTGCAACGTGTTGCCAATTCTCTATATTGATGGATAGCGCCGTACAGGGGAGTTTATAGCGCTCACAAAGCTCTGCATGTTTTGTCATTTCACGTTGTAAACAGCGCTCATTACCACAGCCCGTGGCCACGTCCTGTAATTGTGAAGATTTCAAGGCAAGCAATACTTCGGTGGCTTGAATACTGAGATAGTAAAAAGCCGTTAGCAAAAGCGATGGAACCAACATCGCAGAGATTACATCTCGCCAATCATGATTCATCGCCGCAACGATAAAAACCAGTCCAAGGACGGTTACCGCGATGTTCCTGGCACGCGAGGTAGAGCACAGAAGGAAAGCCGCGCAAAAAAGCAGACTCATCCAAGGTAAATGCGTCAATGTCCACCAACTTTGCATCGCCAAAGCGACCGATAACAGCACAAGCACCGTTTGCTGCCTCAGGCTCTGATGTAGCTCTCTCGCGCTGGGAAAGAGACAAGCCAATAGACCGATAGCGCCGAGCAGATAAAAAGCCAAAACAACAAAACGTACCTCACCCATGAGAAGGGCGATTGTTTGCGCGAGGCACAGGGCAATAAGTAGCGCTAACCCAATGAAGCTACGTTGTTGCTGCAGCTTATGCAGCCAGGAACGCTCTTTCATCAGAACAAATCGTTAGGCTAGGCAGGTAGCAAGGGAAGCAGCAATGATTCCAGATGTGTCACGTTGGGAATCACGGCGTCCTCTCCGTCGAGACGCACCAGCATCAAATCAGCATCCCCTCCTTTTTTACGAGACTTTTTAATCAATTCATCACTTACCTTGACCAAACGCGGGATGCCCTGCGTCACGATCGCAAAAAAAGGTAGCTTTTCCGAGTGCTCCCCTATGGTATTAATCACCGCGATTCGAGCGTCCTTGGATGGCTTAACCGATTTCGCGCCGTTGGCTATCTCGTAAGAAAGTAAAGGAATCTCAATGCCCCGCCACGCAACCGTACCCAAAAAGTAATCAGGCGCACCCTTTTTCGTTTTAGGTTCCTGATACGCAACGACTTCTGCCACGGTCACGTTAGGCAGAAGTAATTTGGCATTACTTACCGGCAAATAGAGGCTTGAAATAATTTCTAGTGTTTCTGACATATTCCGTCTCCTCTATGGCGACTAAACGGGTTGATTATTTGCTTGGTCTCGACGCAATTGTTCGCATCGCTTTATTAACGCCTGCGCCAACCCTTTAGGCGTTGCGGTAAACGTGCTGCAATTCAGATCGATGATTGAATCGGGCATCGAACTATTTGCGCAGGTTTGTGGT
>JAWWBW010000015.1:0-24925 GCA_033720775.1 Oleiphilaceae bacterium | reverse complement strand
TTATCGAGCTGGACAGGGGGCGCCTGCGCGCGTTTAGAGGCGGCTATGAGGATTACCTGGCCGATAAAAAGAAACAGCTTGAAGAAGAAGCGCGCCAAAACGCATTGTTTGATAAGCGTCTTTCAGAGGAAGAGGCTTGGATTCGTCAAGGGATAAAAGCCCGGCGCACGCGCAATGAGGGTCGTGTCAGGGCACTGAAAGCTATGCGTGAAGAGCGCAAATCCCGGCTGGAAAGGCAGGGTACGAGCCAGTTGAAAATAGAATCAGCTGAGCTGTCGGGTAAGCAGGTGATTGAAGCGAAAAACATTTCACATGCTTTTGATGATGGACGGCCGGTCATCAAAGATTTCTCAACTACCATCATGCGTGGCGACCGGGTTGGTTTGATTGGTGTGAATGGTGCGGGTAAAACCACGCTTCTGCGCATTTTGCTGGATAAACTTCGGCCCCAGTCGGGTAACGTAAAACTCGGTACCAAGCTGCAGGTTGCCTATTTTGATCAGCTGCGCGAAGGCCTGGATCTCGAAAAAACTGTTTTTGATAACGTTGCGGATGGTCATGATCACGTTGAGCTAAACGGTCAGCCCCGTCACGTTATGTCTTATCTGGCCGATTTTTTGTTTACCGCTGAACGGGCAAGAACACCTGTTAAGGCATTGTCTGGTGGCGAAACCAACCGTCTGTTGCTGGCGCGCCTGTTTGCCAAACCTGCCAATATGATCGTGCTCGATGAGCCAACCAACGATCTTGATGTTGAAACGCTGGAGCTCTTGGAAGAGCGATTAGCGGAGTTTGACGGTACCATTCTGTTGACATCTCACGACCGGGATTTTCTCGATCAAGTGGTAACCAGTACTTTGGTGTTTGAAGGACAGGGTCGGATAGCAGAGTACGTAGGCGGGTTTAGTGATTGGGTGCGTCAATCTGGCGGGGTGCTGGCCGATGAATCCACGTTTGCCGCAGCCGAAAAGTCAACTCAAGATGTTCAGCCAACTCCTGGTCCCGTTGCCGCAGTCAAACAGGAAAAGAGTGATAAACCGAAAGCGAAGAAGCTTAGTTACAAGTTGCAGCGTGAACTCGACATGTTGCCTGAACGCATTGATGCACTTGAGCAACAGGTTGCTCAGCTTCAGGAGCGCATCGCAGCGCCCGAGTTTTTTACTCAGGAACATGTCGTTGTTGAAGCGGTAACAAGCGAGCTGGAGGCCGCTGAGCAGGGGCTTGCTGACGCGATGGAGCGTTGGCTTGAGTTGAGTGAGATGGCCGAAGGAGAGAGCTAAATGGGGATGGTCATTGCTGTGCTGCTTACGCTGGCGCTAGCAGGTTCGGTATTGTGGGTTATGCCTTCGCCAAAGGAGCGGCGAATTACTGCAATGCGCAATGCTGCGCTGAAAAATGGTCTGCGTGTGCGCTTGCTCGATGCAAGCATGGCGAAGGGCTATTTTTCATGGCTGGCAGATCATCGCGGATATGTGCTCTACGAGTTGCCGCGTCTAGGCGGTACGGCGTCGGCAGGTATTCGGCCGCGCGTCATTCGTCTCAGGCGTCCAGAGAATGAGCATGAGCTCGATAGGGATGCAGCGTGTGAGGCGTATGTCGCGCAAAGGGATTTGATTAAGCGGTTGCCTACTTGCTCTGAGGCCTTGTTGTTTCAGCCTGCGAGTGTTGCGGTGCTATGGCAAGAGAGCAAAGAAAGCGATGAAAGTGTGGTAGAGGAGATTGCTAGGGTGCTCAAGGAATGTCTGGATCACCCTCCAGGAGAGTGATCCAGGTGCCGATCTTACAGAGCGGCAGTAGCGCCTTCAATGTCTGTAATAATCTTCTTTGAATACAGGTTAACGATAAAGTTGACGCGGTTTTCGTTGTAGTTGATGTAAGAGTTTTTGATGAAGTCCCACTTGGTCATGGCTGCATCCAGCAAGTCCAGAGCTTCCGCTTTACCTGTCGCGCCGCCGATCAGGCTTTTCAACTTCGATTCAAATTCTTTGGCCAAAGAGTCAATGGTCAGATCAGTGTCGCCGCCGGTGTATACCTGGCTAACGGTTGAAGTAGAGCGTGCAGAGTATTTCGTCATCATTAAAGCAATAGTACTTGCGGCATCACGGCTCGTTTGAATGATGTCAGCCGGGGTGAAGCCGCTCGTCGACATCACGCTGGTATAAAGGCCTTGCAAGGCGTTGTTTAGATTGATGTTAGTTGAGGCCATGTCCCCGGCGAGACGCAGGTCAGGGTAGCCGGTTTCCACCACCTCATTGATATTCGCTTCAAGCACTTTTCGGTAGGCCGTCCAGCTGTCTGCCACGCTGGCAAATGTTTCGGCGTTGGCGCCTTCAGCCAAGGTGATTTCAAGGTTTGCGACAGATTCGTCGATAATTCCAATGCTTTCTTTAATTTGTGCCAGTTGCGATTGGTCGGCTTGGTTGGCGCTGAAGTTATAAAAGCCATTCACTGAGTAGTAGGAATTGATGGTTGCACGATAAATATTGTTCAAGGCGTTGCTGGCCTCGTCTTTAGTGAGTGCTTGTGCCTGTAAAGTCATCAGGCTGAACACGACGCCGAGGGTAAAAAACATCCAGGATGGTCGGGAATGCGCGCGGAATGTGCGAGTCATCAAAGGTCTCCGTTTTCATTATTGGTGCAAAGTGCCTGGTAAGTCTGAGTCTTTGCAAGCCTGTGTTAGAAGGGAATGGCCAAAAAATCTCTTTAATTCAGTGTAGTATCGAATTTTTAACTTACAAATCGCTGGTGCCCAGAAAAAAAGAACCAAAAAAATGCCTTGTCGCCCCAGCGTACAAAATACAACGGAATTTTTCATTCTTGGTCGCGTCTCTTAAAAAGCTATATAAAACAATATTATAAGGCGTTAAAGTTATTTTTATCTTGGGTGAAAGTAGAGTAAAAACGCGCTTTATTCATTGACAAATGCCTCGTTTTTTAACAAGGTTCTGTCCTCGCGATTCAAACGCTCGTATGAATTTCGGAAAATCCCGTGTTTTCGACCGGGGCAAAATACTTTGCCGACCCTGGTTTTTTACAGGTCGGTACGGACAATTAACTTGGAGATCAGTTGATGATTTACGAAGGTAAAGCCATCACGGTTAAAGAAATCGAAGGTGGTATTGCACAACTCAACTTCGATTTGGAAGGTGAGTCAGTCAATAAGTTCAACCGACTGACCATTGAAGAGCTGGGTGCGGCAGCAGAAAGCTTGAAAGGCGCCAGCGGCATTAAAGGTTTGGTCGTCACCAGTAGCAAAGAT
Organism: Oleiphilaceae bacterium; assembly: GCA_033720775.1. Lineage (GTDB taxonomy): Bacteria > Pseudomonadota > Gammaproteobacteria > Pseudomonadales > Oleiphilaceae > PZPK01. Next base: position 21,666 of record JAWWBW010000015.1, on the reverse strand, counting down.
TGCTTCATTGTTGGTGCCGATATTACAGAATTCACTGATTTGTTTGCCGGTTCTGAAGAAGAGCTGATTGCCAACAACCTCAAGGCTAACTCCGTATTCAACGCTATTGAAGATCTGCCTTTCCCCACTGTAACTGCAATCAATGGTATTGCGCTGGGCGGCGGTTTCGAAATGTGTTTGGCGACTGATTACCGCGTTATGTCTACCAAAGCGAAAGTAGGCCTGCCTGAAGTCAAGTTGGGTATCTTCCCTGGCTTTGGTGGTACCGTTCGTCTGCCTCGCCTGATTGGTGCTGATAACGCCATTGAATGGATTGCAGGCACAAAAGAATACAAAGCGCCAGATGCGCTGAAGTTTGGTGCCGTTGACGCTGTCGTTGAGCCTGAAAAGCTGTTTGATGCAGCGGTTGCTCTGCTGAAAGAAGTAGACGCTGGCAAGATTGACTACAAAGCGCGCCGTGAAGAGAAAACCAGCAAGCTCAAGCTGAATCCCATGGAAAGCATGATGACCTTCGAAACTGCCAAAGGTTTCGTAGCAGGTCAGGCGGGTCCAAACTACCCAGCGCCCGTTGAAGCGATCAAGGCAATGCAGAAGCATTCCGGTATGGCGCGTGACAAGGCGATTGAAGTAGAAGCGAAAGGCTTTGCCAAAATGGCGAAAACCTCTGTCGCAGCTTCGCTGGTTGGTCTGTTCCTGAACGATCAGGCATTGAAGGCGAAGGCCAAGAAGTTAGAGCCACACGCTAACGAAGTGAAAAAAGCAGCCGTTTTGGGTGCGGGTATCATGGGTGGCGGTATCGCTTATCAGTCTGCTCTGAAAGGCACGCCCATCATCATGAAAGACATTAACCAGGCCGGTATCGATCTGGGTTTGAGCGAAGCCAAAAAGCTGCTGGCCAAGCGTGTTTCCAAAGGCCGCATGAAGCCTGAGCAAATGGCAGACGTACTGAACGCCATCGATCCTGCGTTGAGCTACGGCGATTTCGGTGACGTTGATGTGGTGGTTGAAGCGGTAGTTGAAAATCCCAAGGTTAAAGACATCGTGTTGCGTGAAGTAGAAGATGTGGTTTCTGAAGACACCATCATTACTTCTAACACTTCTACGATCTCTATCAACCTGCTGGCCAAAAACCTCAAGCGTCCAGAAAACTTCTGTGGTATGCACTTCTTCAACCCTGTGCACATGATGCCTCTGGTTGAAGTTATCCGCGGCGAGAAGACTTCTGAGAAAGCGATTGCAACCACAGTGGCATATGCTAAGGCCATGGGTAAGACTCCGGTTGTTGTTAACGATTGTCCGGGCTTCCTGGTTAACCGTATTCTGTTCCCTTACTTCGGTGGCTTCATCGGTCTGGTACGCGATGGTGCTGACTTCCAGCGCGTTGACAAGATCATGGAGAAGTTCGGCTGGCCTATGGGTCCTGCTTATCTGCTCGACGTAGTAGGTATGGACACGGCCAAGCACGCGGGTGAGGTGATGGCTGAAGGCTTCCCTGATCGCATGAAGAACGAGTTCCGCACTGCCATTGATGTGATGTTCGATGAAGGTCGTTACGGTCAGAAAACCGACAAAGGTTTCTACATCTACGAGCTGGATCGCAAAGGCAAGCAGAAGAAAGTTAAAGACGAATCTGTGTACGACCTGATCAAGCCAGTCGTTGAAGGCAGTCAGGAGTTCACTGACGAAGAAATTATCGAGCGCATGATGGTACCGCTTTGCATCGAAACAGTTCGCTGTCTCGAAGATGGTATCGTTGATACGCCGGCTGAAGCTGATATGGGTCTGATCATGGGCATTGGCTTCCCTCCATTCCGCGGTGGTGCTCTGCGCTACATTGATTCAATCGGAATGGAAGAGTTCTGCAAGATTGCTGACAAGTATGCAGACCTGGGTGCTCTCTACACGCCAACTGATGGCATGAGAGAAATGGCTAAAGCTGGCAAGAAGTTTTTTGGCTAATTGCTGAAACAGATTCGAACGGAGAATATCTATGAGTCTTAATCCAAAAGATGTCGTCGTTGTCGATGCGGTGCGTACGCCAATGGGCCGTGCCAAAAACGGCTGTTTCCGCAATGTACGTGCTGAAACTCTGTCGGCAGCGCTGATCGATGCGCTTTTCGAGCGTAACCCTGGCGTTAATGCCAATGACGTTGAAGATGTGATTTGGGGTTGTGTAAACCAGACTAAAGAGCAGGGCTTTAACGTTGCTCGTCAAATCGCTCTTTTGACCAAACTGCCTCACACGTCTTCTGCTCAGACTGTAAACCGTCTGTGTGGTTCTGCGATGACGGCTATTCACACAGCAGCGCAGGCTATCATGACTGGTAACGGTGATGTATTCATCGTTGGTGGTGTGGAGCACATGGGTCACGTACCTATGACTGAAGGTTTCGACCACAACCCAGCAGCGAGCAAGTACTCGGCGAAAGCATCTAACATGATGGGGCTGACCGCCGAAATGCTGGCAAAAATGCACGGTATTACGCGTGAAATGCAGGACGAGTTTGGTGCTCGCTCTCACCGTCTGGCTCACAAAGCCACGGTTGAAGGCAAGTTCAAGAACGAAATCGTTCCAATCGAAGGTCACGATGACAACGGCTTTAAGAAGCTGATTGAAGATGACGAAACCATCCGTCCAGAGACGACAGTTGAGTCTTTGTCCAAGCTGAAGCCAGCCTTTAACCCCAAAGGTGGTACGGTAACAGCGGGAACTTCTTCACAGTTGACTGACGGCGCTGCAGCGATGTTGCTGATGTCTGCCGAGAAAGCAGAAGAGCTGGGTCTCAAGCCGCGTGCTCGCATCGTTTCTATGGCGGTCGCTGGTTGTGATCCTGCAATCATGGGTTACGGTCCCGTTCCAGCAACTAAGAAAGCATTGAAGCGTGCAGGTCTCAAGATCGAAGATATCGATTTCTGGGAGCTGAACGAAGCATTTGCTGGACAGTCTTTGCCTGTTATGAAAGATCTCAAGCTGCTTGACGTGGCTGACGAGAAGGTGAACCTGAAGGGTGGTGCAATCGCTCTGGGTCACCCGCTGGGTTGTTCTGGTGCGCGTATCTCGACCACTCTTCTGAACGTTATGGAAGAGAATGGCGGTAAATATGGTGTGTCTACCATGTGTATCGGTCTGGGTCAGGGTATTGCCACTGTGTGGGAACGCCTATAAGCCAACGGCTTGATGTAATAAAAAACGCACCCTTTGGGGTGCGTTTTTTATTTGTGCCACAAGGCCATTAAGGGGTGTTTTCTGCGGGTGGTTCGGGTGATGGTTCTCCGTCTATGGGGGGGGCACTCTCAATGTCTGTTAGCTCCACGTTACCTTCGCTCTCTGCTTGGCCGAACATTTTGCCTGTACGCTTCGAGTAGTTGAGCATCTCGCTTAATTCCTTCACTCGCGCATTCTTATTAGGAACATCTAGTTTGGTTTTTGAAAGCGCGTCTCGGGCCTGCTTTAAGTGCAGCTGGTACATCACGATATCACCTTCTGAACCACAGATTTGAGCCTGGTTCACATGACTATTTACATCGAGATCGAGCTTCAGGTATTGCAAATGCTTGCTCATCTGGTCATGTTCTTGTACGCCAATCCAGTTGCGATTGCGGCAGATATCCAAATACTTGCCAATCTGCCCGACTTTTAATTGAGCGTTGCTTAGTTCGGAATCGCTGTTTACAAAACACTCAACCGCATTGGGTCTTCTACCTTCTTTATAGAGGCTCAGATTCTGCGTGTGTGTCGCTAAGGATTGGGCAAGTTGGCGATCATTGGGTTCTAGTTGTATCGCACCGCGTAAAAACCTGACCAGTTGCGTTTGAAGGCAAATAATAATGTCGTAATTTTCGTCTATTTGGAGCAGTAGTCTCAGATGATCGAGCACTTCGTCTGAGCGTGATTTCAGTTGGGCAAGCTTTTTTTGTTTTGCTTTAAATGCCTGTTGGCGGCTGTAAGTAACGGCGCTCACGATTAATGAGGCGAGGATTAAAACAACAATGCCGGCAAAAATGAGCGTAGACATAAGGGCGCGCTTCTCAAATTACGGGGTCTAATTGAGCGCCTGGTAAGCGCTTTATTTGAGTGTAGCAAAGCTCCGGGGCAAGCTCTTGTTTTTGGATTTTTATGGCAAATGAGGGGGTTAGCGTTGTCCTCATGAGAATAAAAAGCATTGCAATAACTTGACCCCTCGGCTACAAATCAATATATATGTCGCCTGTCATCAGCATGATCCCGGCCGCAAGGCAGACTATCCGGGCTTCTTTGAGTGCTGTATTTAAAACTGAATAAGTGGAGTCCCATGGGTAAGTCCCTCGTTATTGTCGAGTCACCAGCCAAAGCCAAGACAATCAATAAATACTTAGGATCGGACTTTATCGTCAAGTCCAGCGTTGGGCATATCCGCGATCTGCCTACCTCGGGTTCCGGGAGTAGCGCCAGTACTCCAGCAGAGCGCGCCAAGCAGGCGGCTCAGACGCGCAAAATGAGCCCCGAAGAAAAGGCCGAATACAAAAAGCGCAAATCCAAAGAGCAGTTGATTGCCAGAATGGGGGTTAACCCCGAAAACGACTGGCAGGCCAAATACGAAATACTTCCCGGAAAAGAGAAAGTCGTTAACGAACTCAAAAAGCTGGCCAAAAACGCAGACTATATTTATCTCGCAACGGATTTGGATAGAGAAGGGGAGGCCATCGCCTGGCACCTTAAAGAAGCCATTGGTGGCGATGAGTCGCGATATCGTCGCGTAGTTTTCAATGAAATTACCAAAAAAGCCATAAAAGAGGCGTTCGAGTCGCCTGATAGTCTCGATCAAAGCCGCGTTAATGCGCAGCAGGCAAGGCGCTTTCTCGACCGTGTTGTTGGTTTTATGGTATCGCCTTTGCTGTGGGCCAAGATTGCACGAGGTCTCTCAGCCGGGCGCGTTCAGTCGGTTGCGGTACGCTTGATTGTTGAACGCGAACGCGAAATTCGCGCATTTGTTCCAGAAGAATATTGGGAGGCGTTTGCCGATCTTGACCGATCCAGTCAGGAACAGGCGCGTTTTCAGGTGACGCGTTATCAGGGCAAAAATTTTCGCCCAGTCAGTGAAACTGAAACAACGTCGTTGCTGGATCAACTCAAACAACAGCAGTTTGCTGTCAGCAAGCGCGAAGACAAACCCACTCGCTCGAAGCCTGCGGCACCGTTTATCACCTCCACACTACAACAGGCCGCGAGTACGCGACTGGGGTTCAGTGTTAAGAAAACCATGATGTTGGCGCAGCGCCTGTATGAGGCGGGGTACATCACGTACATGCGTACCGACTCCACAAATTTGAGTGCTGAAGCGGTCGAAAACTGTCGCGTTTATATCGAAGAAAATTTTGGTTCTCGCTATGTGCCGGAAGAGGCGCGTCGATACAGCAGTAAAGAAGGCGCTCAGGAAGCGCACGAGGCGATCCGTCCGTCTGATGTGCGCGTAAAGGCTACTCAGGTGAGCAATCTCGAAAAAGACGCTGAGCGGCTCTACGATTTGATCTGGCGCAACTTTGTGGCGTGTCAGATGACCGATGCGGAATTCCTGAGTTCGTCAGTTGAAGTGACCGCGGGTGATTTTCAGTTACGCACGCGTGGCCGCGTCGTTAAGTTTGATGGTTTTCTGAAAGTGTTACCGTCTACGTCGAAGAAAGATGACGATGTGATCCTACCCGACTTCAAAGTAGGTGACGCACTGAATTTACAAAAGCTTGATCCCAAACAGCACTTTACCAAACCCGCTCCGCGTTACAGTGAAGCCGCGCTGGTGAAAGAGCTGGAGAAACGAGGGATTGGGCGGCCCTCTACCTATGCCGCGATTATTTCTACCATTCAGGAGCGAGGTTACGTCCGGCTGGAAAACCGGCGCTTCTATGCCGAAAAGATGGGCGATATCGTGACCGATCGTCTGGTCGAATCCTTTACCGATCTGATGGATTACGGGTTCACTGCGCAAATGGAAGAGCAGCTTGATGAAATTGCCACGGGCCAGAAAAACTGGAAAGAGGTACTTAACCAGTTTTATGGAAGTTTTGTGGTTCAGCTGGATAAAGCAGAAGCGGCCAACGATGGCATGCGCGCCAATACGCCTACCGAGACCAATATTGCCTGCCCCAGCTGTGGTCGCAACATGCAGATTCGTACCGCGAGCACGGGGGTCTTTCTGGGTTGTTCCGGGTATTCCTTACCGCCCAAAGAACGTTGTAAATCGACCATGAATCTGGTGCCCGGTGACGAGGTAGCCAGTGCCGACGACGAAGAAGGCGAATCCAAACTGCTGCGTAAAAAGCATCGCTGCAAACTGTGCTCAACCGCGATGGAAAGCTACCTGATCGACGAGAAACGTAAGCTGCATGTGTGCGGTAATAACCCGGATTGCCCCGGTTATGAAGTAGAAGAGGGGCAGTTCAAGATTAAGGGTTACGATGGGCCGACGCTCGAATGCGATAAGTGTCAGTCAGAGATGCAGCTCAAAACAGGTCGTTTTGGCAAGTATTTTGACTGCACCAATGAATCATGCAAGAACACGCGTAAACTACTGCGCAATGGCGAGCCAGCGCCTCCCAAGATGGAGCCAGTGCCCATGCCAGAACTGCAGTGTGAAAAGGTGGACGATACCTATATTTTGCGTGATGGTGCTGCAGGATTGTTTCTGGCTGCGAGCAAGTTTCCCAAAAATCGTGAGACGCGCGCGCCGCTGGTGAAGGAATTATTGCCTCACCGTGACGAAATCGATCCAAAGTATGGCTTTTTGTTTGAGGCGCCTACTGAGGACGACAAAGGGAATCCCACGATTGTTCGCTACAGTCGCAAGACCAAAGAGCAGTACGTAATGACTGAAGAAAAGGGCAAAGCGACAGGTTGGGCCGCTTATTATTCAGATGGAAAGTGGCAGGTAAGCAAACCTGCGGCTAAAAAGACGGCCAAAAAGTCGACTGCCAAGAAAAAAGCGAGCTGATGGGTGGTCTGACGTCTGAATCGAGACGTCAGACGCTTTTGTGCTGAGCTGATGCCAAACAAGTGGACACCTTCTTTACCCCAAAAGTAAGAAGGTGAACATGCAAACCCAATCTCATCGTCGTTGCTTTAACGCAATTCTGATTTATCTTCCCCGACGCGCTAACAATGCAAGTAGACTCCTTGGTCATTCAAGAGGGTTTTCTTGTTTTCCCGTAATAGGGGGTGACATATAGCCCGCTACCTGCAAACGCTGCAGCGATAATGTTTTTCACTGTGTCTCCGGTTTGCTTGACGAGGCTAGACAGGACAGGAAGCTGCGCGTGATTCTTTCGAAAAAACGTAGCGGTTAAATCGGGCCCTGAATCTCGGAACGTTAACAGGTTTGTCGCGGGACAACCCCTTATCGAGGCGCATAAAGGCGATATATTTTGACGTGATGCGCGAAAGGCAAGCGCCGTCCGATCAATAATGGTTCCCCATGTGGGAAGTTCTATCCGCAATTGCTCTATGTCAATGTTTAGTGCGTCGCCAAAGCTCTCGTACAGACCGCCATAGGCCATTTCGAAAGTTACTTTTTCCGTCACTTTGGGGTGACGTAGCGTGAGCTCGTGGAATTCCGAAGCGTAAACCAAAGGTACCAACGCGTGCGGACTATAACGGTAAAACTGTTTGCTTCGATATAACGGAGACAGAGCAGAGTAAAACAGGCTTTTTCCGGGGACGATGGATTGTCGTCGTTTGGGCAACTTGCCTACGATGGGGTTGAGTATTTCTTGATTGTGACCTCTGTCATAGCCTTTCAATCTTTTCTTTAAGGCGAGGTCTCGCGACCGTGTATCGTTGCAGAGATCAAAGTACGCAGCGTTGAGTAACCAAAACAGGTTTTCAGAATATTCGTGGGCCTCTCTATGCGTAGTCCATTCCCGATGAGGCAACAGCATCCACCTTCCTACGCGTTTACCATTCGCCTTGGCATCGTAGAAGTTTTGCAAAGCATGCGCGAGTGGTTCGATGTGTCTGGCATCTATTGCGTTGATTTCCGGCAATTGAACAAACTGGGCAAGACCTGGAGCATAAGGACAAACGCTTTCCTTGCGCGCAATCCAGGTGCGTATGTTTTGCTCTTTCGTTTCGAAGCTTACGTTATCTTGTGATAACGATTGATTGAGATTTGGGAACTGACCACGTACATCCAGCATACTGCATACCTGCTATGTCTCGATTCCTTTTCTCTGATGGCGTTAAAGAACGCTGTCAGCGTTGAGCAGGGATTATGGAGGAGGATGTGGCTTGAATAAATCGAAATAATCGAAAGTCAGTTGTGAAGAAAATTCATTAATAATGGTGAGCTATGTCGTCGCAAGAAAATAATTTATGCGCTAACAATTCAGGTCTATTGGGTTTTGCGTAATGCGCACAGGGTTATTGATTACGCAGACGCTCCAAAAGACTGGATGTATCCCAGCGCCCACCGCCCATGTTTTGCACATCTGCATAAAACTGATCAATCAAAGCACCAAGAGGAAGTTTTGCTCCATTGCGACGCGCTTCGTCGAGGCAAATCGCTAAATCTTTGCGCATCCAGTCAACAGCAAACCCGTGATTGTATTCGCCGCGAATCATGGTTTCGTAACGATTTTCCATTTGCCACGATTGTGCTGCACCTTTCGAAATAACGTCGATCACCTGACGGCAATCCAAACCTGCCTGCTCGCCAAAATGTATGGCTTCGGCAAGCCCCTGTACGACACCAGCTACGGCGAGCTGGTTGCACATTTTAGTCAGTTGACCAGCCCCACTGTTACCCAAAAGGGTCACTGCTTTGGCGTAACTATCAAGCAGTACGCGAACGCGCTCAAAAGCGTCTTTATCCCCACCGCACATAATGGTGAGTTGCCCGTTGATCGCACCCTGTTCACCTCCTGATACCGGAGCATCAATAAACGCGAGCCCTCGCGACTGTGCTTGATCCGCAATGCGGCGGGCAATATCGGCAGATGCCGTGGTGTGGTCTATTAGAATGGTGCCGGGTGAACATTGATCCAGCAAACCCCCGGTTTCGAGATAAACGCTTTCCAGGTCGCGGTCATTACCAATACAGGTCATTACATAACGAACGGTTTCAGGTATCTCTTTGAGTGAATCAACACGCTCACCCTGAAAGGCTTCGAGCCATGCTTCCGCTTTCTCGCCTGTGCGATTGTAAACCAGCGTTGAAATGCTCTTACTGAGGTGGCCGGCCATGTGAAACCCCATGACGCCCAGTCCGATAAATAAAGCTTGCTCAGGCATGGTGATGTTCTCTTATTTGTTTTGCAGTGCTGCGCGTATGCGTTCTATGCGTTTGCGATTAACGTCAAAGTCGGCATATCCAAGACGCGAAGCGCTACGTAAGTGAATGATTCCGTCGTTTTCTCCAAACAGAAACTCTACATCGTCAACAAAGCCAAGCCAGTCGCTGGTAAATTCAGCATACATATAGGTGGGTGAGTTAACTTGGAGGTCTGCTTCTGGCCATTGCTGCAAGAGCGAGGTCAGTTGTTCTCGTGCCACTTTCTCATTCGAAACCGACAACGGCTGAATAAAATGTGTTTCGTCATCTGGCTGAGCCTGACTGCTGACACAATTGGGCTTGTCGGGGCACGGGGGGAGGTCGGTGTTTATTTTTCCCAAATGAGAAGGGCGTGTTCCGGCGCAGGCGCTGGTCAAAATGGTTATCAGGATGAGACAGTAAAGTTTGAATAAACGGCTTAACATAAGCATTCCCGCTAAGTTTCTGATTCCTCAAGAGCGGGAAATTCTAGGGTAAAGGTAGAGCCCTGTCCAAGGATACTGGCGACCTTCACTGCACCTTGGTGTTTCTCCATGACAACTTTTACAAAGTTGAGTCCCAAGCCAGCTCCTTTTTCACCGCCTACTTCAGAGCGGCGTTGGCGTCGAAATCGTTTGAAGATGTGAGGCAACTCTTCTTCTGCAATACCTGCGCCCTGGTCTTTAATGTGCAGAGCAATGTAGCCGTTCACTTCGCTACTGGCGATGGTAATGCTCGAATGTGATGGACTGTATTTGATTGCATTACTCAGTAGGTTGGTAATGGCCCGCTCAACGAGCTCCGCATTACCGCGAAGCCAGATACAATCGTCCACCTCGCAGTTTATAGCTATATCTTTTTGTTGGGCCTGTTGATCCAAAGAGTCAATGCTGTTATCGAGCGCATTCAATAAATCAAATTCATAAAAATCCGCGCCATCACTTTGTTCAGCGCGGGTAATCTGAAGAAACTGCTCTGATAAATTAAGGCTTCTTTTGGCGTGATTGGCCAGATCATCAAGTACCCGCGAATCCCACGAAATTCGCCCCTGTTTAATGCCATCCAGCATAGCTAGCTGGGATACCAGCGGGGACCGCACATCGTGGGACAGAAAATCGATCAACTGGTTTTTTTCACGTTGTTGCTGTCGGATTTTGGTGATATCCGACATGGTCATCATCAGTCCTGCGTCACTCTCTTCGTCCACTAAAAACGGTAATAAGTGAACCAGAATGTCGCGTTCGCCAAGTTGAATTTCGAGATCCAGCGCGTCGCCGTGCAGCAGGACGCGTTGTATGGCCTGTTTCATCTTATCGGCATCGGCCTGGTCTGAGAACAGGTCGTGGATTGGGCGATCGAGACTGCCATTGGGAAGCTTGAGCCAGGTGTTAGCGCGGCTATTGCTATATACCAACATGCCAATCGGGTCGCATACCACGACCGCTCCAGGAATTTCTTCAAAGCCTTTTGAAATAAAGGTGCGCATATCCTGCATTGCCGAGATCGCTTCGCGTACCTGCGCGATGCGATTCGCCATCTGTTCATAAAAACGTCGGGGTTTCTGGTGCGGTTCCTTATCGAGATCGAGTTTGTCCAGGTACTCTCTTACGCTGCGTAATGCGATGTCTGTTTGCCAGCCCAGGCCCAGCTTGTATTGATCCTCTCCAACACGGAGTTTGATCCAGCTTGCTGACTTATCGTGTAGCCACTCACCAAATTCGTTAACGGTCACCGGATCGAGCTTTTCTTTTTCAAAGCTATGCAAGGGATGGTTGTTCTTAATGAGCAGGTAGTGCTGAACCGGCAGAAGGGAGATGAGTGATAGGAAAATACGCTCAATTGAATGCTGCGCGACATGACGAAAGCTTAGGTCTGGTTCATTGGTCAGACGCTCAAGTTCCTGACTCAAAAAGGTATTCAGATGGCGCATGCGCTGCCAGCTCCACAAGGGGTAGGCGAGTAAAATACCGATAATGCTATTAACCGGGCCAAACCAGCTTTGGTCATATTTAAGCAGCAGGTAACTGAATCCAGCTACTACTGCCACCAGAATCATGGTCGAGGGCATAACATGAGTGGGTTTCAGGCGAGGAAACACCAATAAGGGAATGAGAATAAACGCAAAGGTGAGCAGGTAGCTCCATACCGGTGCGACGGGTTTAATGACGGTGTTTTGCATAATGGCGGCAAATGCATTGGCATGTAGCTCTACGCCAGACATAGGGCGATTGAGTCGCGAAACAGGTGTGGGAATCACATCGCCAAGGCCGGCAGCAGTGGCTCCGATGAGTACGGTTTTGTCGCGAAACACTTCGCCCGGCACCCGGTCCAGCATGACATCGAGATAGCTGTATGATGGATAGGTGCCACCGGGTCCTGCGAAGGGAATCATCCGGTATTCGGTATTAACCGACACATAGGGTGCAGCATGTGCACTATGGGTCGGTTTCATGTAACGGGTGAGGGGATTGATTTCGATAGCCATCGCCATCGCCAAGGCCGGCCAATGATCGTCACCGACGCCTGAATTCAGATATAAACCCCGGGCTAGGCCGTCCTCATCCAGTTCGACATGCACATGCCCCAAGGCTTTGGCCGCATTCACCAGCTCTGGTAATGGAAGAATCTCAGACAGCGCATTACCGTAACTGAGCGGGTGAATATGCAGCGGAAGCAATACGTTACCATTCTGTTTAATGGCGCGAGCGAGCGCTTCATCGTCTTCAGGGTAGGTTTTGTCGCGCTCCGAAAACAGCACATCAAACGCGATGAGGGCGGCATTGTACTCGGTCAGTTTATCGACCAGTTGCGCATGTATAATACGGCGCCAAGGCCATTGTCCAATGCCATTCAGACTTTTTTCATCGATCGAAATAATAACGGTCTGTTGATCAATTGGCGCTGCATTCAGATTGATAAACGCGTCATAGGCAAGCAGGTCGAGACGTTTTGCTGCCTGTGTATAAACCAGCAAGGCGCTGATGCATACCAGCATCAGCGTTAGCAGGTACTGTCCAATGGGACGCGGGTCGGTTAATCCTTGGGACATGCGCTTGGCCTGTGCCTCTCCTTGAAAGATGGGGATGTTTGCCCCCACCAGCATTTATTGTTGTTCTGGTATGTATAGTTCTTTCACCGGGCCATACTCTGCTTGATACAGCTCGCTGCCTAGACCTTTGACGCGGGCAAAGTAGCGTTTGCCTGGAGTGAGCTTAAGATGAGCGCTGGTTTTGCCAATGGTTTCTTCTTTTAAGATGTTGTTGAACAGTGAAGAATCCGAGATTTGTAAGCGATAGCCCTGCGCCTCTTTCACAGAATTCCAGAATAGTCCTACCTGATTATCGAGGTAGTTCACGCTCAGTATTTTCACCAGTTTGAGCTTGCCTCGAATGGAGAGCGTGCGTACTGGACTGTAGCTTTCCTGACTGCCGTCAACCAGCGAGGCGACCCGCCAATAATAGGTGCCCGGGGCTAACTCTCTGTCCAGAAGCGTTTTGTCGGTCGTTGCAAACTCATAGTCAGTCACCAGTTCACTAAAAGCGGGGTCGCGTGCGATTTCCAGCCGCGCTAGTGTGGTTTCATCGCTCAGGCTCCATCTGAACTGTGGTCGCGCGTAATCCAGTGTACTGCCGTCTGAGGGGGCTAGCAGTTCGGCAATATCGGCTTGCAAGTCAACTTTAATCGGAGTTTTGCTTTCCAGTCCTTCGAAGCCTTTGTCATCAACAGCGCGCATCGCAACTACATATTCGCCATTACGCAGATTATCCAGTTCGGCTTCGGGCTTGCTAAGTGTGGCATCACGCAGGCGTTTCTGGCCTTTGTCGTCAGTCAGCTGGTAACGGTACTTAGCGGCTTCAGGACTTTCCCATGCCAGCGTGGCGGGCAGGTCTTGTACCGTACCGGCAAACTGTGGCGCCGGCGCAGGTTTGAGCGGAACACGTTCGATCTGGGATTTTTGCTGATGAATACGGGCGCCTTCGCCGCCATTGACGACTGTGCTGCCATGTTCATGACTAAAGGCAACCTGACCTTCGGTAACCTCGATAGTACTGCTTGGCCCATCCGTTTTTAGTCTGAATTTGGTGCCTCGTACGGCTGCTACGGCCGATGGCGTCGTTATTTCAAAGCGAGAGCCTTTTACCATTGGGCTGACTTCGGTGCTCAATGCGCCTTTTTTCAAGCGCATGCGAGTATCGACCATGCCGGTTTGGCCATAATGGGAGAGTTTGTTGAAGACCAACACAGAATCCGCCTCAAGGCGCAATAATGAGCCGTCGGCAAATCGAATGAGAGCTGTGCCCTGACGCGTGGCAATCTCATCCCCCACATGCACATTCATGCCCGCTTTTAGCACCTGAAAACGGCTGTCGCGGCTTTTCTTGATTAGCACGCTACCGGTTGTAGAAAGGGTCGATGCGGGTTTGGGTTGGAATTTAAGCCAGTCAACCGGTATGCGTAGAATCGCGCCGGGTTGAATCTGGGTAATGTCATCAATCTGGTTATACCGCACCAGATCAGACCAGCTATGCTGGCGTGCGAGCAATTTGTTGGCAACGCTTTGCAAAGAATCAGCAGGCCGCATGGTGTAATGCCAATCAGGTGATGTGGTGCTGCCATCCGCGTATGCGGCTGCAGAGGGCCACATCAGACTGACACATACAGCACAGGCAAACGCCAATAGTCGCTTGGTGATTAGACTTTGTAAAACAACAGACAAGCTATTCATCATGCTCCAATTACTGCTTAGTGGGGCCATCGTCACCTGCAATGCATCCTGTCTGTGTGAGCTGCCCCGGTGTATTACTCGCTGACGCGTTCCAGGCGATAACCATGCTGATAGATGGTTTTGATGCGAAAGCCGTTTTCCGGCTTAATGTTGAGTTTACGGCGCAACCGGCTCACATGGGTGTCGACGGTACGCGTGTTAATGTTTGAGGAAATTCCCCAAACCCGTTCCAAAAGAAAGTCCCGCGACAACAAGCGGCCAACGTTCTGAAACATAAACACGGCCAAATCAAAATCCTTGTCGGTCAGTGAGACTTCTTCGCCCATTGCCGAGATCGTGCGCTTGCCTACATTAATGATGTAAGGCCCGATTTCGAGTTCTTCCTGACCTTCTGTCTCGCCGGCGACTCTGCGACCTAAGGCGTTCAAGCGTGCAGTGAGTTCACCCGGACGCGCTGGCTTTACCAGGTAATCGTCAGCACCTGCATCTAATGCCGTAATAATGTCGGACTCACTGTCTCGTTGGGTCAGGAACAATACAGGAATTCGCCAGCTCATTTCTGCGCGAATCTGCTTGAGTACTTCAGTGCCTTCCATGTCGGGTAACTGCCAATCCAGAATCAGCGTTTCATAACTATTGTGGTTAACGGCGTATAAAAACGATTTGCCAGTGTGAAAAAATTCAACGGTATGGCCGCACTCAGTTAACAGCGCACTTAGGTTTTTCGCCTGTTCCACTTCATCTTCAAGCAGAGCTATCTTCATTCCTGTATCCCCTGATCTTACCGCACCTGACGGTTACGTTCGGCTAGCTTTTCGCTATGTTATTAATATCACTTGTAAAAATTAGGTATTTACAGTGTAGATGCTTTTTCAAATTTTCCGACTTCAAATATGATCATCGCAGAGCATCGTTGCGATCTCATCAGCAAGATTGTGAGACTTTGTTGAATTTTGTACCGCGCAAAAGCACTACGCTTGCGCTCGCATTCGGCGTCAAAGCGCAGTAGTATGCTCGGCTTCAAATTGCGGAGTACGTGGGGGATGTATGCAGCGGCAGCAGGCGATTGAAAAAGCGATTCGTGAGGCATTCGATGTGGTGCATTTGCAGGTCGAAAATGAAAGCCACATGCACAGCGTTCCGCCCAATTCCGAAACACACTTTAAGGTGGTGCTGGTGACTAACGACTTTTCTGGCATGCGCAAAGTCGCTCGTCATCAAAAAGTGTACGGCTTGTTGCAGGGCATGATGCAGGAAGGCTTGCATGCACTGGCGCTGCATACGTATTCACCCGATGAGTGGGCGGAGCAGGGCGCCGCACCGGCTTCTCCCGATTGCATGGGCGGTTCTAAACACGATCAACAATAAAAAGCTGGCAATACGGGCGGTTGCCAAGGAGTAGCAGGTGAGTCAATTTTTCCAAATTCATCCCGAAAATCCGCAGGCTCGCCTGGTCAGGCAAGCTGTTGACATTATTCAGGGCGGCGGCGTTATTGCATACCCGACAGACTCCGCCTATGCGCTAGGTTGCGACTTGGGTAATAAAGCTGCCGCTGATCGTATTCGTCAGATTCGGCGCTTGAACGACAAGCACAATTTTACTTTGGTATGTAGCGATCTTTCTGATATTGCGACATATGCCAAAGTGGATAACTGGCAATATCGTCAAATCAAGGCGCACACGCCGGGTCCATACACCTTCATACTCGACGCCACCTCAGAAGTACCACGGCGGCTTTTGCACCCAAAACGACGTCAGATAGGCATTCGTATTCCTGACAATCGCATTGCTCTCGACATATTGGCTGAACTGCATCATCCACTGATGAGTACCACACTGATCTTACCCGGTGAAGAGATGCCCATGACCGACCCTTACGAGATCAGACAACTACTTGAACACCAGCTGGATCTGGTGATAGATGGCGGATTTTGTGGCTTTGAAGCCACCTCGGTGATTGATCTTTCAAGCGAACCACCGCAAGTATTGCGCGAAGGCTGTGGTGATGTGTCGGTGTTTCAGTAGGAAGGTCTGACGTCGGACGTCAGATGCTAGACGTCGGACGCAATGAGGTGTCCACTAAAACGGAGTCACCTCAAATTCAAAGCTCCAGACGTCAGACTCCGGACGTCTGACTTTCATTTACACATTCAACGAAAACTCAAAGCGCTGACCTTCCAGGCCGGTGCTGTCTGCTGTGATCGGGGCAGAGGCCTTGAGGGCCTGGTAGCGGTGGGCGATATCATTAAGACCGTTGTATTCGGCTTCTTCACTGATTAGTGAGTTAAAGAGGTTGTTGCTCACGCCATAAGCTTTGGACAGCTTTACCACGTTGTCGACGTAATTCAGAGTGGGTTGTTGTTGGCTGACCCGGTCGAATGCTTGCTTAAAAGCAGCACTCTTGTTCAGGTCGTTAGTGATGTGTTCCAGCGTTGTTTGCAGCACCTGACCTTTCACCTCAAGCTGACCAAAGGCGTCCTTGCTGACGCTTAATTGGGTGTAGGGGCTAAGTTGATATTCCGATAACTTGTTGCGTAGGGTTTCTTTGATAAAGGCCTGATCCTGACCCAGTTGTGACTTGAACTCCTCAACCGCAACGGGTTTAACCTGTTGTGGTATCGATTGGCGCTGTAGCGACACCGGGTCGTCTGAAAGAAAGCGCTTGTCGTCCGGGTTGCTCTGTCTGCCATGTTCTCCACCAGCCGAATCGGTGCCGTCGTGCGAACCTTGACGTCGCAAATGCTGAGGTATTTGGAGTGCCTGTTCCGTAGATATGGCCGCCATTGTCTTGCTCCTGATGCTTTCGTGTGGCTGAAAACAAATGATTCACTCGTGTCTTGAGCGGCATGACTTGTCCGCTTTTTGACGCATAACTGTCTCTCAACATGAATGAGCAAGAAAAATACCAAAAAGACTTGGTGTATTGTTTTTTAGAAGAGGAAATTGGCGGGGAGTATAGAGTGAGAACGCGCTAAAGCAGCGCGTTCTGTAAGAACCACTTTTGCTAGTGGGCTTCCTGTTCCGAATACAGCTTTTCGAAATAAGCCACCATCAAAAAGCCGATTGAAATAATCAGCGTGGTGAGGCCATAACCTTCGGTTGTGCGTTCAACCAGGCAATGAACCAAAAACATAAACAGATCGAGTACCACCAGGCCGAATAGCCCGCCAAGAATGTACTCACCATTGTTCTTGTACCAGGCTGCTAAACCCTCTCCCATAATCAACCACCTTTTCTCTTATTGTTACTATTGAGTGTTTCTTTTGGATTGCGCCAAGGCGCTGCCGACTCGCTGCGGCGGGGCACTACATGCATGCAGTATAGAGAGATTTTTAGTCTGCTCGCAAGCCAACTTGCATAGAAGTGTGGTGATCGAGTCGTTTCACCAGAAAAGCAGCCAAAAAGATGAAGGTGGCAGACGCGATCAGGCATACCCCTAAACCATACAGCTGATAAAGCAGGCCCGAAAGAAGAGTGCCCACCAAGCGTCCGGCTGCATTCGCCATATAGTAGAACCCGACATCCAAAGCGACCTGATCTGCTTGTGAGTACGACACAATCAGGTAGGAGTGCAAAGACGAATTAATGGCGAATAACGCGCCGAATAACAGTAGCGCTGAAATCAGCACCGTACTGTTCAACGACGCGTTGAATTGCACCATTGCCAGAGCTGCACAGACTACGACAAGAGGTATGGCCCATGTGGCGGCCAAACGCCCCTGTTGATGGCTTGCGGCAATGGCAGAGCGTGTCAGAGCCGGTGCGCGCGTTTGCACCAAGCCATAAAGAATGACCCAAACAGCCAGAAAGCTCCCCACTTCCACATGCGACCAGTTGAGGTTGCTTTGCACAAACACCGGCAGCGCCACGACAAACCAGATATCTCGCGCACCAAAAAGAAAAAAACGGGCGCCTGAGAGAATATTAATGCGTGGGCTTTTTGATAACAGGTCGCGAAATTTGGGTTTGAATCTGACGGACGCGGGGTCTTCGCGTAATACGCACTGAGCGGCAATCAAGACCAGCAGAAGGCCTGCGGCCATACTGCCCACTGCGCCCTGAAAACCGAGCCCGGCCAGGAGGGCGCCACCTAAAAAGAAACCGATGCC
Source organism: Oleiphilaceae bacterium (assembly GCA_033720775.1). Lineage (GTDB taxonomy): Bacteria > Pseudomonadota > Gammaproteobacteria > Pseudomonadales > Oleiphilaceae > PZPK01. The sequence continues at coordinate 3,552 of JAWWBW010000015.1, read as the reverse complement.
TTTCAGTGTGTTTTTGGAGCCGGTCAGCACTGCCACCCAGCGATACAGCTTGCCTTGCTGGTCCTCAGGCACGAGGGCCTTCATGCTGCTTTTAGCGCTCATCTTGTTGAGATCTTTAGCGATGCCCGATAAGGCCTGAGCAGCCATGACGTAGGGAACGGTCAACAGGCTGGCAGGCAGCAATAACATCGCCAGAGCCACGATCTGTAGAGCGAGGCCCGCTTTAAGCGTCATGTTCAAACCAAACTGGGCCGCCAGTCGCGCGCCAAACAGATTAGTGACGACGCCAAAGAACTCGTAAAGCAAAAACAGGGTGGCGACTTCAAAGGGGCTGTAACCTAACTGGTGAAAATACAACACCACCAGCATGCGCAAGGCGCCGTCGGTTAAGGTGAATGCCCAATAGCATCCCGTGACACTGAGATACTGCTTGAACCGCGCCTTGTCGTTAGCCAGCATCTGCAATGCTCGCCGCCAGTTTTTGTGCCAATTCCATCATGCGGTGCACATAGCCCCACTCGTTGTCATACCAGACCAGAATCTTTACCTGCCGTTGATTGATGACCATGGTGGAGGGGGCATCCACCACGCCTGAGCGTGGGTCGTTGGTGTAGTCCACCGATACCAGCGGGCGTTCCTCATAACCGAGAATATTCTTGAGACGACCATTTGCGGCCTGTTGCAGCGCAGCGTTCACCGCATCGACAGTGACATCCTGCTCCAGCTCGAACACACAATCGGTAAGCGATGCGTTGGCTAATGGCACGCGCACGGCCACGCCGTTCAAGCGCCCCTTTAACTCGGGAAAGATTTCGGTGATGGCAGTGGCGGAACCTGTTGTCGTAGGAATTAAGGACATGCCGCAGGCCCGTGCTCGGCGCAGATCCTTGTGGTATTCATCCAGAATGCTTTGGGTGTTGGTGATGTCGTGGATGGTCGTCATTGAGCCGTGCTTAATGCCGAACTCTTGGTGCAATACGTCGACAACCGGCGCGATACAGTTGGTGGTGCATGACGCCGCCGTCACAATAGCATGCTTGGTAGCATCGTAACGGTCGTCGTTGACGCCCATCACAATGTTAAGAGGGCCATCCTTCACCGGCGCCGATACCAACACTTTCTTGACGCCGTGCTTGAGGTATTGCGCCAGTATCTCTTGCGATTTATGGGCACCGGTACAATCCACCACAATATCGGCATGCAATTCAGACCAGGGCAGGTCGTTGAGGTCGCGTTCGTGACTCACACTGAGATGTTGGCCGTCTATCTCCAAGCCTTTGCCATTTGCTGAGACGGGTTTATCCCAGGTGCCGTGAACCGAATCAAATTGCAGCAGATGGGCCATGGCTGTGTTATCACCCGCGATTTCGTTTACATGAACGATTTCAATACCCGGCCAGCCCCATGCTGCGCGCAGTGCGAGGCGACCCATTCGTCCAAAACCATTGATCACGATACGGACTTTCGATTGGCTCATCTGTTTCTCCTTTGAATCGATTGTACGCCTAACAGCAGTTGGCGAGGGTGGGCTGGCGCAGTTGCTCCACAATAGGGGAGATATCATCGGCCTTGCTAAAAAACATCTCCAGAACGGAGAGCTGGTCTGCATCAAGCGTGTGTGAATAGTATTGCCAGGTACCACGGCGCTCGCTCGCAACCATCTCATGTTTGCGTAAATAGGCAAGATGGCGAGATACCACGCTCTGCGGTAACTGCAGCACGTCGATCAAATCGCATACACACACTTCCTCGCGCGCGATCAGGCACGCGAGAATGCGCAGACGAACGGGATCTGACCAAGTCTTAAATTGCTGGGCAAGCGCTTGTATATTCATGGGTGGCAATATATTTGTCTAGGCAAATATAAGCAAGCTTTGTGAAGCGATTCGCCCAGATCACTTGCGCCACTATGTGCGCTTGACTATATAACTGGCTATAGCGTTCTTTCTTATGCATGTCAGCCATGCAAGCGGTGGGAGGGGAGTGTATGCATCAACGTCTGCATCGATTGTGTAAGTGGTTATTACGACTTCCTAATTATGGTGTTCCGGCACCGCAGATTTTTAGCTCCTACGAATTAAAACTCCTTTCGGCCTTGGCCATACTCGCAATGACCCTGCTTTGGGCGCTGGCTGAGCGAGGAGCGCAAGAAGGAGTCTGGGGTGTCGCGCTATTGGGTGGACTGGCGCTCTATTTGTCGTACAGCAAGTATTATTTAACGTACAAACCCGCCATGGACCGTTGGGCCATGATGGAATTGGTCCACCCCGACCATCCCCGAGAAGAATTGCGCGTTGCGGACCGAGATCTGTTGATTAGCGAAGATGAGGTTCGCTTTATTGCCGCGCGATTCGGCGTCAAGGTGGTGAGCCATCCGTCACCCGATAACCCCTCCATTCAAATCTATGAGAGCGTGCAGCATTATGAGCACCGGCTATTGGCGAACCGCACGCGCGAGTCACAGCGCAAACGATCGCTATAAGCGCTTGCCTGTGTTGTTGGCTTTGGTTACGGTAGGTTTTTTTAAGCCGACAAGACAGCAATATGAAAATAAGGATAGTCGCGCTAATCTTATGTTTGATTAGTGGATCAGGGAGCCTTGCCTGGGCAGAACAGCCCCCCCTGTGTGAGCACGCATTCAATGCCATGACCACGCGCGTCACACTGGCTTTTACTTGCCTTGAGGAACAGCCACTCAATCATAGCCTCTACCGTGCCATCGAGCGTGAATTTAATCGCCTCAATGCCAAACTGAATCGTTACGACCCCGCTTCTCAGTTGAGTGCCGCTAACCGCCAGGCCGCAAAAGAGGCAGTCACCATTGATGGTGAGCTAATGCGCTTACTCGTCGCCGCGCAGCGTATGTCGATTCTGAGTGATGGGGCGTTCGACATCACTTTTGCCTCCACCGGTTATCTGTATGACTTTCGCGATGGCTTGCAGCCGACCTCGAAGCAACTTAGCGTGCAGGCGGGGCTTTCTTACCGCAACCTGGTACTTGGCGCAGCCGATTCCACGGTACGCTTCACGCATCCCCAACTGATGTTGGATTTAGGCGGTATTGCCAAGGGTTATGCGGTCGATCAGGCCATTGAATTATTGCAAGGGGCCGGGGTGAAGAGTGCCCGAGTAACGGCGGGCGGCGATACGCGCTTGCTCGGTGATAATAATGGCCACCCCTGGATGATTGCCATTAAACACCCTCGCGCTCCCGAACGGCAGGCGGTGATGCTGCCCCTGATGGATACCGCCATCTCAACATCCGGCGATTACGAACGTTACTTTATTAATGAGGCGGGCGAGCGTGTGCATCATATCCTCTCGCCAGAGACCGGCAAGCCGGTGCAGGGAGTACTCAGTGCGACCATTCTTGCGCCCACGGCGATGCAGAGTGATGCGCTATCAACAGCCGTATTCGTGATGGGGCCAGAGCGGGGTATTGCCCTGATCAATCGTCTCCCCGATATTGATGCCATTATCATCGACGAACGCCTCAAGATGCATTACTCCGATGGCTTGATGGTACCGAAAGGGTGAGGATGTGTTGGACGT
>JAWWBW010000014.1:0-25036 GCA_033720775.1 Oleiphilaceae bacterium | reverse complement strand
CGTTCGTCGAAACCCAGCCGACGCATGCCGCTTTCGGCGAGCACAATGGCGTCGTATTCGCCCCGATCGAGTTTTGCTAAGCGGGTGTTAACGTTACCGCGTAGCGTTTTGATTTCCAGATCGGGACGCAGTGCAGCAATCTGACATTGTCGACGTAAGCTGGCAGTGCCCACAACTACGCCTTGTGGTAACGCGTTTAAGTCTGGGTACTGGTTGCTGATAAAGGCATCGTAGGGGCTTTCGCGCTGGCAAATGGCTGCGAGCTCGAGCCCAGGGGGGAACTCCATGGGCACATCTTTCATGGAGTGTACGGCGATATCGGTTTCGCCTGCCAGCATGGAGGCTTCGAGTTCTTTTACAAACAAGCCTTTTCCGCCAATTTTGGCCAGAGGGACATCCAGAATTTTATCGCCCTGCGTGGTCATACCAACAATCTCGACCTTGAGTTGAGGGTGCAGTTGTTCCAGGGTGGCTTTGATATGTTCGCTTTGCCAAAGGGCCAAAGCGCTTTCTCGAGAGGCGATGCGAAGCGTTTGTGTCATGGTGGCTCAACGTTGATGAATGAGCGCGACATTATAGCTTGAGTTGTAGGGGGATTATACGGGGAGCAGTAGCCGGTGATTTCGAACGTTGTGTGAGCGGGTAAGCGCTAGAAATTGAGCGAGAATTTGAGCTCCACTTCGTCTCGGTCAACATTAACACGTGTCTTCACGCGTTCAGCAACGTCAGAAAAGCTACGTACGATATGGTCGGTACGGCCTTTACCAAAAGTCACCAGAGCGTCGGCATCAAACTTCAGCATACGACTGGACAGCTTTTTCAGAAGTAAATGATAGGGGATTTTTGTACTGACTTCTTTCTCAATCAGAATGGTGTCTTCTTCGCCATTTGGCCCAATAAAGTTTTGCGCCAGTGATGCTTGTGAAAACAGCGCCAGAGTTAAGGCGCAGATGCCGCAGCGAATGAATTGTTTGCCTAGGGAAAAGAACAGCACGATGATCTCCGGGTGGCTATTTACTGTACAGATTCAATATAAGAGATACGGCCTGTAATTACTGTAACAAAAGGTTATAGGAGGGTAGTAAAAGGCGATCTGTATCTCACTTTTTCGAGAAAGATGATTAAAGTGTGAACAGGTCGAAATTTAGTCAGATTTGCTCGCTCTCAGCCTTGTTGTAAACGCGTTTTGAGATCGGCTGTGTGTCGGCGACTCACCACCACCTGATCGCCATTGTGTAATTCCAGTTGATACTGGCCCTGCGCATTGCGGGTGAGTGCGCGAATGTGTTGTAGATTAACCAGGGCACTGCGATGCGCTCTGACAAAAGAATCAGCGTAGGTCTCTTCCAGTTCTTTGAGTGTTTGATCCGATAGTGTTTCGCCCTGACGATGCACTACCGTCAGGTATTTTTGGTCGGCCCTGAAATAATAAATATCATGCAGGGGAATGCGCTCATGCCCTTGCCAGCTATGTGCGACGAATATCTGTTCTGAATCCTGTTTATGCTGCAATGCATGCAATTGCGCGCGAGAAAGGCGTTGTGCCTGTTTCAGCGCCTGTAGTAATTCTTCTTGTCTGGCTGGCTTCAGTAAATACCCAACAGCTTGATGTTTAAAGGCTTCAATGGCGTATTCGTCATAGGCTGTGCAAAAAATAATGGCGGGAGGCGCCTGCAATTTAGAGAGTTGACCGGCCAGTGCTAATCCGTCCATGCCAGGCATGCGAATATCGAGTAAGGCGATGTCAGGTTGCAATCGCGATATGTCATGCAGGGCAGACTCTCCATTTTCGGCTTCACCTGCTACCTGATAGTCCGGCATGGCTTCAATCATCCGTTTCAGACGTTCTCTGGCCAGCGCCTCGTCATCGGCGATATACACAGAAATGGTCTTACTGGTGGTCATTTACGGCTCCAATGGGACGAATTTATGTTTGTGTGGCGACTTCTCTAGCGGGGAATCGCAAAGTGACTGTATAGGTCTGGTCGAGTTGACTGGTCTTCAGAATGGCGGCCTCACCAAACAGGGCAACAAAGCGATGGCGAATATTGGTGAGTGCGATTTGGTTGCCTTGATGCCCTTTGGCTCCGGCGTCAAAGGGGTTGCTGATCAGTACGTACACGATCCCCTTTTTAGCGTAACTTTCGATACGAATGGTGCCGCCCCGCGTTAAGGGCTGAATACCGTGATAGATCGCATTCTCAAGTAAAGGTTGCAAGGTCAGGGGCGGTATCAGGTAATGGCCGATACCCTCTGCGATGGACCATTCCAGTTTCAAACGCTCGCCCAGGCGCAAGGCTTCAATATTTAAATAGCGGCGACACAGAGCCAGCTCTTCACTTAGTGTGATGAGTACATCCTGTGTGCGCAGGGTGGCACGGAAAAGCGTGGATAAATCGAGCACGGCATCTTCAGCGCGTTGCGGGTCGACTGCAATTAAGCTGGCAATGGAATTCATACTGTTAAACAAAAAATGTGGCCGAATGCGTGCCTGAAGTGCTGCGATGCGTGATCTGAGCTCCGCCTGTTTTTGTTCGCGCCATTGAAACTGCAAATAAAAATAGCGAAGCAGTAATATGCCGAGTAGTGCGCTCACCAGCACAGAGCGCCAGATAAATAATGTGGGATGCGAGATTAAATGAGCCCCCAGCCACACCGCGCATAGATGGCTAATCAGATAGGTCGTACCAAGAATAATGGCCAGGCACCAGACGGCGCTTGCGCGCGCCGATTGCGCAACCAGGTGCTTGCGACTCACGCAGATAACCGCACTGCAACTGAGTACGATAATGTGGCTATAGATCGACAGCAGCCCCAGTTCTGCCCAGTTAAGTAGGCTATCGTTGCCCATTACCAGACTCACCACAACGCAAAACAGCTGTGTCAGAATCAGCATCAGCAGCACGGAGGGCACTTGGCACAAGTCGGGAATAAAGGTTTGTGCTGCGGGTTCGTTATCGCTGGATTTGGGAGAGGGGCTGGATAAGCGCGTTTCCGCTTTCATGTTATACTGCGCCGCCAAAATTAAGGTTCAAATTTCAGTGTAGATGGGTAAACCAGCATGAGCAACGACACCAGCAGTACCGAAAAGCCCTGGGGTGGCAGATTTAACGAACCAACAGACGCCTTTGTTGAGCAGTTCACCGCCTCGGTCAACTTCGATCAGCGCTTGTATTATCACGATATCGCCGGCTCGATTGCCCATGCCACGATGCTGGCTAAAGTCGGTGTGCTCAGGGAGCAGGAGCGCGACCAGATTATCTCCGGTCTTGAAGCCATTCGTGGCGACATTGAGGCCGGCAACTTCCAGTGGTCGGTCAAGCTCGAAGACGTGCATATGAATATCGAAGCGGCACTGACTGAGCGTATTGGCATCACCGGTAAAAAACTTCACACCGGGCGCTCTCGCAATGATCAGGTTGCGACCGATATTCGTCTTTACCTGCGCGATGAGATCGATGTCATCGCCGAAGAAATCACACGTTTGCAACAAGGGATGCTCGAGCTGGCCGAGCGTGAGGCGGGTACTATTATGCCGGGCTTTACACATCTGCAAACGGCCCAGCCTGTGACATTTGGTCACCATATTATGGCCTGGTTCGATATGCTGCAGCGTGACTACGAGCGCCTCATGGATTGCCGCAAACGCGTCAACATTATGCCCTTGGGTGCGGCGGCGCTGGCTGGAACGACTTACCCTATTGATCGCAATATGACCGCAGAGCTACTGGGCTTTGATCGCCCCAGTTATAACTCGCTGGATTCTGTCAGCGACCGGGACTTTGCCATTGAGTTCTGTTCGGTGGCCAGTTTGCTGCTCATGCACATGTCGCGCTGGTCTGAAGAACTGATTTTATGGGCGTCGGCACAGTTTGATTTTATCGATCTTCCCGATCGTTTTTGCACCGGCTCTTCCATCATGCCTCAGAAGAAAAACCCGGATGTGCCCGAATTGGTGCGCGGCAAAAGTGGTCGTGTGATTGGGCATCTCATTTCACTGCTAACGCTAATGAAGTCGCAACCTCTGGCCTACAATAAAGACAATCAGGAAGACAAAGAGCCCCTGTTTGATACGTTGGATACCGTGAAAGGTTGCCTCAAGGCCTATGCCGACATGGTTCCTGCCTTGCAGGTAAAGGCAGAGAGCATGCGCGAAGCGGCCAAGCGCGGATTTTCTACCGCAACCGATCTGGCCGATTATCTGGTGGTAAAGGGTGTGCCCTTCCGCGATGCGCATGAGGTTGTGGGCAAGGCGGTGGCGCATGGTATAGAAGCGGGGCTAGATCTGGCGGATATGTCGCTCGACACTTTACAAGGCTTTAGCGAGGTCATTGAGCAGGATGTATTTGATGTGTTGACTCTCGAAGGCTCTGTGCAGGCCCGTAATCACATTGGCGGCACCGCGCCGGAACAGGTATTAGCGGCGGTCACGCGTGGTCGCGTGCAGCTTCAGGACCGCTAATTTCCAACAGGGCAATAAAACACGCAACAAAATGCTACCAAAGGGCCACTAAATCGCGCAGTCAGATCGGTCTGGCTGCGCTATAGTGAAAGTGGAGGTGGCGCATGTCCGGTCGCCTCATTCAGACAGCTCTATTCTTTGGACCACAGGCCCCATGACGGCGCTAAAGCAGGCACTCAAACCCGATTTTTCGGACGGCGTAGATCGCAAACAGCTCAAGCAGATTCGCGATCGCTTTATGCAGGTGAATGCCGACCGGTTGCGCAAAACCCATGAGGGGCTCAATGCGAGACAGCGCGATATTCTAGCCGTGCTGCCCTTGTTATATCAGGTCAATCATCCGCTTCTTCCTGGCTATGTGTCACAGGACAGTCCTCGAGGTGTGGCGGGTTATCAGCCCGATAAAGAAACACTGATCATCGCAAAAAGTTTCTCGCAGACGTTTAAATTTCGCGCCGACAAACGCCATCCGCCTCAGGTTCAGAGCCTCTTTATTATGGGGAGTACTGGTACTCTGGCGCATAGCGAATCGAGCGATGTTGATATGTGGCTGTGCCATGCCCCCAATCTCACGCCGGACGAGCTGGATCAGTTGCAACAGAAGGCGCAAAAGATCGATGAATGGGCAAATGATTCGGGCTTGGAGTTACATACCTTTTTAATGAATGCCGAGGCGTTCAGGCAAGGGGTGAGCGAAAACGAGCTCGATGCCGAGAGCAGTGGTTCGGCGCAGCACTATTTATTGCTCGATGAATTTTATCGCACCGCCATTCTTCTAGCGGGCTGTTATCCATTGTGGTGGCTGGTGCCTCCCCACCTGGAAGCGCGCTACAGCGAAATTACCGATTTGCTCTTGTCGAAACGCTTTGTGCCACAAAAGGAAGTCATTGATTTTGGCAGTGCTGCGCACATTCCAAAAAGTGAGCTGGTCGGAGCGGGACTATGGCAGTTGTACAAGGGGCTTGATGCGCCTTACAAATCCGTCTTGAAGTTGCTGCTGGCAGAAGTCTATGCTCAGGAGCTGCCGGCCGTGCCAAGCCTGAGTGTGCAGTTCAAGCAATCGGTATATGCGGATGAACTCAAGGTTGAACAGCTGGACCCCTACCTGTTGGTTTATCGCCGGCTGGAGTCATACCTTACCGAACAGGGAGAACTAAAACGCCTCGACCTGGTGCGCAAAAGCTTTTACTTGAAGGTCAACAAAAAGTTGTCGCGTCCACCCGCACAGCGGCGCGCCTCATGGCAGCGCCAGGTACTGGAGAAGGTCTGTGCCGAGTGGTTTTGGCCCGACAACAAATTTCGCTATCTCGATGATCGCCAGAACTGGAAAGTGGATCAGGTGCTGCAAGAACGTAAAGAGGTGTTTGCAGAGTTAAGTCATAGCTACCGGTTTTTATCGCGTTATGCGCGCGAAAACGACATTGCCTCGGCCATTACTGCAGAAGACCTGAGTTTACTGGGGCGCAAACTCTACGCCACGTTCCAGAAAAAAGCAGGAAAGATAGAACGTGTGAACCCCGGTATTGCGCCCAATCTATGGGAAGAAAATCTCGCTATTCACCATGCCAGTACCAGTGCGGTGCATGCCGATAAACAGGGCTGGTTACTGTATCGAGATCTCGCGTCAGCCTCAGAGGCGGCGTTTCATCCTACCTTGAAAAAGTCGTCCAGCTTAATGGAGTTGGTCGCCTGGTTGTATCTGAATGGTCTTCTCACGCGGGCGACGCGTCTGAGCCTGGTGCCGGGTGTGACACAGGCGACACAGTATGAGATTCAGGGGATATTGCAAGTCTTGGGTCGCCACTTACCTTTACCGTTACCGACGGCAGCGCAAAGTGCTTTTCAGCGCGCACCCTATCCAAAGGAAATCATCCTGTTTGTGAATGTGGGGATTGATCCCATGCATGGTTTGATGGAGCCAGGCCTGCAGCGCTTAAGCGAGCGTACTGATGTATTGGGTTACAGCTCAAAGCGTCACAATCTGGTAAAGAGCATCGATCAGGTCAGTCTAAATTCCTGGCACGAAGCCAGTGTGCACAGGTTTGAAAAAGGGGAGTTGTTGTTACAGGCTTTGCAGGCCTATCTGCAATCCTGTGCGCGTCATTTGGCAAAAAGTGACCATCGCCTGAGTGTGTACTGTTTTTGTCCCCATCGCGCCGAAGCCATTGCCAAACGGGTGCAGCATTTATTTGATGATGCCCGGTCTGCTGTTATTGGCTTACGCTCAGTACAGTCGCAACGGTTCGTGATAGAAATTGAAGAATACTTCTACATCCTAAGCTGCATTGATGGTCAATTTCGTTTTAAAGCCTATCAGAGCGAAGAGGCCATGCTCGATGCTTTGTCGCAGCGGAGAACTGAATTTAGCTCGATTGTGTTGGACCGTTATGCACTGCCTCACGACACGTTGCTGCGAAACGTGCTGGCACACAACCGGGCCAACGAGATACAGGTGTTTTACGCCAGTGAGGGCGGCATCTTTGATGTTATTGTGTTAGATGAAATGGGCAGCGTTTACCGATATTTTGCACCACACACAAGTGAGCGCAGGTTTTGTTTTGGACTGAATGTGATGTTGCAGCGCATGCTGGAGAAACGCCAGCTAAATGCTTTATTTGAGGAGCCCGGTGCGCAGGCCGTGCCCAAAGTGGTGTTTGAACGAGTGACCAGATCTGGTGGCGAGTTTGAAAGCAAAAGACTCAAAGAGTTTCCGGAATTACCGCATGTTGAAGTGACCGCAATGGGATACTTCGATGGCGATTTGATGCGTTTCGACCTGCAATGTGAAGGGCAAGAGTTTGCTTTTTATGACTACGGGGAGCGTCAATTCAAAGCGATGCAACACAAACTGCAGCGGGAGCATTCCGGTGAAGGTGGGGTACTGCAAATCGTTGATATTGTATTCCCTGACCAGGATCTGGCCTTGGGCGGTATTGATGGTGAGCATTATGGCACGCTCGACTATGTGAGAGCCTACCACCAGCTTGAGAATCAAATGAGCGCCACCGCGTGACCCATAATAGATCTCAGCAGTTTGTATGGTGCTAAATCCCATATCGCTGAAATGGTTGAAAGTCGCCGCCGCTATTGGGCAAGGGCTGACGAAGTGGGTATACTGGCCGCCTGTTTTTTTACCGGATTTTCTACCTCGCTATGCGCGCTACTCTACTTATTTTGATTGCTGCTGTGTTGCTTTCGGCATGCGGCCAGAAAGGCAAACTCTATTTGCCGCAACAACCGGTAGAGGTCGAGTCGCAAGAGGAAGGCAAGTCAACGTCTTTGGATTGATGTAAGCATGGATCATTTTTCATATCAGCAAGGTGAACTCTGCGCTGAACAGGTTCCGTTGCAGGCAATTGCCGAGCGCTTTGGAACGCCCACCTATGTCTATTCGCGTGCTACGCTTGAGCGCCACTATCGTGCCTACGATGAGGCCTTTGGTGCTACACCGCACCTTGTTTGTTATGCCGTAAAAGCCAATTCCAACATCGCTGTGCTGGATGTTCTGGCGCGCTTGGGGGCCGGTTTCGACATCGTTTCTGTCGGCGAACTGGAGCGGGTATTGCGTGCCGGCGGAGAAGCGTCAAAAGTGGTGTTTTCAGGCGTAGGCAAGCAAGCGCACGAAATGCGCAGAGCGCTGGAAGTAGGCGTGAAATGTTTTAACGTTGAGTCTGAAGCGGAGTTACTCAAGCTCAGCGCCGTAGCCGAACAGGCGGGCAAAACCGCACCGGTGTCATTACGAGTAAACCCCGATGTAGACGCGGGCACGCATCCCTATATTTCAACCGGCCTAAAAGACAACAAATTCGGTATCGCCATTGCCGACGCCGAACGTATCTACCAACTGGCCGCCTCTTTACCGGGTATCAAGGTCTGCGGTATCGATTGCCATATCGGGTCGCAATTAACAGAAGTTGCGCCATTTCTTGATGCGCTGGAACGGGTCCTGGCTTTGCTTGATCGCCTTGAGGCGCAGGACATCAAGGTGAGTCATCTCGATCTGGGAGGCGGGCTTGGTGTGTGTTATCGCAATGAAACGCCGCCTGAGCCGGGAACTTACGTGTCTGCCATTCTGGAACGCTTGGGCGAGCGATCACTGGAACTGATTATGGAGCCCGGTCGGTCAATTGCAGCGAATGCGGGAGTGTTGCTCACCCGAGTTGAATATCTGAAGGGGCACGAAGGTAAGCACTTTGCCATTATCGATGCGGCGATGAATGATCTGCTGCGGCCATCGTTGTATCAGGCCTGGCAGGATATTGTGCCTGTTGTGCCTAACGACACGGCTCCGGAGCAGGTTTACGATGTGGTTGGACCGGTGTGTGAGACCGGTGACTTTTTGGGCAAAGAGCGTTCGCTGCGGATTGCGCAAGGCGACCTCCTGGCGGTGCGCTCTTCGGGGGCCTATGGTTTTGCGATGGCCTCCAACTATAACAGTCGGGATCGTGCTGCCGAGATCATGGTCGATGGTGATCGTGCCTTGCTAGTGCGACGCCGTGAAACCATTGATGATCAGCTTGCGCTCGAACGGCGCCTCGATCAGGCGGAGCAAGAGTAACTAAGGCATGGTCATTAATTTCACCAAAATGCACGGCTTGGGCAACGATTTCATGGTGGTGGACACGATTACCCAGCATGCGCATTTCCGGCCCGAGCAAATTCGCAAACTCGCTGATCGCAATATGGGGGTCGGTTTTGATCAGTTGTTATTGGTGGAACCCCCCGGTAAACCAGATGTCGATTTTCGGTATCGCATTTTCAATGCCGATGGCTCCGAGGTGGAGCAGTGCGGTAATGGCGCCCGCTGTTTTGCGGTATACGTAAAAGAAAAGAAGCTCATCAATACTTCGCGTATTCGTGTACAAACCATGAAGGGCGATATTGAACTCAACATCAACGAAGATGGTCGGGTGCTGGTCGACATGGGCCCACCGGTGTTTGAGCCCAAGCTGATTCCCTTTGTGGCAGAACAGGAAGACAGGGTTTATGCTGTAGAAGTGGGCGATGAAACTGTACATCTATCTGCGGTATCCATGGGCAATCCCCACGCCGTTTTGCTGGTTGACGATGTACGTGCCGCGCCAGTTGAAACACTGGGGTCGGCGATCGAACAGCACGCACGTTTTCCTGAACGCGTGAATGTTGGCTTTATGGAGGTGGTGCATCGGCGTTTCATCAAACTACGCGTATTCGAACGCGGAGTCGGCGAAACGCTGGCGTGTGGAACCGGTGCCTGTGCGGCGGCGGTGGCTGGCATTCAACGCGGATTGCTGGAAACACCCGTAGAAGTAAAATTACCCGGCGGCAATCTGCTCATCGATTGGGCTGGCCCGGGCAGTGCGGTCATGATGGAAGGGCCGGCAGTGAAAGTATTTGAAGGAAAAATAAGAATATAGTCCTCATAGAGGTGTCGACGAGACCGCGTCTCGTTATCTGATTTTAAGTGGCGGAATAATGACCGAAAGTGCAGTAAGTAGCGTAGCGCAGCAAGTGGCAGAGCTCTCCGACGAGCAAGTGGTGGCCTATTTGCGACAACACCCTGATTTCTTTGTTGAGCATGAATATCTGTTGCGGGAAATTCGTTTTCCACACAAGAGTGGTAACGCCATCTCGCTTGGTGAGCGACAGGTACAGGTGTTTAGAGAGGATCGTGATGATCTGAAAAACCGCCTCGAAACCCTTATCAAGGTAGCGCGAGATAACGATGCACATTTCGAAAAGAGCAAGCGCCTTTTACTCAATCTGCTTGAAATAAAAAGTCTTGATGAAGTGCAGTATGTGGTGAGTGAGTCCTTTAAGGATGATCCCAAAATCGACTTCACCAGCGTGGTGGTTTTTGGTGAGCGTGAAGAGTATCCGGTAGCAGATGTCAGCCTTTTAAACGTATCGACTGCACGGGATGTGCTCGGTTCTTTGATTGATAGTACCAATGCTGTGTGCGGCCAGTTTACCGCGGCGCAACTGCAAAGTCTGTTTCCTAATGACCATGATCAAGTCGGTTCCGCTGCGCTGATACCGCTTCGCAATGGCGAAACACTGGGTATGTTCTGTCTGGCCAGCAAGGATAGCCAGCATTTCGACAGCTCCATGGGCTCGTTGTTTTTGTCCTACATCAGTGACTTTATCAGTCGAATACTCCCTTCTTTGCTGATCAAGGCGCGCAGCAAGCGCTCCGAAGACCAGGTTCCCTCTCTTTTGGATTAGAGCGTGAAGCGCACGGAGCAAACCATGCAAAGCGCCATTGAGGCGTTTTTGCGTGACCTTGCCGAAGTGCGTCAATTATCCCTCCACACCTGTACGAATTACCGCCGGGACCTCGAGCGCCTGTTGCGCTGGTGTCATGATCACCATATAGATAACTGGAATACACTCGACCATGCCCTGCTGCGGGCTTACGTTGGCCATTTGCGGCACCAGCGTTTGTCGGGGCGCAGTATTCAGCGTGCACTCTCCGCCGCACGTAGTTTTTATCATTATCTATTGCGCGAAGGGTTGGCTCAGGATAATCCGGCGCTTGATGTGCCCGCGCCCAAATCAGCGCGTAAATTGCCCCAGGTATTAAATGTTGACCAGGTCAACCATTTGCTTAACGAAGACGAGGGCGATTGGCATCGTATTCGTGATCATGCCATGTTTGAGTTGTTTTATTCGTCTGGATTGCGCCTATCGGAGCTGGTCGGCCTGAATCTCGATAGTATCGACATACGAAGTGCGCGGGTGAGGGTGTTGGGCAAAGGGCGAAAGCAGCGGGATTTGCCAGTGGGCGGCAAGGCCATCACTGCGCTTGAGGAATGGCTGAGTTTTCGCGGTGATGTTCAGCCGCGGACCGAAGATGATCAGCGCGCGCTGTTCTTATCGCAGCGTGGGCGTCGCATCAGCCAGCGTAATGTGCAGGCACGGCTTAAACAATTGGCATTGCAGCGCGGACTCATCAGCGATATCTCGCCTCACACATTACGACATTCCTTTGCCAGTCACATGCTGGAGTCGAGTCAGGACTTGCGGGCGGTACAGGAATTACTGGGGCATGCCGATATTTCCACCACACAGGTCTATACTCATCTAGACTTTAAGCATTTGGCCGAAGTGTATGATGCGGCACACCCCCGCGCGCGAAAAAAGAACTAGCCCCGGAGCAGTGCGATGAGCAAGTCCCTGGATCTGATGCAGGAAGTTGATCGCTGGAAAGAAAGATACTTTGAGCAAAGCGAACAGCTGGAGCAGGACAAGCAACTGGCGCAGGAGTATGCCGAATTGTTGCAGCGCCTCTTGGTGCGAGTCAGCTTGGCGGCAGATAACGTGGGAGAGGCGCTGGATAAGGAACTGAACAGTTTGCGTTCCGCCATTCGCACCGCCACGCCGGCTGAAAATGATTTGGCCAAACGTCTCAAACGCATCGACAAGCTGATTCTCAGTACTGACGAAACCAAACAGCAGAATGCGCGCAAAGTGGTCGAAGCGCTCGATCGCTTGTGCCAGCAGTTGCTCAATTTGCCCATCGCGCGCAAGCAAAAATCGGCGCTAAAAAAACTCTCAAAAACCTCCAGTAAGCACGCTGCGCAATTGCAGGAGCTGCCAGGCATTCTCTCTGAATATGCTGCATTGCAAGCAGAAACACTCAAACAGGTCATTGGGGAAGAGCGAAAAGAGACGGGCTTATTGAGTCGCCTGTTTGGTTCCAAAAGCGATTCAGAGGTGCCTGTTGAGAGCCTCGAAGCTGCGGATTCGGCCTTGTCGGAAGAAGATCTAGAGCTCGATGCCAACGAAACTGAAGCACCGGTGCAGGCGGAGGAAGAGATCGTACCAGGGTTTTCAACCATTGCCGTGCACGTGCGAGCCACGCTTAATCATTTGCTCGATCAGCTGTCTTTTCCCAAAAGTGCAGAGCGCGATTTACAGCGCTTACGGTCAAAAATCAGTAATCGGCTGAACTGGTATGAGTTAGGCCCTACGCTCGATGATTTGGCTAATCTTGTCATTTCTGTAGTGGGCAAAGGACAACGCGACTTTGAAACGTTTTTGCAGGTTCTGGATGAACGCCTTGGCAAGGTCCAAAGTTTTTTAACGACGACGCAAGAAGAAGACGCCCTGCGCCGAAAAGAGAGCTCAGTGCTGGACCAGGTCATGCGCACACAGGTAAGCGAAATTTCTGATGAGGTTCAGCGCGCAAACGACGTAGAAGACCTAAAACGCTCCATTACCGGACATCTCGATACGATTACGTCGGCAATGGATCGTTACGCGCGTGTTGAAGTGGATTTTGAAGTGGCGCGGCAGCATGAATTTGAAGCCATGCAAAAGCGGATTCATGACATGGAGAAAGAGTCAGAAGAAATCAAGCAGCGCTTGCAGGAAGAACATCGGCGCGCCACGACCGATGCCCTGACAGGTCTACCCAACCGTGAGGCGTTTGACGAACGTTATGCCATGGAGTTTGAGCGCTGGCGCCGTTATGGTAAACCTGCCACGCTGGTGGTCGGCGACATCGACAAGTTTAAAAGCATTAATGACAACTATGGTCATTTGTCGGGTGATAAGGTATTGCAAATCATGGCGAAAGAAATCTTAAGCCGCATTCGCAAGACCGATTTTCTCGCCCGCTATGGCGGCGAAGAGTTTGTGATTATTTTGCCCGAAACCGACGAAAATACGGCTTATGAGGTGCTGAACAAAACACGTGAAATGGTCGGGCGTCTTCCGTTTCATTTTCGTGAGGAAAAAATTCAGATCACCATGTCTTTCGGGTTGGCTGCATTTCGCGATGCAGAGCATCCGGAAGACATATTTGAGCGCGCCGATCAGGCACTTTATGCGGCGAAGAATGGCGGTAGAAATCAAGTGGTCACTTGGCATCCTGAATTAGCAAGAACGGCGAAACAGTGACAAAAACGCAATGATGTAGGAACACTATGAGTCAGTACGAACTGGTATTTTACGGCGAACTGGTTGCAGGTTATGCACCTGAACAGGCAAAACAGCACGTGGCACAATTATTTAAAGCCAGTGCCGATCAGGTAGAACGGATGTTTACCGGGAAGCGGGTTGTGATTCGCAACAAGCTTGATGACGAAACGGCGAAGAAATATATCGTCGCCATGGAAAAACGTGGCTGCGTTTGTGTTGTTGAGGAGATGGGGGCGCCGGGCGAACCGGTCAATCTCGAAGATAAACCAGCGGCCGCCAGTGAGGCAGCTGCGCCTCAAGGAGTCGCTGAAGCGCCGACAACGGCGTCTTCTGCTGCTGCCCCCAAACAAACGCAGAGTGCAGAGCCTGCGGATCGAGATAACCCTTCAGGTTTACCCTTGGCCGGAGCCAAAGCGAGTGAAATTCTGGCGGGCAAAGATTTTGAACTGGCCCCCGTGGGAGAGCGCCTGTCTGAGCAACATGAAGTGGCAGCGCCCTTATTTGAGCATCTCGATGAGATCAGTTTAGCGCCTGTTGGAACCGATCTTTCAGACAAAGACGATGTACCTCCACCACCTACCCCTGATACTTCTCACCTGAAGCTGGCAGACGATTAGGCACAGCCAGCCCTTTCGTACAGGCAAAAAAAAGGGAATCCCGGAGGGATTCCCAAACAGTCCTTATAACAACTAGGGATGGAAAATAACAATCGGAGAGATCTCCAGCGCACATACGTTATTTTCCGTTGCGCTGATAATTTTAATCCTAGCTGCTTTCCTCAGATTTTCCCGCGCTCTTGCAAATAAGTACGTTTAGCAACCTTGTGTTACACAAACAGTGAATAAAGCAATATTTGCGCAATTTTTATGATTGAAAAATCATATATAAACCATACATTTATCTTGCATAACTAATAAATTGGTTTATATTTAGCGGTTAATGCACTGTTCCAAATAAAAAACAGCCGAATGTCTAAGAAGGAAGGGTGCAGTGGCTGCTTCGTCTTTGCCCGTGGTGTACAAGGCGAGCGTCAGAAAAAACATCAGCAGAAAGAACAAGTAACAAAGGTGCCACTATGTCACAGCAAGACGCGGCGCTCCTGGATGTATCCAGCGAGTCGTCAGAAGAGCAAAGAAATGATGTGAGAAATCAACTGAACAGTGATGTTGAAGCCTTCTTGAAAAACGGCGGTCGCGTGCAACAAATCGCAGACAATGTGCGTGCTGATCCGCCTAAAAAACCAAACATGACGTACGGATCTGCTCCAATCTAGAGTCATGTTGCACAACTGATTTTCGATGCTCGTGGAATTCCCAGGATGAAGCGGAACGGTCGAAAAGCGAAAAGACGCCAAGTGGCGTCTTTTTTGTTTTGTGGGCTTGCAGTTGCAAAGAATTATGCGATAATTCACACCCTTTTCGTGACGGGGTTCTCGTTTTATTGCGACGCTGTCATGAAACCGCCCCTAAATGGACACAATATTGTGGCAGTGTGCTTATGGATAAAGCGATCAAACTGGCAGCAATGAAGCGAGTTTTCTCTTGATTGATGCATTCACATTTCTTATGGCGCTAACCTTAGCGGTTACTGGATGGTTCCTGTGCCGTGACTACGCGCGCTTTTTGCGTACCAGCTACACGATGCGAGCAAAAGTCACCTCAATGCAACAGGTGTTTGTGCCGCGTGGTGAAATTGAGCTGGAGGTTGCCGAAAAAACGCAAGAGCCGTTTCTGAAAAATGGGTTTTATCCGGTCATTGAATACCGAACGCCAAGCGGGCCCGTTAGCTTTACCGCTATAGATGCCAGCGCCTCTGGCCGCTTTCATGTCGGTGATGAATTACGGTTACGCGTGAGCACGACGCGTCGCAAGCATGCCCGCATGTGTAAAAGCTTTTCGCTATTGGTGCTGTCTTTGGTGGTCTTGGCCATGGGCCTGTTAGGCTCGGCAGTGTTCGCTGATTTTGCGCTTTCTTACGCGCAGATTGTGGCAGCGTCTTTTGTCATCGCGCTGGGGCTGGCGATTCTGGTTTTGTACCTACGGGATCGCGATGAAAATTGTATTCACGAAATGACTCGAACCGAGGGCGGTCGTAGTCAGTTGTGCCTGTTTGAGCCTGCGGCATTTCACCACTGGAAGTCTACATTTCGCGATCGTCAGCAGCGTTATAAAATAAGAAGCTCGCAGATTTTTGGTTCTGCCTGCTTTGGATTTGCCATGTTAACGCTGGCTCTGGCGATTCAGCCAACCGTCTTTTTGTACATCCCTTTCTAATAAAAAGCCCCGAAACATCGGGGCTTTTTTTTGCTTTCTAACCTCTGCGCCACGCGTGGAAACGTGGCAACAATTTTGTTGCCAGCGCTGGTACATGATTGCGTTTCCACTCACCTGCGGCGTATTTGTTGGACTCCGCTAGCGTCGGGTAGATATGGATGGTGCCCAGCACCTTATTCAACCCCAGGTTATGTTTCATTGCGGTGACATATTCGCTGATCAGGTCGCCGGCATGATGCCCGACAATGGTAACGCCCAAGATTTTGTCTTTTCCTGGCACGGTTAGTACTTTCACTTCGCCATGTGCTTCGTTATCCGCAATAGCGCGGTCAAGATCATCGATACCGTAGCGCGTTACTTCGTAGGGTATGTTCTGTTTCTTTGCCTCGGTTTCGTTTAACCCAACACGTGCGACTTCGGGATCGGTAAAGGTGGCCCAGGGAATCACGCGATAGTCGACTTTAAAGCGTTTGAAGGAACCGAATAACGCGTTGACCGCAGCATACCAGGCCTGATGCGCAGCGGCGTGGGTAAACTGGTAGGGGCCAGCAACATCGCCAACCGCATACACGTTGGGAAAGCGGGTTTGCAGGTATTCGTTGACGTTAAGGGTGCCGTCGCGATTTGTCTCCAATGACAACGCTTCGAGACCATAACCTGCGACATTAGGCGTGCGCCCCGTGGCGATCAATAGGCAGTCGAAGGGTAGGGCTGTTTCTCCTCCCTCTGGTGACTCAACGATAAGCCTATGTTCCCCGTCGTGTATTTCGCAGCGTTTGGGTGGATAGCCAAGTTTGAGGTCCATGCCTTCAGCGATCAGTTTCTCTCGCACCATTTGTGCGATCTCGGGATCCTCCTTGGGCATCAGCCGATCGGAGCGATTCAATAAAGTGACGGGCACACCGAGGCGATGAAACGTTTGGGCGAGTTCGCAGCCGATAGGGCCTGAGCCGATCACGATCATTTGTTTTGGGGCTTCGCGCAGCGTCCAAATGGTATCGGATGTAAAGTAAGGTGCCTGTTCCAGGCCGGGCAAGTCGGGCACTGTTGGTCGTGCACCGGTGGCAATCACAATATTGCGTGTAGTAATGGTCTTGCCGTTTACCTCAACACGGAAGGGATCAATGATGCGCGCGGCGCCCTGTTCGCAATCCACGCCAAGGCCGGTGTAGCGCTCCACTGAGTCGTGGGGTTCGATGTCGCCAATCACCCGCTGCACTCTTTCCATGGCGGCTTTAAAATTGACTTTGATCTCGGGGACTTCAAGGCCGTATTCTTCGGCGCGGCGACAGTAGCTGGCGATTTTAGCCGAACGAATCAGTGCCTTGCTGGGCACACAGCCGGTATTCAGGCAGTCGCCTCCCATTTTATGTTTTTCGATCAGAGTGACCTTGGCTTTGGTGGCCGCTGCAATATAGGCACTAACGAGACCTCCAGAGCCAGCCCCAATCACTACCATATTGGTATCGAAGCGTTCAGGTTTTTGATAATCCTGATAGACCTTGCGCGCCTTGATTCCGTCCAACAACTTTTTAGCGATCAGCGGAAAAATACCCAGCAATACGAAAGAGAAAATCAGCGCAGGTGAGCCAATATCGCCCAGTGTGTCGATTTGGGCTAATTGCGTGCCTGCATTCACATATACGATGGTGCCCGGCAACATACCGAGTTGGCTCACGATGAAATAGCGCCACACCGGCATGTGAGTGAGACCCATGACGAGATTGACAGCAAAAAAAGGAAATAATGGAACGAGCCTGAGTCCGAAAAGATAGAAACTGCCTTCGCGCTCAATACCTTCATTAATGGTTTTGAGTGAACGGCCAAATCTCGCTTGTATGCTCTCCCTGAAGAGCGTGCGAGCAATCAGGAAGGCAAGTGTTGCGCCAATTGTACTGGCGAAAGACACTAGAATGACGCCTTTGAAAACACCAAAAATGGCTCCTCCGGCGAGAGTCACGATGGCGGCAGCGGGCAGTGATAGCGCGGTGATGGTGACATATATAAGAAAATAGGCGAGCGCCGTTTGCCAGGGATGTTGGTCGGCATAGGCCAGTATTTCGGTTTTTTGCTCGTTAAAAAACGCCAGGCTGAGGTATTGCCCTAGATCGAGCGCAAAAAAACTAATCAGAGCGCCTATCACGACGACTCCAATAATGAGTTTCTTGAGATTCATTGGGTGCTTCCAGTGCTGATGAAGGTGAGTAAGGGTAACTATAGTGCATGGCTGGTGCGCCGTGTTGGCGCAGCAAAGCAGCCCTGTAAGACCGCTTGAATACCAATAAAGTTCCACTTTGTCTGATCCATGTAAACTCTGGTGGCCAAGAGGCTGGCATGATTGTCGTGGACCCTGCTAGGCTTAGGTTTTTGCTATTGTTACAGG
The DNA here is from genome assembly GCA_033720775.1 of Oleiphilaceae bacterium. Taxonomy (GTDB): domain Bacteria; phylum Pseudomonadota; class Gammaproteobacteria; order Pseudomonadales; family Oleiphilaceae; genus PZPK01. The sequence continues at coordinate 7,014 of JAWWBW010000014.1, read as the reverse complement.
TAAATTCAGTGTTTGTTCATTCTTCCCGTAGCTTTCCCTCAACGCGCATGCGGCGGATGCGCGTTAGCGACGCGAGTCGTCGCTTAATGGCCGAGAACCGTCTGCATGCTTCTGATCTGATTTATCCCATGTTTGTGTTGGAAGGTGTCAACAAGCGTGAGCAAGTGGGTTCGATGCCCGGTATCGAGCGGCTTAGTATTAATTTACTGTTGAAAGAAGCCGAGGAGCTGGTGTCGCTGGGTATTCCAGCGGTGGCCCTTTTTCCGGTGACACCCGCTGAAGCGAAAAGCCTGGATGGCGCCGAAGCCTGGAACCCGGAAGGCTTGGCGCAACGGGCAGTGCGCGCGTTGAAGCAGCATGTGCCTGAATTGGCGGTCATTACCGACGTGGCATTGGACCCTTTCACCACACACGGGCAAGACGGCATTATCGACGAAGAGGGTTACGTGCTGAACGATAAAACTGTCGAAGCCCTGCGTCGCCAAGCCGTGTCGCATGCCGAAGCAGGCGCTGATATTGTCGCACCTTCGGATATGATGGACGGTCGAATAGGCAAGATACGGGAATCGCTGGAGCATCGCGGTCATGTCAACACGGCAATATTGGCCTATTCGGCAAAATATGCTTCGGCCTACTATGGACCGTTTCGCGACGCGGTCGGTTCGGCCAGTAATCTAGGTAAGGCTGATAAAGCCAATTACCAGATGGATCCTGCCAACAGCGATGAAGCCCTGCATGAAGTCGTCATGGATTTGCAAGAAGGTGCGGATATGGTGATGGTGAAGCCGGGTATGCCGTATCTCGATATTGTGTCGCGTATTAAACGCGAACTTCAGGTGCCCACCTTTGTTTATCAGGTGAGCGGCGAGTACGCCATGCATATGGCAGCGATTCAGAATGGGTGGTTGGACCACGATAAAATCGTGCTGGAGTCGCTACTGGGGATTAAGCGCGCCGGCGCCGACGCTATTTTGACTTATTTTGCGAAAAGCGCAGCACAGTTGTTGCGCGAGATTGAGGGCAAACCGTAAAACGGTGTTGGCCAGGGGAGAGCAGTATGGGCGCTAGAGGAAACGAAACAGACGAAAATACGGTGGTCGATTTAAGCAGCCATGAACTCTACTTTAATCGCGAACTGAGTCACCTGCAGTTTAACAAGCGTGTGTTGAAGCAGGCTCTGGACCCATCCCATCCCTTACTTAATCGCATGCAGTTTTGCTGTATTTTCAGCAGTAACATGGATGAATTTTTTGAGATTCGTGTTGCCGGGCTCAAGCACCAGATTAAGTATGGCCGTGAAACCATTGGTCCCGACGGACTTTCGCCTGCACAAACCTTGCAGCAAATTGATCAGGTTGCGCATGAACTGGTGAAAGAACAGTACGACATTCTCAACGACATTTTGTTGCCTGAACTGGATAAGCAGAACATCCGGTTTCTGCGTCGCGGTGAGTGGGATGAAGCGCAGACGGCCTGGCTGGCGGACTATTTTGAACGTGAAATTCTGCCGGTCATTAACCCCATCGGGCTGGATCCTTCGCATCCGTTCCCCCGTCTGGTGAATAAAAGTCTCAACTTTATTGTTGAGCTTGACGGTAAAGATGCCTTTGGGCGTGAGACCGGTATGGCCATTGTGCCTGCGCCACGATCCTTGCCACGGATGGTGAAATTACCACCCGAAATCTGTGATGGCGAGGAGCTGGTTTTTTTAAGTTCGATTATTCACGCCCATGCCGATCAGCTTTTTCCGGGTATGCAGGTGCAAGGGTGTTACCAGTTTCGTCTGACTCGCAATGCAGATTTTGAGTTGGAACAGGACGACATGGAGGATCTGGCGTCGGCGCTCAAGGGCGAACTGTTGTCTCGGCGCTTTGGTGAGGCGGTGCGACTCGAGTTGGCCGACAATTGCCCCGACCATCTGGTGTCGTTTTTGTTAAAAGAGTTTGGGTTGAACGAGTCGGAGCTGTATCAGGTAGCCGGTCCGGTGAATCTGTCGCGCTTAATGAGTTTGCCGGATTTGCTGGATCGTCCCGATCTGGTGTACACAGGGTTTGCCCCAGGTTTGCCCAAACCGCTGCGCAATAATAAAAGCCTGTTCGATACCATTCGCCAACGGGATATTCTTCTGACACACCCCTATCAAAGCTTTACGCCAGTGATTGATTTGCTGCGCCAAGCAGCGAAAGACCCGGACGTGGTCGCGATCAAACAGACACTATATCGCACCGGAGCCAACTCCGAGGTGGTAGCCGCCTTGGCCGATGCGGCGCGTCGAGGTAAGGAAGTCACCGCAGTGATTGAATTGCGCGCGCGGTTTGACGAAGCCGAGAACATCGAATTGGCAAGTATGCTGCAAGAGGCGGGCGTGGTAGTGGTATATGGTGTTGTCGGGTACAAAACCCACGCCAAAATGATTTTGATCGTGCGTCGTGAGGCCGGCAGCTTTAAACATTATGTGCATCTTGGCACTGGCAATTATCATGCGGGCAATGCGCGGCTCTATACCGATTACAGTTTTATGAGTGGTGACGACGCATTAGGGAAGGATGTGCACAAGATTTTTCAGCAGCTCACCGGTATGGGCAAGATACTGAAAATAAAGAAACTCATGCATGCTCCTTTTACCTTGCATTCTCGTTTGCTGGAGCTGATCGAGCGCGAAGCTGTCAATGCGCGTGCCGGTAAAGCCAGTGGTATCACCATTAAGGTGAATTCACTGTCTGAACCCAAAATCATGAAAGCGCTGTATCAGGCCAGCCAGGCAGGGGTGCCCATTGAATTGATCGTGCGTGGCCTGTGTTGCTTACGCCCGGGGATAGAAGGCGTGTCGGAAACGATTACCGTCCGTTCTATTGTTGGACGCTTTTTGGAGCATTCGCGGGTATATTGGTTCCATAATAATGGGCAGGACGAATTTTATGGCTCCAGCGCTGACTGGATGGTGCGCAATCTCTTGAACCGCGTAGAAATCTGCTTTCCTTTTGAGGATAAAAAGCTGATCGCCCGCGTAAAGCAGGAACTCCAGTCTTATTTGAGCGACAATTGCCAGAGCTGGGTTTTGCAGCCCGATGGCAACTATCACAAAATTGAACCGCAGCCAGATGAAGAGCGGTTTTCGGCGCAGCAGAAATTACTTGAGCAACTAGCGCTGTCATGAGGAAATTAAAATAAGAACATGCGTATGTTAAGCAGAATATTCTTGCTCGCCTTTTGTTTATTGTCGGCTGTCGCCCGAGCGGATTCATTGAACTGGCACTTTCAAGGCTTGGCGCCGCAACATGACGTGTTATTTGATGTGTTGGATGAGCAAAAGCTGTTTGCACGGATGAGTGAGACCATGCGTCAGCATCTGCGACTGACAAAGCCGATACATGTAGTGTTTTATCCTGGTGCCGAAACCTTTTTTGACCCACAGCGAGATGAGCTGTTTATTCCTCTTAGTGTCTTGCGTCGTATGCGCTTTGATCTGGCTCAACGCTTTCCGGAACAAAATGAAGTGCAGTCTGCCGTCTATCTCGTGAGTGTGGAATACATGCTGTGGTACCAGTTGGGACGCGTGCTGATTCACCAATACGATATTCCGTCTGGCGTTGATGCGGAGCGTTCAATTGACGCGCTGGCCACGCTGGTAATGCTCGATAGTCGCCAAAGCCTGAATCACCTGTATTTGCTGGATGCCGCCGAAGTGCTCCTGTTAAACATGCCTTCGTTCCAGTTATGGGGCGATCTTTCAGGCCGCACGCAAGAGGAGCAACGAGAGGCCCGCTATCGGCTCGCCGTATGCTTGGTGCTGGGTGAAGACCACAGTGAATTGACGCAACCGTTAGAAGATTTGGGATGGAGTGGCGATGCGCTGAAGCGTTGCCAGCAACGCTTGCAGTTGTCCCGTCGAGCCTGGTCCGGGTTACTCCGTACACAGCTCAGTGAATGGAGCAGCTGGCGACATTGGGGGCTTGAAAGTAAAAGCTTTAAACCTTGAGCTACGCCTCAATGCGTTTGCGCTAGGCTTTTTCTAGGCGTTGCAGCAGCACCTCGCATTGCTGTTTGAGCTGATTGAGTTGCTCGGCGCCGGCTCCGGTATCACAGAGTACCTGCAGTGGTATGTCTTTGGCTTGCTGGCTCAAGGCTTTACCTTCTTTAGTCAGATGTAACAGCTTCACTCGCTCGTCCCGTGCACTCACATGGCGCTGCAATAAGCCCTTTGCCTCTAAACGCTTAAGCAAGGGCGTAAGTGTACCGGAATCGAGGTGCAGCTTGTCACCCAGTTCACCCACGCTAATACCGTCTTTTTCCCACAATACCATCATGACAATGTATTGCAGATAGGTCAGATCAAGGGGATCTAGATAAGGGCGATACGCGCGGACGACGGCATTCGCTGCGCTATATAAAGGGAAGCAGAATTGATTATCGAAGCGCAGGGCTGGTGGAAGTTCAGAATCGTGACTCATAGCCTGCCAGCTTAACGGCTAAGGGCTGCTAGTACCAGAGTACAAATGCGGCGGCGGCGCCCACACCGCATTTTTCACGGTGTTCACTGGTACGACATATGTGCTTTGCTGCCGCATAGGTCAGACCCGCACCGACCAGATAGAGTTCCAGGTCACGATCTTTCTGAAACGAAGAACAACCGGCGCTGGCCAGCGCAACAAAGATCACCACCAGAATACTCAGTTTTCGCATTACTCGCTCCGCAATAATGGCTACTCAATAGCTTGACGGGCTGTATCCTACCGGGGGCGCGGCTTCTCGGCAAGCGTCAGGCCGCGTTCCGTGAATCAGTAGGCAAAGAACATGGCATCTTTCGCACAAACCATTCTCTACACAGCCTTTCTGGACGCTATTTGTTTGATTTTGGGTTTAAAACGGCAATGGTTAAGCGCGCGATGCAGACCAACTTCTGCTGACTGCTGTGAATATGGATTTCCCACACTTGGGTGGAGCTTCCTATGTGTAGGGCGCGTGCCACGCCTCGTACTTCGCCGCTGCTCACACTACGGATATGGTTGGCATTGATATCGAGCCCGACACAGCGTTGCCCGGGCTCTGCGGCAAGATGTGCGGCGATGCTTCCAAGCGACTCAGCCAGCACGACAGAGGCGCCCCCGTGCAATATGCCCATGGGCTGACGCGTCCGCGTGTCGACCGGCATGGTGCCCGCCACATAATCGTCGCCGAGTTCGGTAAAGGTAATCCCCAGGTGGGCATTAATCGTATTTTGGTTCCATTGATTCAGCTGCTCCAGCGAGGCAGCCTGTTTCCAGATCGGCATGGTTCACCTGCTAAATTGATCCTGTGGCGGAACAGTGTGCGGCGAGAGCCCCTGTGCGACAAGACAAGGGCCTGGAACGCAGCGTTCCAGCGCCCACGCTAGGTGGCAGGCAACTCGCTAAGTAATATGGCAGCTCAGTTAAATTGGAGGGAGGAATGCGATGCTGTTTTCCGAGCTATTGTCACGCGTGGGTGATACACCATCTACCTTGGAGATTACACCCGATTGGATGCAGGGCCGAGCCACCTTTGGTGGTCTGGGTGCTGCACTTGCCTATGAGTCCATGCGGCGACAAGTGAGCGAAGATTTACCGGTGCGCTGTCTACAGATTGCTTTTATTGGCCCTATTGATGATCAGCCTCTGACCGTTGAGAGTAAGGTCTTGCGACAGGGTAAATCGGTGGCACAGGTGTTGGGTTCCATCACCCAGGCAGGGCAAACCAAACTCATGGTGCAAGGTGCCTTTGGTAAAGCCCGGGAGTCGGCAATCGCGGTGGCGGGTGCACCCATGCGGTTTGAGCAAGATCCGGGCACGATCGAGCCCATGCCTTATATCGAGGGGATTATTCCGGCCTTTACGCAGCACTTCGATTTTCGTTATTGCACTGCCATGCCGTTTATGGGATCCGATGCGACACGCATGCGTGGTTTTGTGCGCTTTAAAGAAGAACCCCAGCATACACTGGCACATTTGCTGGCTTTGGTAGATGCCTGGCCGCCCACCACGCTGCCTATGTTGAAACGGCCGGCACCCGCCAGCTCGCTAACCTGGACCGTTGAGTTTGTGCATCCACTAACTGCATTAAGGCAGGGCGAATATACCCAGTACGAAGCCGAGATTGTCGATAGCCATCAGGGGTATGGGCACACGCGCGCCAAGATCTGGAACGAGGCGGGCGAGCTACTGGCCATTAGTCAGCAGACCGTGACGCATTTTGCCTGACATGCTCAGATCAGCGAGAACGCTAGGAAATATTCCCCGTTACCCGCACGCGCTTGCTGCCACGTACTTTCGGCTCGGTCTTGCGGGCCTGCGCTTCGGCCATGCGCTGGTCGATCAGGTTCTTGAGGGCAATGATCAGCCCCATGGCCACGAAGGCACCGGGGGGCAAAATGGCAAACAGGAAGTTTTCGTAATCTTCGATGACATGAATGGTCCAGTCTGCCGCCATGGGGCCAAACAGCAAGTCCATGCCCGAGAACAGGGTGCCCTGGCCAATCACTTCGCGCATGGCACCCAGCAGAATCAGCACAGCGGTAAAGCCCAGGCCCATCATTAAACCATCGGTTGCCGCCGGTAGTACCGGATTCTTGCAGGCAAAGGCATCGGCGCGACCCAGAATGGCACAGTTGGTCACAATCAGCGGAATGAAGATCCCCAGTATTTCGTAGAGTTCGTAGGTGTAGGCGCGCATGAGGAGTTCGGCACAGGTCACCAGCGAGGCAATGATCATCACGAAGGTGGGTAGCCGCACGGTATCGGGAACGTAGTGGCGAATCAGCGATACCGCGACGTTGGAGCCCAGCAATACCATGATTGTGGCAATGCCCAGCCCCAGAGCGTTGACCACGGTGCCGGTTACCGCCAGCAGCGGACACAGCCCCAGTAACTGCACCAGAGCGGGGTTGTTGTTCCACAGGCCGTTCTTAACCAGTGTGGCAAATTGGGAATCAGCCATCAGGGCGTGCCTCCTTGATAATCATCTGGCGCAAAGGTGCTGCCCGGCGCTTGTGTGAGCAGG
>JAWWBW010000013.1:0-25745 GCA_033720775.1 Oleiphilaceae bacterium | reverse complement strand
TGCGTCACAAGATCATTGCATTTGCATGCATCATGTCTTTTTTGGCGGCCTTATACAGCATTATCAAATGGTACAAACTGGGCTATGACGATCTGGCAGACTGGGCCTGGTTGCTTATTGTTGGCGCTCCTGCCTTGGCCATTGCAAACAAGCTACGTCTGTTACCTGCCATGCTCATGGCAAATATCAGCGTCATGATGATGACGACCTACTGCGGCTCACTTATCTACCACCTGGATGGCCTGCACTCGGCGCATATTTTCTGGATCGTGGGAGTCATGGTGTTTGCATTTTTGATTACCGACAACCGCTTTGGCTTGCTGTGGTTTGGCGTCATGACCGTACAGGTGTTGGCGCTGATTATGGCTGACCAGTCCGGCTATGTTTTTCCCCAATTTGAGCTTGATGCCAAGCAGACCAAGATCAATTTATATTCGGGTTATCTCCTGCCTGCGGTGGTGATTGGCGGTACCTTATGGTTCAGCAACCGCATTCGAAATCAGGCAATTGAGCAGGCCGAAAATGCAGCGCGCGATGCGCAACAGCACTTGGCTCGCTCTGAAGCGATGTCGACGGAACTCAGTAAGATCTTGCAGCGTGCGTCCTCCAGTGCAGACACCTTGCTCAACTCATCAGATGAGTTGTCTTTCACCATGAAAGAAATGGTGCAGCAGAGTGGTCGTATTAGTAGCAGTATTGATCAACAGGCCGAAGCCATGCGACAGATGGAAATGACATTGGAAGCGGTGGGTAGTTCTGTTAACAACTCCACGCAGATCATGCAAACCGTAAAAGGTGAAGCGGGTAATGCGGAACACAATGTGAGTGACAGCGCGCAGGCGATGGAGCAGGCGATCGAATACATGTCCCACATTAAAGAAAGTAATGATGCCGTGCTCGAGGCGATGAATATTATTTCGGACATCGCCAATCAGACCAACCTGCTCGCACTTAATGCAGCCATCGAAGCCGCTCGTGCGGGTGATCAGGGGCGTGGTTTTGCGGTAGTGGCCGACGAGGTGCGCACTTTATCGATTCGCAGTAATGAATCGGCACAACGCATTCGCGAAGTGCTGGATGCAGCGACCAAGGATATCTCCAATGGCTCCGAGATCGTGAATATTTCGGGGGAGCGCTTAAATAAAGCGGTGGACTACGTACGAAATATCAGTGAGCAAATTGCCCATGCCACCGATATCGCTGAGCATCAGCATCGTGATATCGAGGGAGTCGTGGCCAGAAGTCATGAGGTGGCACGCCTGATTCAGGATAACGCCCTGGCAGCGCAGGAACTATTGAGCAGTACTGAGTCGCTTTCGAAGGTTTCGGAAGACCTGAATAACCTGGCACATCGTACCAACGAAACCGTGCATGCCAGTGATAAGCTGATTTAACAAGGCACAGCAGTGCTACGCTGATTATTGAGGGCGCGTCAACAGCTCAATGGCACCGCCAAGCGCTGCGCTGTTATGGCTGATCGTCTGTTCACAGGCAAAGGCTTTAATGTATTCCTTGCCCCCCGCCTTGGGGCCCGTTCCGGAAAGCCCCATGCCACCAAAGGGTTGTGCCGCGACGATCGCCCCCGTCATATTTCTGTTGATGTAGACATTCCCCACCCTTAGTTGCGTCGCCAGACGCTTCGCCCAGGCGATATTGCGACTATGTATGCCGCAGGTGAGGCCATACCCGCTCTCGTTGATACTTTTAATGACATGTTCGATGTTGTCATAGTCATATTCGACGATATGGAGAACAGGGCCAAACTGCTCTTCCGATAATTCAGCCAAGTCGCTAATTGCCAGTACATGAGGGGGAAACAAGTTGTCGTTTCGTTGGGAGTGAGGGAGTGATCCGGCATAAATTAAACGATTATTCTGGCCAAATTGTTCGCAATATTTTTGTAGTGACTGTTTTGCTGAGTGATGGATGATGGGACCAATGTCGGTTTGTATGTGGGCAGGATTGCCAACTACCAGAGTTTCTAGATGCCCCTTCAATAAAGATAAAAAATCCTCTTGCATCCCGCTTTGTAAAAAAAGCACACGTAAGGCCGAGCAGCGCTGTCCAGCCGAGTAAAACGCCGAGTGCACCACATCTTTACACAATTGTTCCGGCAAACTGGTGCAGTCGGTGATCATGACATTCTGCCCGCCGGTTTCAGCAATAAAGCTCAGTCGTGGGCCCTGTCTTGCGGCGAGGGCCCGGTGAATGGTTTGGGCGCTGCTGTTTGATCCGGTGAAGGCAATGCCGCGTAAGTGTTTATCGCGTTTGATCCATTCGCTCACGTCATCGCCTGAGCTCAAAGCGATCTGCAGGATATGCTCCGGAAGACCCGATTGCTGCCATAATTCAGCGCAATACATGGCGATTAACGGTGTATGCCCTGAAGGTTTGGCAATAACGCTATTGCCACAAACCAGTGCGGCACAAATCTGCCCGGTGAAAATGGCGAGTGGAAAATTCCATGGGCTGATACACAAGAAGGGCCCTCTTGATTGCCATAAAGCAAGATTCTCTTCCCCTGCAGCGCCGGGTAGTCGCGTTGTGTTACCGAAGAGTTGTAGGCCCTGCCGGGCATAAAAGTGCGCAAAGTCGATGGCCTCGCGTACTTCATCAATCGCATCCTGGATGGTTTTACCGGCTTCGCGAATAAGCAGCGATATGAGTGCGGTGCGATTTGCCTCTAGTGCGACAGCAAAATGCGCGATGATCTCTGCGCGTTGATTAATGGAGATGTTGCGCCACGTTTGCCAGGCGGAATGGGCGCGCTCGCCCATGATGTCCAGAGCGCTTGGTTGGTGGAGGTGAATGTGTCCCACGGTACTGCCGTCATAAGGATTAATCACATAATGGATGGCAGCGCTGTGGGGTAACGAGGCATCTGACTGACAGAAGTCCCAAATTTTCTCTTCGGAGGCGCGAAGCGCGTCTAACAAACCGTCTCGTTGTTGCTCATTGGCGAGGTTGAGGCCGTTAGAGTTGCTCCGTTCGGGTTCATAAAGCGAATCTGGGGTGCGTGGTTCGGGTGTTGCGTCATCGGTATCTTGGAGAGGGTGCTCGCAAAGCTTTTTGGTTGTGTGCTCGTCGTGCAACATCTGCCTGACAAACGAGTTATTGGCGCCATTTTCGAGCAGGCGACGAATCAGATAGGGGAGTAGCTCTGTTTCACTGCCGACGGGGCCGTACACACGCACCTTGAGCGACGAGTTACGCTGGCAAAGCAGGTCATACAGCTGTTCTCCCATGCCATGCAGACGCTGAAACTCAAACCTGTCATGGGAGGCGTTCAGGTCAAGTAGGTGGCAAATGGTGGTGGCGTTGTGCGTTGCGAATTGCGGGTAAAAATAGTGGTGTTGCTCGAGCAGGTAATGCGCGCACGCCAAATAGCTCAGGTCTGTATGCTGCTTGCTGGTAAATACCGGAAAGGAGGCAAGACCTTGTAGTTGTGCCATTTTTACTTCGCTGTCCCAATATGCGCCTTTCACCAGTCTCACTGGAATACTCAGATTACGCGAAGCTGCAAACTCTCTGAGGTATTTCAAAACGGCAAGGGCTCGCGGAGAGTACGCCTGTACCGCCAAGCCCAGGGGGCTCTCGCCACGTATGCCGGTTTGGCGCACCAGTTTGGTGAAGATGCGCAGGCTGGATGCCAGTCGAAAAGACTCTTCGGCATCGATCGTCATCTGAAGATCGTGCTGTCTGGCGAGATCAACAAGCGGTAGCAAGCCCTCGACAATACGCTGCTCACAAACAGATGTGTGGCGCGGCTCATAACGTGGGTCGAGCGCCGAGAGTTTGATAGAAATGCCGCAGCGCTCGGTTTGATTTGCCTGTACGACAGACTCAGCGGCCTCGCGGTAACGATTTAGGTATACATGGGCGCGGTGTGTGGTAAGCGCTTCTTCTCCCAGCATGTCAAAAGAGTAGAGCTCAAAGCGTTTGGCACGGGATGCTGTTGTGTCCAGTGCTTGATGAATGTCTGTGGCATAGACAAACTGACTGGCTATGTGGTGAATCACGGCGCGCATGCTGGCGTGCACCATTGGCTGAGACAGTTTGCGTAACAAACGACGCAACAACTTAAGCTGGGTGTCGTTGTCGTTTTGCATCATTTTGCCTGTGAGCAGTAACAGGAGTGCGCTGATGTTTGTAAATAAGGGTTTATGGCTGTCGATGTGTTGGTGCCAGTCGATGTGCTGCAGACTATCGCCAAGCAATTGGGCGGCTACACGTGTATCGGTTGTGCGGGAGAGGGCCTCTACCAGCACCATCAGGGCGAGCCCTTCATCAGAAGATAAGCTGTACTCGCTGAGAAGTTGCTGGATGGGGTCATGCGCCAGTGTCGCTTCGCGTGCCTGAGAGCAAAGGCTGAGGGCTTGCTCTGCGATATGCTCCAGGCGCGACGGTGGATAATCCGCATCCGGAATATATTCGCGCAGTCTGAGTATGCACTGGCGATGGTCGCAGCTATAGAAGGTGTTGATGTGGTCGAACAGTTCTTGGAGTTGCATGGCTTACCTCCTTGAAACAAAGGTTCGATTTAACCCTTGGTGGAGATAAGTATAGCTGGATGGGGGTGAGGCAATTAGCTGCGTCGGACGCGAACGACCTTCATCACTTCAAAATCTTCTCCCGCCAGCTTTTGCGAGTCGATATAGTAGCTTAAGTTGACGCGACATCCCTCCAACGGTCGAAGCTCCTTGGGGCGGCGAAATTGAAACGGCGCGTCCACGCCCTCTATCATGAGCGTATGGATGACCCATTCGCCCTCTCTCCGTTGCGTGTGGCGCAGAACTTTTTGGTTCTGCGCCTCCAGCAACTCAGGGTGTTTGGCATGTAGCGCTTTGAGTGTGGTTTTAACTCCGGATGCCAATTTAGGACTCCTGCTCCATGATTTGCATGATTTGTTGCAGGTAGGGACGAACGGCCTGCTTATCTTCGGCTGTTATACCTTCTGTAAATTGCTTGCGCATCATATTTGCCTGATCGATCGCTTGCTGCATCATGGCGCGCTGTTCGTCACTGAATTCCTGAGAATTCATCATCGCTTGCATTTCAGCCATATCGAAGGCCTCGGGCATCTGATCCATCTCGATTGAGGCGGCCGCTTTGGAGATACGAATCGTCATGTTGGCCCACTCCTCGAGTGTCTTAAACCCATTTTTCTTGACGATACTCTCCGCATCGCTATACAAGCCAGAGGCACGCAGGGGTTTGAGCATGGTTTCGGCGCTGAAATCCATGGGGTTCACTTCGGTGCGATCCATTTCGGCTTCGTAGCGTGCAATTTTATCGGCGTTCGCGTCGCCCCATTGTTGCAGAGCCTGCTGTGAAGCAATCCAGTTTTCTATCTGTTTGCCGGTTAAGGGTGAGGCGGCCGCAGCCGAAAGCGAAAAAAACAGGCTCGCGCAAAGACAAAGCGTGGCGAGGTAAGTGTTGAGATAAGCAATGGGGCGAGGCTGCATGGCAAACTCCTGTTATCGATTATTTTTAACATTCAGGCGCACCACTATAAACAAGCAGGGCGCGACTGTCTGCTTTCTCAAGCAAGATTATTATGATTGGGAGGACGTATCGCAATGTGCGAATTTAGCCGTGTCATCTATAGTTAACAGATGTCAATCCAAGGACCAGCTGGTGATGGGGCAATGGACAATACCGTTCTGATTATTGAAGACAGCGTAGCGTTTGCGCAGAGTCTGGCTGGCGCTCTTCGGCAAAGTGGCCAGTATGAAGTCTTGATCGCACATAGCTTCGCCGATGCGTCTACTAAAGTAACCGAATATGGCGAAGCAATTTTTGCCGCCGTGTGCGATCTGCACTTGCCCGATGCCAAAGATGGGGCCGCCGTCAAATTGATGGCTCAGGAGGGCATACCCTGTATCGCCTTTACCGGTATTTTCAATCCCGCCTTGCGCGCGACGATTCTCAAATTAGGCGTTGCGGATTACGTACTCAAAAATGGTCAGCAGGATATTGACTATGTCGTAGGCGCGGTAGAGCGCTTGCGTCGAAATAGAGACGTGCATGTGCTCGTTGTCGACGATAATCAATCGACCAAGTTGGCGCTAGAGAAAATACTGAAAAGTCAGTGCTTTCAAGTGCATACCGCAGAATCCGGAGAAGAAGCACTCGACATTCTCAATCATGTCTCCTGCCGCATCGTGATGATCGATATTGTGATGAAAGGCATGGATGGTTTTACCCTGCTGAATGAAATACGCAAGCGCTTTGATATGACACAAGTTGCGATATTGGGGGTGTCGGGTCAGTCTTCCAGCGACGATATTGCCAAATTCATGAAGTACGGTGGCAACGACTTTCTGCTCAAGCCGTTTGAGCAGGAACAGGTGATCTGTCGCATCAACACCTGTGCTCAGGTGCTCGATCAGTTTGAGCGCCTTAATCAGCTGAATCAGCGGAAAAACCAATTGCTCGGCATGGCTGCCCATGATATCCGCGGGCCATTGGGCGTGGTGCTGTCTGCCACGGCCATGTTGCAGAACGAACACCTGAGTGAACAAGGAAAAATGCTCGCAGGGCTGGCCGAAGAAGCCGCCGAAAGCATGGAGGAACTGCTGAACGGTCTGTTGGATATTAGCGCGATTGAAGAAGCTAAAATCAGTATCGAAAAAAGTGACACAGAACTGCGCCAATTAATGGAAAAGGTGGTTCAGGATGCACGGGTCCTTGCTGCGAACAAAAATCAGCAAATTGATTTGGCCTTGCCCGAGACGCCCGTTTGGCTAGAGTTGGACCCTGCACGTATCAAGGAAGTGGTGTTTAATCTGTTGTCTAATGCGGTTAAATATTCTAAGCCCGATCAGCGCATTGTCTTGCGTTTGTATGCCGAGGCAGATCGGATTGTTATAGATGTGACTGATGAAGCGGGTGGTATTCCTGAAGAAGAGCGTAACCAGCTATTTGTGCCGTTCGCCAAAATATCTACCACACCCACGCAAGGAGAGCGCAGTACGGGTTTGGGCTTGGCTATTTGTCAGCGCATCATCAAGTTACATCATGGGGATATCTCATATCGCCCAGCAGAAACGGGAAGCATATTTAGTGTTTGGTTGCCGCGTAATGCCCAACACCAGATACCAGCGGCATGATTGTAAAATATCGTTACACTTTGATAAGTGAATACAACAGAAATGTGAATCAGGTCACGCTATTCTGAAATCATTGAAAAGGCGCTGGGATTCAGGCCCTCGGCGTCGAAGTTTTCAAGCTTTCTTTTTTGTGATTTGAAGTATTTGAACCCGGTTATGCCGGGTTTTTTATTGTCTTTCGTTTGGGGGTTGCCGCCACAGACGGAACGAGATCTTTGTCTCATTTCATTGGCTAACTCTACTGTTTCAGGCGCTTTGTCGGCTACACTGATTCCCTCCGAAAGTTCCCGCATAACGGTGGCATCCGTGTTATGACATCCCGATCATCGAATTCACATCAGCCTCGCGTACCTTGGCATTTACGGTTTACACCTGTACTCGAAATGGCCTATCAGGAGCATCGATATGGGTGGTTGCGTAGTCGCGCTCAAGCGGTTGCGTGGTTTGCCTTGACCGTCAATTTTGCCTATTGCCTGAGCGATTTGACCTTACTTGCCCCCGAGTTACACACCTACACCATTGCTATCAGACTGTTCGTGATGTCTCCCCCAGTGCTTGGCGTGCTGTGGGCGCTTAAAAAAGGGTGGTCTGCGCGCTACTTTGCCTGGCTGTACGGAGCCACCTACCTGATTGCAGGTTTGGGGATTGTGGCGATTATTGGCGTGGCGCGATGGCAAAATGTCGCGTTGCCGTATGAGGGCATGCTGCTTATCACCATGTTTGGTTACCTGATCATGGGGCTCACCTTTCGGATTGCTACATTTACATCACTGGTGCTGCTCATTGCGTATCTGGGGGTTGAAATGACGTTTGTGTCAGATGTGAGTTATCTGATCTATAACGTGTTTTTTCTTCTCACGACTAATGCAATCGGAGCCGTGGGCGCATACTTGCAAGAGAAGAACCACCGCAATAACTTTTTGCTCCGGCGTGAAGCCGAGGCCGCCAAACGACGTGCAGATCAGGAGAATGCGGCTAAAACACGCTTGCTGGCTTCGGCCAGCCATGATTTGCGTCAGCCCTTGCATGCCATGAATCTGCAGCTCGAAAACCTGCTGGGGAGCTGGCCTCATCGGGAGCAGAGCCGGCAGCTCGAAGCCTTGGGTCGTTCTTTACGCCAGCTTAACCAGCTGTTGGGAGACTTGCTGGATTTGTCCCGATTAGAGGCGGGCGTCATTAAACCCAATTTGACTGATTTCGAGCTGGTCGGGCTGCTGCGTATGCTGGTGGAGCAGGTGCCGCAAAGTGAATCGACACACCTGGCATTGCAGCTGCCTGAATCGCCGGTGTGGGTGAATAGTGATCGTACTCTGATTGCGCGCATGCTGGGTAATCTATTGGATAATGCCAACCGTCATGCCAAAGCCAGCGAAATCTGGTTGCGCCTGCATGTTGAGCCGCAGGGACGCGTATGTATTGAAGTGGCAGATAATGGCATTGGTATTCCCGAATCTGCGCGTGAGAGCGTGTTTGAGGAATATACCAGTCTGGGTTTGAGTGAGCAGGGGCTGGGTATCGGTTTAACCATCGTCAAACGCTCAGCAGAACTGTTGGGTATTCCCATGGAGCTCGATACCGGAGAGGCTAAGGGCGCAAGCTTTAAATTATGGTTGCATACGGTACAGCCCAAAAACAAAAGTGAGTTTGCTTTTGCTCAGGGACTTGCCCTAAAGGGTAAGCGCATTGTTCTAGTCGATGATGAACCTGAGGTGTTGTCCGCCGCGTGTGAATTATTGCAAAGCTGGGAGATGGATGTTCTGGCGACACATCGTGCTGAAGAGGCGCTGGTAAGTTTGCGGCAACACCCCAATAGTCTGTTATTGACTGACGTGCATCTTGGTATTGAGGTGAATGGTGCAGAACTGTTAGAGCGTGCAAGAAGGGAAGGGTTCAAAGGCGGGGCCTTGTTGTGGACCGCCGATACCGCTTTTGATGTAGACCAGAAAATGGATGCCTTGCAGCCAGCGTTCTGTGTGCGCAAGCCCTTGCGGCCAGCCAAACTCAAACAGCTGCTTCAGTTGCTTGCCGAAAAGGCTTCGTCAGGTCTGAACCAGGCCTGACTGGATTGCAACTTTTAGGCATTCAGTGCGGTTATGTACGCCGAGGTTTTGATACAAGGCCTTGATATGCGTTTTCACTGTATGATCGCTTAACGACAGTTGGCGGCAAATCTCCTTGTTTGGCAGGCCTTCTGCCAGGAGTTCCAATACCTGTTGTTGTCGCGGACTGAGGTTAGGTAGCGGATCACAACCTTGCGCTAGCGTGATGTGTTCTGGCCAGACTTCTTTGCCCTGCAATACGCGCTTTACAGCCGCCACGATATGCTCTCCGCCACTGGCCTTACTGATAAAGCCATCGGCACCGGAGCGCATGGCTAACTCAATATCGGCTGTGTCATCGGAGGCTGAAAGTAGTAGGCATGGTATCGCGTACTGCTGTTGGCGCATATGATTGACCAGACTGAGGCCGCGACCGTCAGGCAGACTCAGATCCAGTAACACGATGTCGGTATCAGGCTGGGCAGCCAGAAAAGACTTCGCCTGATTGAGGTCGTAGGCACCGTAGACCCTGGCACCCGGAAAGTGCCGTTCTATTACCAGGCTCAAGCCTTCCAAAAATAGCGGATGGTCGTCCACTAAAAGAATGCTTGGAGCGCGTTCTGACAATGAGGTTAGCGCCTGCGTCATGGTTCTGTTTCTTGTTGTTAGCGTTTAGCGCATTATAACAAGAACATTGTTTGGAACTGTGATGCAGGCGCGAAAACTATCGCAAGATCCCTGGTCGGGAGAGATCTCGCTCAGCTTGCTTTTTGCGCCATGCTTGCATTTTCTCCGTCCAGTGATGCCAGCAGTTCATTAACTGCCGCAGCAAACTCGGTGCCGGCGTCTTCCTGCAAAAAGTGACCTCCCTTGAGCGTGCGGTGTGGCATGCCATTTGCGCCTGGAATGCGCTTCTGCATGAAGTGGTCGCCACCGCGAGTAATCGGGTCGCCGTTACTGAAGGTGGTCAAAAACGGTTTGTGCCAACGCTTCAGGATTTCCCAGGCCGCTTTATTGGCAGGGGTCGCCGGATTGTCTGGTGTGATAGGAACCAATGCAGGAAAGGCGCGGGTTCCTGCTTTATAGCGTTTGCTAGGAAATGGCGCATCATAGGCGCGCCTCTCGTCTTTGCTCAATGCTTTGAAACTGCCAGCCTCAACGATTCGGGCAATGGGGAACCAAGGGCTGTGCAGGGCAAATGCGCGCCAGATCTTGAATGCGCTGGGAATCTTTTCTTCGCCGGTTGGGAGCATGCCATTGCCTACCACAATGGCTTTAAAGCGGTCTTCGTTCTCGGCGGCGAGACGCAGGCCAAGGAGCGAGCCCCAGTCTTGGCAAACCAGTGTGATGTTCTTCAGCTCAAGTTGATTGATCAGCGCCAGCAGCCAGTCCATATGATTTTGATAGCTGTAGTCTGCAACGTGTGTTGGCTTATCGGATTTGCCAAAACCAATAAGGTCCGGAGCGATAACTCTGTGGCCGGCAGCGGCACAAATGGGGATCATATGGCGATAAAGGTAGGACCAGGTAGGTTCGCCATGTAGCATCAGAACCGGGTCGGCATGACTCGGGCCCTCGTCTACATAGTGCATACGCAAACCACCTACGTCAGCGTAGTGTGGCTCAAAAGGATAGTTGGGTAGGCGGTTAAAGCGTTCTTCCGGTGTTCTCACATAATCAATCATTCTTGTTCTCCTGATAGTGCTGGTCAGTGGTTAGCCACGTTTGTGAGTGCAATACCGCGTCAACCACGGTGGCCAGATATTGCGGTGACGAACCATTGCGAGCAGCCAGAATTAATCCCGGTAGTGTGACCGCGAGTTGGCTGGCAAAGGTTGCTACCTGAGTGTCTTTCGCAAGCTCTCCAATGTCTTGAGCGTGTTTGAGAGCGGCTTGAATAGCGCGATCGATGCGTCTGAATCCCGCTTTCACAATTGCGCCTATGTTGCTCTTTGTTTGCCCCAGCTCTGCCGCGGTATTGACCAGTAAGCAGGCGTTGATGCGGTCTGCCGTGTGAGGTTGGCAGGCGCTTAGCATGAACTCTTTGATCCCCGTAAATACAGCGTGATCGCGCTGCAAATAATGTTGAATGCGCGTTTCGATAACGTGCACGGCGTAATGTTCGAGGGCTTCAGCAAAAAGAGCTTCTTTACTTCCAAATTCGTGATAAAGGCTGCCGGCGCTCAGGCCGGTTGCCAGCTCCAGTTCGCGCATTGAGGTCGCAGCGAAACCCTGCCGCCAAAACACGCTCATGCAGGACTGTAGAATGTCGTGTCGTTGATAACTTTTTGGCCGAGGCATCAATGCACCCTTAAATATTAGAACGGTCACTTTAAAACTAAATAGTTTGGTGTACAAGTGCGTACCGTTTCAAACTTGTCACGATCAATTCGGCTCAATGCCGTAGTTTTGATGTAAAGCGCTTTTCCTGTCGCACAATTCGAGCTAAGTTGTGCATGCCTTATTTTTTCGGAGTCGCCCATGTCTGCCTGGTCAACCCTCTTGCTGTTCGTGTTTGCAGCCGGTGCTGGTTGGTATCTGGCGCAGGAACAAGCGCATTTCTCGCCCAATAAAGAAACCGTTCTCAACGAGAAGCGAAGCGTGAGGGATCTCATATCTGTTGACGCTTCCGGCGTCAGCCCTCCAGTCGAGAAGCCTGTACTCGAGTCACCGCAGGCATCGGTTGAACCTTCGCAAGATATACTGTCTTTGCTCGAATCCCATCGACTGGATGATGCTCTTGTTTTGTTGCGCGGTGATTATTCTCGTTACGCGAATAAGTTTGATGTCTTGCGCAGGTTGGGCGAAACAATGATGGATCAGAATCGCATGATGGAAGCGATCGATTTGCTGTACGAAATGCGTAATTATGTGAACTTTGAGGATGAGCAAAATTTACTTGCCACGATTCATGATCTGGTCGAAGAGGTAGAAAACAGGCTGGCCGTGAAGCCTGTTCAGCCTGAAATACTGGTGCAGTACTATCAGGATTTGGTGGTGCGCCATCCCGATTTCATTCCCTATTATTTAAAGCTGGCGACCTGGCAGCGGCTGGCAGGCGATTTTGATGGCGCAGAACAGTCTCTGATTTTTACCCGCAACGATCCGCGCTATGCCGCTCAGGCCGAGCAGGTGTTGAGTCAGATCGAACGCGCGCGACAAGAACAGGACAATCCTTCTTTAAAAGTGCCTCTCACAAGAGTGGGTAAGCACTTTGCCGTCGACGTACAAATCAATGAAGAGCGCTTTGCGCGTTTGATGTTGGATACCGGCGCGAGCTTGAGTGTTGTGAAGTCTGATGTGCTTGAAGGCTTGCGAGGGCTCGAACCAACAGGTTCGTTATTGATGAATACAGCGAATGGCTCTGTGCAGGGGCAAAAACTGAGGCTGAGTCAGTTAGTAATGGGAGATTTAACCCTGGTTAATCTAGAGGTAGGGGCATTGCCGCTTGATAGTCTCAAGTTTGATGGTCTGCTGGGAATGGACGTGTTGGGGCGCTATGAGTTTTTCATCGATCAGGAAACCGATGAGCTGCAGTTGCGCCCCCGGGCCAGCGAATAACACGGCCTTTCAATATTCAGGTTTTGAGATCAAGGTAGCCGCGCTGGATGCAGATTTCGATGGATTTTGCGCCATCGGCAAGGTCCAGAAAACGCGTACGGGACACTTTGAGTTGTTCCAGTTCTTCTTGCGTGGGCAACGTTGCCTGCCCGTCGTACTTTTTGCTCAATTCGTAGAGTGCTTTGAGGTAGGTAGCGCGACTCCGTGCGACCAGGTCGACCAGTGGTTTCAGGTCGTCAATGGCTAACTCTTCGATTTCGGGGTTGATGCGCTCTCGGTTCGATTGTTTAAGCAGGTGTTCAAACTGCATCAGCAAGCGATTGATGTCTTTTTCTTCCATTGCTTTGATTGCTCTCGTTTCATGGCCGTTAACACTAAGCATAGCGAATACTGGCTTAGTTGCGAGACACTCTTTGCATTTGGCATGTGCATGAGTATCCTTGGCCTCACTTTGCCCGCAGAGATCATTGGATGACTGCCCCATCACCGCCGCCAGAACAGCCATCTTCAAGTAATCGTCCCATTCGAGCCGGTCTTGGCAGCAGTTTGTTGCGCTCATCTGGAGTGGTCAGCGCCATGACACTATTGTCGCGTGTGTTTGGCTTGTTGCGCGATATTGTCTTTGCTGCATTATTCGGTGCCAGTAGCGGTGCCGACGCGTTTTTTGTCGCGTTCAAAATACCGAATTTTTTTAGGCGGCTGTTTGCGGAAGGGGCCTTTTCGCAGGCCTTTGTACCGGTACTGTCCGAATACCGATCACAGCGGGATGATCGCGAAGTGCGCGCTCTGGCAAACTCGGTGGCAGGGGTGCTGGGCTTTATTCTATTGGCCATCACGGTGATGGCGATAGCCGCATCTGATGCATTGACCTGGTTATTTGCACCCGGCTTCGCCGATGATGCATACAAGTTTGCGCTTGCCAGCGACATGCTGCAAATTACCTTTCCCTATCTCATGATGATTTCGCTCACAGCCTTTGCGGGATCGATTCTCAACAGTTACGGCTACTTTGCGGTGCCAGCATTTACACCGGTATTGCTTAATCTGGTGCTGATTTCTGCCGCTCTTTGGCTAAGCCCCTTGTTCGAGCAACCGATTATCGGCTTGGCTTGGGGGGTCTTGATTGCGGGCATGGTGCAGCTGTTTTTTCAGTTCCCTTTTCTGTTGCGTATGGGCTTGCTGCCGAGACCTCGCCTCGACTATCGGCATGAGGGCGTGCGCCGTATCTTTAAATTAATGCTGCCCGCATTGTTTGGTGTATCGGTGAGTCAGTTAAACCTCTTGCTCGACACGATTCTGGCTTCGTTTTTACAAACCGGAAGCATCTCATGGCTGTATTATTCTGATCGCCTTGCGGAGCTGCCGCTTGGGGTAATCGGTATTGCCATTGCGACCGTAATCTTGCCTAGTCTTTCGCGTCACCATGCGACGCAATCTGCAGAGGCGTTTTCACGCACCATGGACTGGGCCTTGCGCGTGGTGGTATTGATTGGTGTGCCTGCTGCTACGGCCTTGATCGCCCTTGCCGAACCTTTGGTAGCCACGCTGTTTCATTACGGTGCGATGACGCAGTTCGATGTTTGGATGGCTGCAGCGAGTTTGCGTGCTTATGCTTTAGGTTTGCTTGCCTTTATGCTTATTAAGGTGCTCGCGCCGGGTTATTTTGCGCGCCAGGATATGAAAACCCCGGTGCGGATTGGTATCTACGCCATGGCCGCAAATATGGTATTCAATCTGTTGCTAATCTGGCATTTGGAGCATGTTGGTCTCGCGTTGGCCACGGCGTTATCTTCTTGGTTGAATGCCTACTGGTTATACCGCGGATTGCGTGCAGATAAGCACTTCGTTCCTGGTAGCGACTGGCAGTTGTTCTTGTTGCGCATCATTCTGGCGACCGGATTAATGATAGCCATGGTGTTGTGGTTGTCGCCAGCTGTTGAAGTCTGGTTTGAGATGTCAGCGCTCGCGAGAGTGTCTGAAGTGTGCCTGTTGGTAATCGGTGGTTTGTGTGTGTATTTTGGCGCAGTGCAGCTCAGCGGCTTATCGTTGTTGAGGCTGTTAAAGGCGGGTAAAGAATAGAGGGTAGATGTGACTGCCAATCATGATGAACGTATCGACGGTCCATTAACGGGATTTACCCGAACGCAATTGTGTGGCTTGTTTGCTGATTTGTTACCGGCAGATGCCATACTCGTCTCTGAAGAAGCGTGTCGTCCTTTTGAGTGCGATGGTTTGTCGGCGTACCGTTCTGTGCCGCATCTTGTCTTGTTGCCAGCGAGCGAAGCAGAAGTCGTCGCCATCGTAAAACGCTGCGCAGAGCATGGCGTTGTTATCGTGCCTCGTGGAGCGGGAACGGGTTTGTCCGGCGGTGCAATGGCCATTCCGGGGGCCGTCATGCTGGTGCTGTCGCGCATGTCGCGCATGATTACGCTGGATGCAGAGCGCGGTCTGGCCCGCGTAGAGCCGGGTGTGCGTAATCTCGCGATATCTGAGGCTGCCGCATCCCATGGTCTGTATTATGCCCCCGATCCCTCCTCCCAAATCGCCTGCAGCATTGGCGGCAATGTGGCCGAAAACGCCGGGGGGGTGCATTGTCTGAAGTATGGTTTGACGGTGAATAATGTGCAGGCACTGCGCTGTGTATTGCCTGATGGAGAAATACTTGAATTGGGTGGCGAGTGTCTCGATGAGCCGGGGCTGGACCTGCTAGCGCTGATGCATGGCTCTGAGGGTATGCTGGGAATTGTGACCGAAGTGACGGTGCGCCTATTGCCCATTCCTCCTTGCATCAAGACCCTGCTGGTAAGCTTTGACTCAGTTAGTGCTGCGGCGCAAGCGGTGGCAGATGTGCTGGCTGCCGGAGTGATTCCGGCGGGAATGGAAATGATGGATCATCTGGCAATCAGTGCGGCAGAGGATTTTGCACAGGCGGGGTATCCCCGCGAGGCACAGGCCATTCTGATCATCGAATTGGATGGCTTGAGTGAGGATGTCGCCGCGAATCTTGAACGCTTAAAACGTGTGCTGCAGGCCGCTAACGCTACCGAAGTGAGAGAGGCTGAAAGCGCCACAGAAAGAGCGCTGTTCTGGAAGGGGCGTAAAAGTGCGTTTCCTGCGGTAGGGCGTTTGGCTCCCGACTATTACTGCATGGACGGCACCATCCCCAAACAAAAACTTCCCGAAGTGTTGGCAGGTATTGCTGCGCTTTCTGAACAAGCTGGTTTACCTGTGGCAAACGTCTTTCATGCCGGCGACGGTAATTTGCACCCTTTGATTTTGTTCGATGCCAACATCGACGGTCAGCTAGAAATGGCTGAGCAGCTAGGGGGTGACATTCTGGCCTTGTGCGTAACCTTGGGCGGTACGATTACCGGCGAGCATGGCGTGGGGCGTGAGAAACTCAACCAAATGTGTGTGCAGTTTTCGACTGCCGAGTTGGAGCAATTCAAAGCGGTTAAAGAAGCGTTTGATCCGGCCCGCCGCTTTAATCCAAACAAGAACATTCCGACCCTGGCGCGTTGTGCTGAGTTTGGTGCCATGCATGTGCATAACAACGAGCTGCCTCACCCGCATTTGGAGCGTTTTTAATGCAGGTGACAGAAGCAGGGTTGATCGATCAGGTGCGTGCGGCGGTTCATGCACAGACTCCCTTATGCGTTAGCGGCTCAGGTAGCAAGACCTTTATTGGCTGTGCGACGCAGGGGCGGTCGCTCGACGTGAGGCAGCACACCGGTATTGTCGAATACGAGCCCAGTGAGCTGGTCATCACGGTGCGTGCCGGTACGCTGTTGTCCGAGTTGAATGAGGTGCTTGCCGCAAATAATCAGTTTTTGCCATTTGAGCCGCCAATGGTGGATGGCTCGGGAACGGTAGGAGGCATGCTGGCCGTTGGTTGGAGTGGTGCAGGCAGGCCGTGGTATGGGGCTTTGCGTGATTATGTGCTGGGCTTGCGCTTGATTAATGGCCGGGGCGAAGTATTGCGTTTCGGTGGACGCGTGATGAAAAACGTCGCGGGCTACGATGTGTCACGTTTGATGTGTGGTTCGCTGGGCACGATGGGAGTGATCACCGAAGTATCGCTCAAGGTGTTGCCGTTACCCATATACGAGCGGAGCTTTAGTTTGGCGTTAGGTCGTGAAGACTTGCTTGCGCGCGCTAAGCGGTGGGCGGCTGTGGTGACGCCAGTCACAGCAATTGCGCATACCGGAGAAATGGCGATTGTGCGCTTGCGCGGTGATGAGCGCTTAGTACACCGATTTGCGGCTCAGCAACATATGCTCGATTCGGTACCTGAGAATTTTTGGCAGCAGCTACAGCAATGGCAGTTGCCTTTATTAAACGAGCGGCAAGGTTTGTGGCGGGTATCACTGCCGCCGGGCTCTTTATGGTCATCGTCGGCTTCTTTGCTTGATTGGGGCGGGGCTCAGTATTTTGTGAAGGACAGTGAGGGTGTTGATGTGGTGCAGCAGGCGGCCTCTTTGGGCGGCTATGCCTACGCCTGTTTTGCCGGGTGCGAGGACGGGTACCCGCGTATCAGCGGTGCGCGAGCCATGCTCCATCAGCGCTTGAAGCAGGCCTTTGACCCCCACAATCTGTTTGCACCGGGACGGTTGGGAATCATGTAATGGCAATGATGTTTGGTAGAGGTTATTCGTGCAAACGAAACTGATCGCGAGACATAAAGACAGCTCAGAGGGGAAAGAGGCAGACAGGATTCTGCGTGCCTGTGTGCATTGCGGCTTTTGTAACGCGACCTGCCCCACGTATCAGGTGCTGGGTAACGAGCTGGATGGGCCGCGTGGTCGCATTTATCTGATTAAACAGTTGCTTGAGGGGCAAGAGGTAGGCGCGAGTACGCAGCAGCATCTTGATCGCTGTTTGAGCTGTCGGGCCTGTGAAACGACCTGTCCCTCGGGAGTGGAATATCACCGTTTGCTGGATATTGGGCGTGAGGTGCTGAGTCGAGAGCGGCCGCGTAACCGTTTTGGCGCTGTCGCTAGAAAGAGTCTGGCATGGTTCATTTTACAGCGCGGATTGTTCACGCGCTTGGTGCGTTTGGCGGCTCGGGTGCGCGGCGCGATGCCTAAAATAATTCGGCATCGTGTGCCAGCCATAAAGGAGCGTTTGGATGACGTCTGGCAGGTGCCGGAGGCGAGGGCCGAAGATCACGTTGAAATACTGTTGCTGCAGGGGTGTGTGCAGGATGCCTTTGCGCCCGATATTAATCGGGCGACGCGCATGTTGTTCGAATTGTTTGATCTTCAAGTTTTCAAACTCAGTTCGGTGTCTTGTTGTGGGGCGGTGAGCTACCATCTCGACCAGCATGAGTCGGCACGAGCAATGATGCGCGCCAATATAGACGCCTGGTGGCCTTACGTTGAACGCGGCAGCCTGAAAGCAATCGTGGCGAATGCCAGCGGTTGTGGTGCCCATTTGAAAGACTACCCAGATTTTTTTCGCGACGATCCGGTCTATCGAGAACGTGCGCAAGGTCTCGCTGATTTGGTGAAAGACCCCATTGAGCTCCTGTTGGAGCAGGACTGGCGGGCGACCATTGAGTCTAAAGGTTTAGAGTTGCCGCTATCCAGAGAAACTTTGGTTTTTCATCCTCCTTGCAGCCTTCAGCATGGGTTGCAGTTGCGAGGTGGTATCGAGTCCTTGTTGCAGCAGCTCGGGGCGCAGCTAAAGCCCCTGGCTGATGCGCACTTGTGTTGTGGTTCTGCGGGCACGTATTCGGTGACACAGGCGGCACTTTCTCGCCAGCTGAAACAGCGTAAACTTGCTCAGTTGCAGGCCACAGGTGCCTCACGCGTGGTCACTGCCAATATCGGTTGTCAGGCGCATTTGGCGGCGGGAGGGCGTCAGCCTGTATTGCATTGGCTGGAGTGGGTGGCAGAAGTGTTAACTGCTGCGCGTTCTGCAGCATCCAAGACGTGATCATTTGTAAAATCCCTTTATTTTACGTTGCCAAAGTTTTTTAATAAGTGACCAAAGTTTGTTCAGTCACTGAGCTGCGTGTTGCGCAATCGCGATGCCGGCGTCAAGGCATAACATTAAGGAGGTATTAGATGTTTGTTCCTTACCGTGCCCGACTGGTTGCATTCCTGAATTCACTGCGATGCGTTGTGAAAGTATTTGTAGGCTCTCTGCTTGCGCTTACCCTGGCGGTAGGTAGCAGTGGTGCCATGGCGAATGAAGATGAATTTCAGCCTGCCTATCAAAACGAAGGTAACTACCAGATTGAAAGCCCCGATAAGTATTTTGAGCGACACGGTGAACGTGTCTATTACACCTCGGGTAAAAAGAACGGGTTTCGTGTTAACGAAAACAACGAAGAATCTACTGACGAAACCATTGGTATTCTGACCTTTCTAATCGCTCCAGCAACCATTGTTTACATGAACCTGGTGGGCTGGTGGGAATAGTCTCGGTCTAAACCCTGCAAAACCCCTGCACAGTCAGGGGTTTTTTTATGTGCCCAACTCTGGCTTGCATTGAACCGTATGGGGTCAAGCCAGTATAATCTGCGGCTATTTTTTGACGGCAAAGAGTGGCGATGCGCGTACTGAGAGGTCTTCATAACCCGGGGCCCCAAACGGAAGGTTGCGTGGTGACGATCGGTAATTTCGATGGTGTACATCGCGGTCACCAAGCGATTCTGGAACGCGTGAAAGCCAAGGCGACAGAATTGGGTTTGCCTTCGCTCGTGGTGGTATTTGAGCCGCAGCCCTTGGAATATTTTAATGGCTCTGATGCACCGGCTCGTTTGATGACCTTGCGTGAAAAGATCAGTGCTTTGCGTGATCAGGGGCTCGATTATGTGTTTTGCCTCAAATTTGATCAGGCGCTCAGCACATTTTCAGCCGATCGTTTTATTGAAGACGTGTTGGTGCAACATCTCGGGGTGCGATATCTGGTCGTGGGCGACGATTTCCGCTTCGGTGGTGACCGCGAAGGCGATTTTGCCTTGCTCAGGGAGCGCGGTAAAACGTTAGGCTTTGAGGTGGAAAACACGCCCACCTGTCTGGATGACAATGGGTTTGATCGCGTGAGCAGTACGCGTATTCGCGCGGCCTTGGCAGAGGGTGAATTTGAGCATGCCGCAGCGATGCTGGGTAAGCCCTACACCATGAGCGCGCGTGTGGTACACGGGCAGGCGCTGGGGCGAAATTTGGGGTTTCCTACGGCGAATTTACCGCTCAAACGTTTACGTTCGCCACTTATGGGTGTTTATGCGGTGCGGGTGCATCTTGCATGCGGGCGGTCAGTCGATGGCGTTGCAAATATTGGCTGCAAGCCGTCGGTGGGTCAATTCAAACCCAATCTCGAAGTACACCTGTTTGACTTCGATCAGAATATTTACGGCGAACGGGTAGGCGTGGAATTTATCGCTCACCTGCGTGACGAAAAACGCTTTGATGGGCTGGATGCCTTGAAAGCCCAGATTAAACTGGATGCAGCGCAAGCAAGACAATGTCTGCAACAACATAACAATTGACCACGACTTACGATGGCAAAGTGAATCTCTATGAGTGACTACAAACATACGCTTAACCTTCCTGCTACCGACTTTCCCATGAAGGGGAATCTAGCCCAGCGCGAGCCCGAAATGCTTAAGCGCTGGCAGGATATGAACCTGTATCAGGCCATTCGTAAGGCAAGAGCGGGCGCAGAGAAATTCATCCTGCATGATGGTCCTCCCTACGCTAACGGTAATATCCACATCGGTCATGCGGTCAACAAGATTCTCAAAGATGTGATCATCAAGTCCAAAACACTGAGTGGCTACGATGCGCCTTACATCCCTGGTTGGGACTGTCATGGCCTGCCAATTGAGCACAATGTCGAAAAGAAAATCGGCAAGGCTGGCGTGAAGGTCGATCACGGTAAATTTCGCCAGGCCTGTCGTGACTATGCCGCCAAGCAGGTAGCAGGGCAAAAAGCTGACTTTATTCGTCTGGGTGTACTGGGAGATTGGGATAAGCCCTATCTCACCATGGACTTCAAGTTCGAAGCCGATATCGTGCGTGCGCTGGGTAAAATTATCGAGAACGGTCACCTTCAGAAAGGTTTTAAGCCGGTTTACTGGAGTGTTGTGGGTGGCTCGGCTTTGGCTGAGGCCGAGGTGGAATACCAAGACAAGCAGTCGACCGCTGTGGATGTGAGTTTTGACTTCGTTGATGCTGCCGCGATTGCCTTGTTTAATCCTCAAGAGCAAGTAGACGCTGCCAGTATTGTCATCTGGACCACAACGCCGTGGACCCTGCCAGCTAACCAGGCGGTCGCCTTGAATGCCGAACTGGAGTACGCATTGGTGCGCTGCCAGACCGAGCGCGGTACCGAGTATCTGGTGTTCGCACAGGCCATGGTCGAAGACGTCATGGCGCGCTATGGCATAGAGCAATATGAGATTGTTGGCCAGTGCAAGGGCGACCAGCTCGCAGGCCAAATGCTGGTCCACCCCTTCTATCGAGACAAAAACGTGCCCGTGATTCTGGGTGATCACGTCACCACGGAAGCGGGTACCGGTGCGGTGCATACGGCTCCGGATCATGGTGTTGACGACTTTAATGTGGGTAAGGCCAATGGCCTGACGACACTTAACTACGTGGATGACCATGGTGTGTACCGCGATAACGTGCCCATGTTTGCCGGTGAGCATGTGTATAAAGTAGATGAAAAGGTGCTGGCCGCACTCGAGAACGAGGGCAAACTGGTCTGCAAAAAAGTATTTACCCACAGCTATCCGCATTGCTGGCGCACCAAAACGCCACTGATCTTCAGGGCGACGCCGCAGTGGTTTGTGAGCATGAACCAAAACGGCCTCAAGGCGCAGGCGATGGAAGCCATTCAAGGGGTTCGCTGGGTGCCTGAGTGGGGTCAAAATCGAATTGAAGCCATGCTGGAGCAGAGCCCGGACTGGTGTATCTCTCGTCAGCGTACCTGGGGTGTGCCCATCACACTGTTTGTGCATAAAGAAACACAAGAACTGCACCCCAATACGCAAACCTTGATCGAAAAAGTAGCTGAGCTGATTGAGCAAAAAGGGATGGACGCCTGGTTTGATCTGGATGCCTCCACGCTGCTGGGCGACGAAGCCGAGCAATACGACAAAGTGACCGATACCCTCGATGTATGGTTCGATTCCGGTGTCACGCATGCTGCGGTATTGCGTCAGCGCGAAGAGCTGGGTCAGTATCCGGCCGATCTCTATCTTGAAGGTTCTGACCAGCACCGTGGCTGGTTCCAGTCGTCATTGAAAACGGGCATCGCCATCAATGGCGCTGCGCCTTATAAGCAAGTGCTGACGCATGGTTTTACGGTGGACGGCGAAGGTCGCAAGATGTCGAAGTCCATTGGTAATGTCGTGGCCCCGCAAGAAGTGATGAACAAGCTGGGTGCCGATATTCTGCGCTTGTGGGTCGCGGCAACGGATTACAGTGGTGAGATGACCGTGTCGGATGAGATTCTCAAGCGTAATGCCGATTCCTACCGGCGCTTGCGTAATACGGCGCGTTTCTTATTGTCGAACATTAATGGTTTTGAACCGGCGCGCGATCTGTTGCCGGCCCAAGACATGCTGGCCCTTGATCGCTGGGCGGTCGACCGAGCCGCTATCTTGCAACAGCAAATTCAAACCGCTTACGACAACTACAACTTTCATGATGTGGTACAGAAGCTGGTGCAATTCTGTGTGGGCGAGCTGGGTGGCTTTTATCTCGACATCATCAAAGACCGCCAGTACACCACCAAGTCTGACAGTATTGCACGGCGCTCCTGTCAGACTGCGATGTATCATATTTTAGAAGCCATGGCGCGCTGGTTTGCGCCGATACTCAGCTTTACGGCCGATGAGATCTGGAGTTCCCTGCCTGCGCCTGCTCAGGGTGAGCGCAGCATGAGTGTGCAGCTTGAAACCTGGTATCAGGACTTGCCTGAGTTGCCGGAAGATGCCGTACAAGGGCGGGCGTTCTGGGCGCGTGTGATGGCCGTGAAAGATGCCGTCAATAAGCGTCTTGAAGAAGAGCGTAACGCCGGTAAGGTCAAAGGCTCTCTTACTACTGAGGTGACGCTGTATTGCGAGGGCGAATTATTCACGACTCTGGAAACACTCGGAGAGGAGCTGCGCTTTGTGTTGATCACCTCCGGCGCCAGCGTGCAGCCCTTGTCGGCTGCAACCGAAGCGGCCCAGCCATGCGAGCTAGAAGGCTTGCGTCTTGATGTCGTCGCAACCGGGCATGCCAAGTGTGATCGTTGCTGGCATCATCGCCCCGAAGTGGGAGAAGATGCGCAGCATCCAAGCCTGTGTGGCCGCTGTATCAGTAACGTGGAAGGCGAGGGTGAGGTCAGGTATTTTGCTTGATCTCCTTGAGAGCAACGATTAATGACAACGGCGCAGTGTGTGATGCAAGAACAGGTTGAACGTTCCATGCGAGGTTGGCTCTGGCTGAGCCTGGTAGTGTTAGTGGCCGACTTATACACCAAGTATCTGGCCAGTAGCATGCTGACCTATGCAGAGTCCGTAGCGGTAATGCCCAGTTTTAATTTAACGCTGTTACACAACACGGGGGCGGCATTCAGCTTTCTCGCCGGTGCTGGGGGCTGGCAGCGCTGGTTCTTCGCTATCTTGGCGATAGGCGTGAGTATTGCTCTAACGCGCTGGCTGTTTGTGTTGAAGAATGATCGCTGGTTGGCCGCCGCCATTGCTCTGGTGCTGGGGGGGGCCGTGGGTAACCTGTACGATCGTATCACTCTTGGGTACGTGGTCGATTTCTTACACTTCTATTGGCGGGATTATCATTTTCCTGCTTTTAATATCGCCGATACGGCCATCAGCATTGGGGCCGGCATGATGGTCATTGATTTATTTCGGCATAAAGAAGAACCACCCCCGGCTTCAGAAACGTAAAGCCGAACGAGAAACGCTTAATTGAGGTAGTAGTATGAGTAAGCCTGCGGTGGGAGAAAACACCAAAGTCAGTATGCATTTTTCATTGAATTTGGCCAATGGCGATGTTGTCGATTCCACCTTTGATAAGGCCCCGGCAACCTTTGAATACGGTGATGGTCAGTTGCCCGATGGCTTTGCGAGTTATCTCTTGGGTTTACAGGTAGGAGACGAAGGCGAGTGGCAGGTGCCACCAGAAAAAGCCTTCGGTATGCCAAACCCCAACAATGTGCAGCAGTTTAAGCGTGAAGATTTTCCTGCGGATTTAGAGTTAAGCGAAGGTCTCGTAATCTCTTTCGCCGATGCCAGTCAGAGCGAGTTGCCAGGAATCGTTAAGGAGTTTGACGATGAGCGTGTCACCGTCGACTTTAATCATCCATTGGCGGGCGAAACGCTGACATTCAAAGTAAATATCGTCGACGTCGAACCCCTTTAACAGCACCCGATTCGAGAGAAATATCATGCAAGTTAAGCTCGCTAATCCCCGCGGATTCTGTGCCGGCGTTGATCGCGCCATCGAGATCGTTAATCGTGCTCTCGAAGTATTCGGTGCCCCGGTCTATGTGCGGCACGAGGTGGTTCACAACCGTTTTGTGGTTGATGACCTGAAGGCGCGAGGTGCGATCTTCGTTGACGAGCTGCATGAAGTCCCCGACGACTCGCTGGTCATTTTTAGTGCGCATGGGGTGTCAAAGCAGGTGCAGCTCGAAGCCAAACGACGAGGGCTGAATGTTTTTGACGCGACTTGCCCGTTGGTTACCAAAGTGCATATGGAAGTGAGCAAGTACAGTCGTGAGGGCATGGAATGTGTGCTGATCGGTCACCAGGGGCACCCAGAGGTAGAAGGCACCATGGGGCAGTATGACACGCAATATGGTGGCCGCATTTATCTGGTCGAAGACTGTGACGACGTTGCCACACTCGAAGTAGCTGACCCGCAGCGTCTCGCCTATGTCACCCAAACGACCTTGTCAGTAGACGACACCGCGAAGGTGATTGATGCGCTGCGCCAACGCTTTCCGGCGATTCAGGGGCCGCGAAAAGACGATATTTGCTACGCCACGCAGAATCGGCAAGATGCCGTGAAAGGCCTTGCCAGTCAGTCTGATGTGATGCTGGTGGTTGGCTCGCCCAACAGCTCCAACTCCAATCGTTTGCGAGAACTAGCAGAAAGAATGGGTACGCCTGCTTATCTGGTTGATGATCAGTCCCAGATTCAATCTGAATGGATTGAACATGCCAACGCTGTTGCCGTAACAGCCGGCGCTTCCGCTCCCGAAATTCTGGTGCAGCAAGTCGTTGAGCGCCTGAAAGAGCTTGGCGCAAAAACGGTAAACGAAGAAGCGGGCCGCGAAGAAAACATTGTGTTTTCCATGCCTAAAGCTTTGCGTATTCCCGCGACCAACGTCTAACTAAGGCATCCTGCCAGTCGTTTTCTTTATCCGCTCTTAAGCACGCTATCGTGCAAAGCGCCTAACTTGGTCTAGGCTAAAGTTTGGGAGCGTTGCCATGTGCGACCGTGATCGTGATCGCACATTCCCATGGCTGCATGCCATTTATCAGCATAATTTGCCGCTCGTCTCCAAACTCTGGAATCAGGCGTGCGTCTTTTCTAAGGTTACTCTTGTCTTGAACCGGATAGATTCTATGTTGCTACGAACTCAACAGCGCGGTTTTACTGTTATCGAATTAATGGTTGTGACGGTGATACTGGCAATTACTGCGGGCTTTGCCGTGCCTGCATTCGATAATT
The DNA here is from genome assembly GCA_033720775.1 of Oleiphilaceae bacterium. Lineage (GTDB taxonomy): Bacteria > Pseudomonadota > Gammaproteobacteria > Pseudomonadales > Oleiphilaceae > PZPK01. The sequence goes on along the minus strand of JAWWBW010000013.1, from coordinate 332 downwards.
TTTTCAAAACCAATCGCATGCGTGCTTCGGAAGGTGAAATCGCGACGGCCATTCAGTTTGCGCGCGCCGAGGCGGTGCGTCGTGGCACGAGCATTCATATGAGTGCGGTGAATGCCACAAGTAACACCAACGAGTGGGGCCCAGGCTTGCGTGTTTGGCTTGATGCTGACGATGACGATACCTATGACGCCGGCGAAGAACTGCGGGTTGTTGGTAGCTTTCACAATTCGATGACGGTTGACGGCACCAATGGCGTAAGCACAGTGATCTTCAGACCTACAGGGCTGACCAATCTTGCATCGACGCTTACGTTTACTGTGTGCGACGACCGC
>JAWWBW010000012.1:0-27066 GCA_033720775.1 Oleiphilaceae bacterium | reverse complement strand
GGGTGGCAAGCCAGGGTTCAAACAGAAGATCGTCGGGCAGTTCTACGAATTCGGGGCACCATTGTCTGACAAAACGCCCGTCGGGGTCTTGTTCGCGCGCCTGTTTGATCGGGTTGTAGATGCGTATGGTATTGATGCCGGTGACACCCGCCTGCATCTGTAATTGTGGGTAATGAATGCCGGGTTCAAAATCAAGAAACAGCCTGGCTAGATGATGTGCCCCGCGCCGCCAGTCAATGCACAAATGGTGACAGAGCACGCTCACCAGCATGGCACGCATGCGAAAGTTAATGTAGCCCGTGTGATGCAAGCAGCGCATGCAGGCATCGACCAATGGAATACCGGTTTCGCCCCGCGCCCAGGCTTGCAGGTCGCCCTCGCTGGCTTCGTCGCTACGGTAGGGGAAGCCCTCGTAGGCCGCATTGACGGGAGCGTATTCCATGCTGCACTCACTCTCGAACTTCTGCATAAAGTGGCAATGCCAGTGCAATCGTGAACGAAAGGCACGCAGGTTTTTACCCCAGCCCCATTCGTTAGGACGCGCGTTTAAGGCTTGTACCACCTGGCGCAAACTCAGGTTGCCCCAGGCTAAATAGGGCGAGAGGCGTGAGCAGGTCTCACGGCTTTGCCAAGGGCTCGAAATACCCTGTGCGTAATGGCGGCCGCGCGATGTGAGGAAGTCTTCTAGCGTGGCATGTGCGGCACTGGCGCCGCCAGTCTGAAATGCCTCGTTTGCTTGCCACCAGGCGACGGGTAAGCGTGCGCGATCATCATCCGAGTTGATAAAGCGAGCCGATTGCAAATCGGGTGTGACCAAAGGGGCATGCATCACCTGTTGCCAGTGCGCATCCCAGTGGTCACGACTTCTCAGGCCTCGTTGCACCGCATTGTGAGGCGCTTGTTGCCAACTTATACCCTGTTCACTGCAATAGTCGGCGATGCGTCGATCACGCGCAAAGGTGCGCGCAATGCCTATTTCTTCGTGACTATAGAGCCCTTTGATCTGATACCGCTCGCCAACACGGCGCAGCACATTGAGCGCTTCGTCATACAGCACATGAATGCGTGAATTGAATGCTTTGAGCCGCTGATCCATATCCCTTATCGATTGCATCATAAAGCGCCAATGGCGTTCATCATAATGCGGGTCGTTGACGAGGGAGGGCTCCACGATGAACAGCAGCAACACTGCTGCGGAGTCCTTGCAGGCCTGGGCAAGCGGTAAATGGTCGTCGAGTCGCAAATCGCGTTTGAACCAGACAATATTCAGGGCAGGTTTCATTTCGGTGCCTCAATTGGCCAGTCGGCGGCATCACGTGAATCCATCGCTGCGGTGTTGCGGTGTCCCTGCCAGCGCTGAATAAAGCGTTGTTCGGGGTCGTACACGGCCGTTTGTTTATCGAGATTGAAGTGGCGGCCACCACGCGGGTCGGCCCCTACGCCGGCGATATATTGCCAGTTACCCCAGTTTGCGGTGACGTCGTAATCAATCAGTTGCTGTTCGAAATAGGCAGCACCATAGCGCCAGTCAATCTGGTATTCGTAGATCAGGCAGCTGGCGCAAAGTTGTCGGCCCCGGTTGCTCATGTAACCGGTTTCGTTCAGTTGCCGCATACAGGCGTTCACGATGGGATAGGGCGTATTGCCTTGGCTCCACGCTTTGAATCGCTCCGGATAAAAGGATGTGAGGGGTTTTCGTTTGCCTGTGCCGGTAAAACGAAATAGTCGGGCACCATAACGCCGCGCATACCATTTGAAGTATTCACGCCACAGCAGCTCAAAGTAGATCCAGTAGGTTGATTCATTGGCGCCGTTTTCTGCTTCGTATTCGCGAAGTTTAGAGACGACTTGTCGCGCCGAAATGGCGCCTTGCGCGAGCCAAGGCGAGAACTTAGTCGACTGATCCCAACCGTCGAGCGCATTGCGGGTCTGTTTGTAGTGTTTGGGAAGGCCTCCAGCGAAGTACCAGTCCAAATGCTCCTTACCCGCCTGAGTCCCGCCGCAAAATCCGGAACGCTGCAAGCGTTCACCGCGCTTCAATGCGGTCTCCGCTTGACCAACGCACAGTGCCGGTGGGAGGGTCTTCGGTGCAGAGAGAGGCGGGCGAAGGTGCTGATCTTCGATCTGTTTACGAAACGGCGTAAAGGACGCGGGCAATTGCTCCAGTGGAAAAGGCAACTCCGCTTCACGCCAGAGGGTATCTCCTTCACATGCCACTACCGTTATTTCTGGCTGTGCATGTTCCAGTGCGTTTAGCGTCTGTTGTTGATAAACGCTGCCACTGATGTTGGCATAGAGTCGCGACACGGCATACTGCTTAATCAGGTGTTTCAGCACGTCGGCCGGGCGCCCTTCGACGAGCAGTAGGCCTGCTCCGCGAATCTGAAGTTGCTCGTTAAGGTCGGTTAGCCCTTCGCGTAAGAAACGTTCCCGCGGCGGTGCGATGCGCCGACATTGCCAGTGCAAGGGTTGCCACCAATCTGGATCAACGCAGTACACATAGATCAAGTTTGCACATTCCTGAGCGGCCTGATGCAGGGCAGGGTTGTCGTTCACACGCAGGTCCTGATCGAACCAGACTAATCCGTTTTGGGGCGCGCGATGTGAAAGTGGATGGTTGTTTGTCATGTCGATACCTCTCTGCTTGTACGCAGCCACTCGTCGAATGGTTTGCCCTAAAACTGATCCAATCACATGAGGACTGCGTTCAGTTTGGTAGAACAGGAGATGTGCGATGCAAGAACATTTCGATAGTCATCTGGTGCTACAGGCGGCAGAAATCGTGAGAGAGAAGGGTGAGGGTAACAACGGTGCGCTGCGCTGGCGCGGGGTTGATCTGGAACTCGCTCCTGATGGCTACAGCTTCGCCCTGCAGTGGCGCTCGTGTCGCTTATACGTGTATTTTCACAACCGCTTCAAATTTGAAGGGGGCGGGCGCGATGATTTTGTGGCCCTGATGGATACTTTGAGAGCATTGGTAGCTGAGCAGGAAAGAAGTCGAGCCTGATAGCGGGCACGTGTTGCAGTGGAGAGTGTCACGACTCTTTTTGGTCTATGGTATGCCATGACGCTCAAACGACGAGGCTGCATACATCGCGAGCTGGGGGCAACGCAATGAACGTGCCCCGGCGAGAGCGCTTACTTAATGCGTTTGCGCGAAGCGCGTTTTTCCACCAGACGAGCCGCTGTATAGAGAATGGCAACCACGGCCAGTACTGACAGCAGGTGAATCGCGCCGCTAAGCCAATGGTTGTGGTCGTGGCCACTGTGGGCGAAGCCCCACTGGGTGAGCAGCATGAGAGAAAACAGTAGACCAGTTTGAACGCCAATGTGCTTGAAAGCGGACGCCAATGCGCGCATGAGTGACTCCTTGTTATTAAATGCAAAGCAAGTTGTTATAGGGTTTAGACAGACAGTGGGCTGCCCATGCCAGCGCTCGAGCGGGAGCCTGACAGCGGGCTCCATTATAGTGCTAGTTGTACTGAATTAAGCCAGAATAGTGCCAAAAATGCTGCTCCCGTATTAGGGCATTGCCGCAGCGCGTCCCGTGCCGCTCGAAGCAGTGTTACAGAGCCGCTGAAGGATGATTTTTGCGTGCGGCTTGAGTGGTCTTTAAGTCCGGTTCTGTTTATGAGTATGCATAATAATGGTGCGATAGCTTTTGAAATGCACCATGTTGGGAGGGTTAAATCATTTTGGAAAAAGCAGGAACGTCGCGTCCATTGCAATATGCCGGCGTCATTTTTGATCTGGATGGCACGCTGGTGAGTTCACAGCTGGATTTTGCCACGATGCGACGCGAACTACAGTGCCCGGCCAATCAGGATCTTTTAGTCTATATCGAGGCCTTGCCTGAGCAGCAACAGCGGCAGGCGATGGCGGTGGTCCATCGCCACGAAACAGAAGATGCTGCACGCAGCCAAGCCTTGCCTGGCGTTGCTCGGCAATTGGCTTATCTGGATTCGCTGGGCCTGCCTACTGCGATCGTGACGCGCAATTCGCGCAGTGCCACGACGCGTAAACTGAACGCAGCCGGATTACAGTTTGAGCTTGTGCTCACGCGAGAGGACGCGCCACCAAAACCGGATCCCAGCGCTTTGCTGGCGGTAGCCGAACAGTGGAGCCTGCCGCCGCAGCAATGTATTTATCTGGGTGATTTTCGCTACGATCTGGAGGCAGCATTGGCGGCCGACATGCACGCCTGGTTATATGCACCCCATGCACTGCCAGATTATGCCATTCTTGCGCATCGCGTGTTACGCCATTTTGATGAGCTGGGCCAGGCGCTATTCGATACCTGGGCACGTGATGACTAAACTGAAAAAGAGTTTGTTAAAACGTCTTCGGCAGTGGTGCAACACACTGCGTGCCAAAGTATATACGCCGTCGATACGACCCGCACCCCATTGCGTACGAAGAGTGAACGAAGACGAGGAGTTTTGAGTAGAGGGTGGATCGGAGGCTTCGGACATCAATAACAACAGAAGAGGAGAAAGGTGATGTGGAACAAAAGCTTGGCAATGTCGTTTAAATGGCTGGCAGTTGTGGCGGCACTCATGGCGCATATCAACACGGTCAGCGCGCAGCCAGCAGGCAAGGCGGTGACCTACCAAAGTGGTGGTATGGATTACGAGGGCTACTATGTGAGTGTTGAGCAAGGCGCTCCGCTATTACTGTTATTGCACGACTGGGATGGCTTGACCAGTTACGAACGTGATCGTGCCGAAATGCTGGCTGAAATGGGCTTCGCCGTATTCGCTGCTGACCTCTTTGGCAAGGGAGTACGGCCTACCGAAGTGGCAGACAAGCGCCAGCATACGGGTGAACTGTATAAGGATCGCGAGAAAATGCGCCGCCTGATGCAGGCGGCGATGACCAAGGGAGCCGAATTGAATGGTTCCGATGTCACGGTGGCTTTCGGCTATTGTTTTGGCGGGGCTGCCGTATTGGAGCTGGCGCGATCAGGTGTTGAACTCGCCGGTTTTGCGAGTTTCCATGGCGGCTTGAGTACGCCAGAAGGGCAAGACTACAAGGCGACACAGGGTAAGGTGCTGGTGTTTCATGGCACGGCCGACAGCATGATTAGTATGAATGACTTTGCCAGTCTTGCCGATGAACTGGAGGCAGCCGCTGTCGATCATGAAATGATTGCCTATGGTGGCGCGCCACATGCCTTTACCGTCTTTGGTAGTGACCGTTACCGCCAAGAGGCCGATACGCAGTCTTGGGTTCGCTTCACACGTTTTCTCAAGAGTGTTTCTGAGTAGTTCATACAAGCGATGAGGAGCGCATAGGGTGTCCAAACCGAGTGATTTGAGTCAGGCCATGGAGGGTCTCTACGATTACGTGGCCAATGAAGAAGACGCGCGCGTCTGTAAGGATATTTCCGATCAGGCTTGCCGCGAAGTACCCGGTAATTTCTTTCTTATTCTCTTGAGTCAGTGTTTGACCAAATTGGGTGATGCACTCGCCAGCACGAAGATTGTGTTGCCCTGGGTCATGGCGCAATCTGGTGTGCCGGCGTTTTTTACCGGTGTACTGGTGCCGATTCGGGAATCCGGTGCGCTGTTGCCACAGCTCATGCTGGGGAGTGTGATTCGCGCCTATGCGGTTCGCAAATGGTTTTTTGTCGCCGGTTGTCTGCTGCAGGGTTTGGCCGTGTTGGCCATGGCCTGGATCGCGTTTTCGATGCAGGGCGTTCAGGCCGGTGTCGCGATCGTGCTGGCACTGGTGGTGTTCAGTCTGGCGCGAGGCATGTGTTCGGTCGCGTCGAAAGATGTACTGGGCAAAACCATTCCTAAAACCCGCCGAGGCCGTGTATCGGGCTTGGCTGCGAGTATTTCGGGGTTCATTACTTTGGGTGTCGCGGTGGTGCTCTGGCTCGATTTGGGAGGCAGTGACGATCAGCTGGTATGGTTGCTGGCCGGCGCGGCGCTGTTGTGGTTGCTGGCGGCAGTGGTGTTTGCGCGCATTGCAGAATATTCCGGTGCCACAGACGGTGGTGGCAATGCCATTAAAGAAGCCTTTTCACGCCTGTCTTTATTGCGTGAAGATCCGCCATTCCGACGGTTTGTCATTGTCAGGGCACTTCTAATGAGCAGTGGTCTATCTGCGCCATTTTTCATTTTGCTGGCGCAGTCACCCGACGGCACCGGGCAGGTAGCGCAGTTAAGTCTGTTTATTGGCGTCTCGGGTTTGGCCAGTCTCTTGAGTGGCAATATATGGGGGCGCTTTGCTGACCGTAGCAGCCGCACTGTGATGCTGTGTTCGGGGGCGTTGACGGCACTGTTGTGTGCGCTCGCGATTGCTGGCCAGTTAGTGTGGGGCGATATTCCAGTGCTGATAGTGGTGGCCTTGTACTTCGTGCTCGCTATTGCGCATCAGGGAGTACGGTTAGGGCGCAAAACCTATGTGGTCGATATGGCTGGGGGCAACAAGCGCACCGATTATGTGGCCGTGAGCAATACCCTGATTGGTGCATTGCTGCTGTTGGCCGGCATCATTAGTGCTGCCATTGCGCAATGGTCCCTGATCGCTGTGTTTGCATTTTTTGGACTGGCCTGCCTGTTGGCACTGCTAGTGAGTCGCGGCCTGCCAGAAGTGTAGGTGGTGGCTTAAAAGTCGTATTCCGTGGGCATAAATTCGTACACGTCGATCTTGTATTTACGCGGGTCTTCGTAGCTCACGACTTTCAGTTCGCAATTGGGCAGCGACAGATCAGTTAATCGTGGTTCCACATAAGCGGCCGATTTGAGGTTGTAGATGGTGCGCACCAGTGGCTTGAGTGGTGCCCCCGGAATCTGCGCGATCACCACCGCCAGCATGCCATTGCTCAACTTCACCAGACTGCCCGTAGGGTACACGCCCATGCATTTGATAAATACGTGCACCAGACTCTCGTCAAAGTGGGTATTGCAGGATTCGAGCAAGGTGCGCATGCCGACGGATGAGGGTACGGCCTCTTTATAGGTGCGATTGTTGGTGACGGCGTCATAGGTATCAACAATGGCCAACATTCGCCCGAATACGGAGATTTCCTTTCCTTTCAGTCGCATGGGGTAACCCGAGCCATCTACACGCTCGTGATGTTCTTCGATCATGCGAATGGCGATGTCTTCGACGTTTTCGACATCCTGCACCAGAGATTGTCCAAAAAATACGTGTTGTTGGATTTGTTCATATTCTTCGGGCGACAGCGGGCCGGAGCGCTCAAATAGTTCCGAATCAACGAGCGCCTCACCTAAATCGTGCAACAGCGCGCCGGTAATACATTGCTCTACCTGTAACGCATTAAAGCCGTTGGCATGGGCGAAAATACCCATGAGTACGGCGCAGTTTACCGAGTGCTCATACAGGTAAGAGTTAATATCGCGAAACTTGCCCAGCCAGGTGAGGGCATCTTTATTACGCAGTACCGAGCGAGAAATCGCCGAGGCAGCCTGTCGAAAATATTCTGGGTTAATGGACTTGCCATCTTTCACCGCCTCGATGGTGTTGCTGACAATGGCGACCGAGGTATCGAATACTTCTTTCGCCGTACCCCATTCAAGGCGAAGTTCGCGGTAGTGCGTGGAGGTTTCTTCCATCAGTTGCGCGAGATCGCCCTGAATCACCTGATCCACATATTGGCTGGGGTTAACGACGGCCTCATTGGCTGGCGGGAGATCGATGACATCGAGGCCTCTAGCGGTATCGATCACCACATGTTCAATGCCTACTTCAACAAACTTGGCGATGATACGGGGGTCGCGCACCATGCCTTTCTTCTTTTTGGGCATGGCAGCGCCGGGGCCGGCGATGAGTTCTGCAACGTACATGTCGACCGTTAGGTCACCGATGGCGATTTTCTTGAGCACGGGTTAACTCTCTCTGTCTAGTTTGGCGTTCCAATGAACGGCCATTTCCGTTTGTCGTGTGCTGCGCGGAAATCTTACTGCTGATCCGTAGCGAGTGGGGGCAAGGTTAACGGTGCTTGATACAGGCGAGATTTGCCCCTTATTTATCACTATAGACGAGAAACCAAAAGTGCCAAACTTTCAAGAAAAATAGTTCTTTATATATTAGTGGCTTACCTTTCTTATATAAGGCTGTGTGTTAATGTTGGTGCTTAAGGTATTGAAGTTTTATAGGTGTGCTAACCCTAGTCCAGATATTTTCCGAGTTCTTTGGAGACAACTCTGGCCGGAATCGCAATGCCCAAACCATCTTCGTGAGCACTTTGTCGCGCCAGCTTAAATGTGTTCACACCAATATATTCACCGGCGTCATTGATCAGAGGACCACCGCTGTTACCTGGTAGAATCTGAGCGTCGATAAATATGGCGTTACTGCGCACTTTTGTGATCACCCCGGAGGTCAGGTGGTCACTTTGCCCAAGCGGGCTGCCGATGGAGTAGATCATTTGGCCCTGTCGCAGTTCGGGGTTGGCATTTTGGATGAGATGGGGTGACGTACAGTTTTTGATATGCAGCAGGGCGAGATCTTCGTTGTGGCTTAAATGCACAAGTTGTGCGGGCACTTTGGTGCCGTCTTTCAGTGCCACGGTAAAGCTTCGGGCAAGATTGGCCATACTGCTGTTGAGCGAAAATGAGGATTTTTCCTGTTCAAACTCTTTTTGTTGTTTGGCCACCTTGGCTTCGTAGTCACGTAGCTCACGAACATTACGGTCATACTGATCCTGGTACCCGCGTAGGTCTGCTTCCTCCTGTTGTTTTTCAGCCCCCTCGCGCAAACCGTTCACATAGTCCCGATGTTTATCCAGTGAGCGTTTATAACGCTCCAGACGCTCACGTTCCAGTTTGATGTTTTGCTGCGCACGCTTGAATTCTCGCTCGGCGTCGTCAAAGGTATCTTGCGCTTCTTCCCAGTCTTTGGTTTTGGTGGGGCGAATCACGTGCCGGTTGGTCACAATGTGGCAACGCGGGGTCACAAAAAATCCCGAACCACTGCCCATTTGTGTTTCGACCGTCACCACCGCCAGAGTGGCCTTTTCAATGTCGCTCGTGGGCGCATATTTTTGCTGTAGCTGCGTTAAGAAATCTTTTGAGCCTGAATGGGTAGGGCTGGATTCGTCTTCTTTAACATCGAGGCGTTCTTGACTCTGTTTCAGGTCAAGTTTTTCTACTTGTTGCTGGTTACGAGGCGGTTTGTCGGTAAAGTGCCAGCGACCTTGTGCATCCTGATATTTGTACACGCCGGCCCATAAACAGGCGGGGCTGAGCAAGGTGGTCATCACTACGAGTCGGATAAAAGAAAGAAGCATGTCAACGTCCTATATGGCTGCCTCACTGGCACTAAAATCAAACATCGCAGAGCTTAGCATGGTCTCTAAATTTGACCCATCGGGTGACCTTGGGAACGCAGAATCAGTCACATTTTTTGGCGCGATTCAGGTGCCATAACGATGGTGCATGACCATAGCAGCTATCGCGGTATGAGCCACCGTGTTGCAAGGCTTGGTGACCGAAGGCAGTGGTGGTACGATGGCGACTTTTCACGGTCCTGTTCGTGGGGCCTTGCGTAACCACCATTGCAGCCATGGGGATGCCTCAATGAAACCCAGCCATAAGCCGGCTAATCCAAACTTTTCTTCCGGGCCTTGCAGCAAGCGCCCCGGTTATTCCGTCGCCCAACTAGATGTATCTACGCTCGGTCGTTCGCATCGTGCCGCGATTGGCAAACAGGCCCTGGAGCGTGCGTGTGTTGATACGGCGCGTCTGCTGGGTTTGCCCGAGGGTTACCGGGTAGGAGTGGTGCCTGCGTCAGATACCGGTGCGGTCGAAATGGCCTTGTGGTCGTTGCTTGGTGCGCGTCCCGTTGATGTGTTTGCCTGGGAGTCTTTTGGCAGTGGTTGGGTGACCGATATCGTGAAACAGCTAAAGCTTGATGAGGTGAATATCTACGAAGCGGATTATGGCGACTTGCCTGACCTGCAACAGGCCAATGCGAAGCACGATATCGTATTCACCTGGAATGGAACGACCTCGGGTGTGAAAGTGCCTCATGCCGACTGGATCAGTGATGCGCGAGAAGGGCTGACGATTTGTGATGCGACCTCGGCAGTTTTCGCCATGGAGTTGCCCTGGGAGAAGCTCGATGTGGTGACCTTCAGCTGGCAAAAAGTATTGGGTGGTGAGGGCGCGCACGGCATGTTGATTCTGAGTCCACGAGCGGTGGCACGACTCGAATCCTACACGCCACCCTGGCCCTTGCCCAAGATTTTCCGCATGACCAAAGGCGGCAAACTGATCGAAGGTATTTTCAAAGGTGCCACGATCAATACGCCTTCGATGCTGTGTGTGGCCGACTACCTTGATGCGCTGGATTGGGTCGATAGCCTGGGCGGCACCGCTGCATTAATTGATCGTTCGCAGCGTAATCTGGCAGTTATCGAGAGTTTTGTCGCTGAACGTGACTGGATTCAGTTTTTGGCTAAAGATGCCGCAACGCGCTCCAATACCAGTGTGTGTTTAACCGTTGATCTCGACGAAGATCAGCTGAAACGCTTGATCAAATTGCTCGAGGCAGAAGCCGTGGCCTTTGATATTGGTGCCTATCGCGATGCGCCGGCGGGTCTGCGCATCTGGTGCGGCGGCACGGTAGAAGCCAGCGACCTCGAAGCGCTCATGCCTTGGCTCGACTGGGCATATGCTGAGGTAAAGGGCTAGACTGATCTGATACAGGTGGGCGCCGGCTTTGTCGGTGCCTGCATTGGCAACGTGCACGACGACGCAATAGGGCGCCGTCGCGGCAGTCACCTTGCTGCTCACTGACCGATCATTCGGTAAATGGTGCGAGGTGCCCAATGAAAAAAATAAGAACCTACAACACAATCGCGACGCTTGGTCTTGAGCGTTTCCCTCGTGATCACTACGAGGTTGCCAGCGAAATTACCCATCCTGATGCGATACTCCTGCGCAGCCATGTGCTGAGCCCCGACCAGATTCCTCCCTGTGTATTAGCCATCGCGCGTGCCGGAGCTGGCACCAATAACATTCCCCTTGAGTATTGCACGCAACAAGGCATCGTGGTGTTCAATACGCCCGGTGCCAATGCCAACGCCGTAAAAGAGCTGGTGCTGGCCGGTATGTTATTGAGTACGCGGGGCATCTACGAAGGCATGCAATATGTGCAAGAGTTGCCAACAGACTTGGCTGGCGACAACTTTGTCACCCAGCTGGAGGCCGAGAAAAAGCGCTTTAAAGGGGGCGAGCTGGCGGGTAAGACCCTCGGGGTCGTCGGGTTGGGCGCGATAGGTTCGCTCGTTGCCAATATGGCCATTTCCCTGGGCATGCGTGTAGTGGGATACGACCCTGCGATTTCGGTCGAGGCTGCCTGGCGGCTTTCGAGTGAGGTCGAAAAAGCCGACAACCTGTCGTCACTCTTGTCGCGCAGCGATTACTGCAGTCTGCATGTGCCCGCCATAGACGCCACCCACCATTTGATCAATCAAGACAGTTTGCGGGCCGCCGGGCCGGGCATGGTGCTCTTGAACTTTGCGCGGGAACAGATCGTTGACGAGCAGGCCTTGCTGCCTGCACTGGAGGAGGGGCGGCTGTCGCGTTATGTCACGGATTTCCCCACGCCAGCCCTATTGGCTAAAGAGCGCGTCATGCTCATGCCGCATATCGGTGCCAGCACCCGCGAAGCCGAGGAAAACTGTGCCGTGATGGCGGCAGAACAACTCACAGATTTTATTGAGCATGGCAATATTCGCCATTCGGTGAATTTCCCCATCGCGCAAATGCCGCGCAGCACCGGTATTCGTTTAACCTTTGCCAACGAGAATGTGGCCGGCGTATTGGGGCATGTCTTGTCGGTATTGGCTGAAGCCAACATCAACGTGATTGATATGCTCAATAAGAGCCGCGATAGCGTGGCCTACAACATTCTTGATCTGGAGCAGCAACCTGATGCAAAAGTGCTGGCGGATCTCGCCGAGGTAGAGCACGTGATTCATCTCAGACTGATCTAGACAGCAGGTGCGCGTGCATTGGCCATGATGGGGATGATTGTGAGGCCGAATGTGCGACGCACTTTGTTTGTTCTTTTTTACCAGCTCAAGCATGACGAAATGCCCTGTTGGCACCATACTTAAAGCGCTTTAAATTTTATAGTCATTTGATTTTTATGCGCACATTGCTTAAGCCTGTTTTCTGCCTGTTTGTCGCTCTGGCGCTACTGAAATCCCTTTTTGTTTCAGTGGTTCAGGCCTCAGAACCGACTACCCTGAATTTTTCGCTGCTGGTGTTTAACGGTGAGCAACGCAGTGCCTATGCCGCGCAGGTCAAAGCCTTTGAACAGGCCTACCCTCACATCAAAGTCAACATGCGAGCGCTGGAGTCGGAGCGTTACAAACAGCGTATCGAGAGCTGGTTGCGTGCGGAGTCACACAGCGATGTGATGTACTGGTTCGGTGGGGAGCGACTTAATTGGTACATTCGCCAGGGTTGGGTGCGGGCCATTGACGACCTATGGCAAGATCGAGCTTGGGACGAACGCATCACCTCCGGTGCGAAAACCGCCGTCACCACGAACGGTAAAACCTACGCCTTGCCCATTCACTATTACCACTGGGGGCTTTATTACAAGAAGTCCCTGTTTCAACAACTTAAGCTAAAGCCTCCCCGCACATGGGAGGAATTTATCGCTGTGTGCGATGCCCTAAAGCGCGAAAGCATTGCGCCAATTGCCTTGGGTTCAAAAGAGGTATGGCCGGTTGCTTCGTGGTTTGATTATTTCAACCTGCGTTTAAATGGTCTGGCATTTCATCGGGCACTGGTTGATGGCGAGGTGAGTTATCTTGATGAGCGGCTGGATAAGGTATTCGCCCATTGGCGCAGTCTTATCGACAGCGCTTACTTTCTGCCTGACCACAATCGATGGACCTGGCGAGAGGTCATACCCTTTTTGTATCGCGGCTCGGCAGGCATGTTCCTGATGGGCAACTTCTGGACATCTCAGATTCCCGCCCATCTGCGCGACGACTTTGAAGTGATTCCTTTTCCCCTGATTGACCAGAAGATGCCTTTTTACGAAGAGGCTCCCACCAACGTGTTGTTTATTCCCCGTAACGTCAAAAACCTCAAAACAGCCGAGTTGTTCTTGGACTTTATGGCGCAACCGCAGGTGCAGGCGGAATTAAACGAGGCGGTGGGCATGATGGCACCGCAGCGCAATGCGAATCAGCAGTTTGATCATTTTTTAAAAGCCGGCAAAGAATATCTGAAGCGGGCTGAAGGCATCAGCCAGTATTACGATCGCGATAACCCCAAACCCATTGCGACGAAAGGGATGGAGCAACTGTTGCGTTTTATGAACAACCCGGACGATCTGCCAAAAGTGCGCGAATCCCTCGAAGCGTTACGATCGGCTTCCTTCGATCTGCCACAATGAAAAAATTGGGCTTTTCCTTTTTTATACATTTACTCAACTACACTTCAAAAGGGCTTTTTTAAAGCATTGCGTTTTGGACATAGGTCGTGCAGCTAAAAACAATCATTAAACCCTTTTACAAATTTATGAATCGCCTGGATTACGCATCGAAGTTTGGCGTAATCATGTTCCTGTTTGCCGCGCCTTTGTTTGTGCTTGTTGTGCAGCTATTTATTGCCTCGAATATGCAACTGAAACAGGCTCGCCAGCATAGTCTCGGTATGGATGCCATGCTTCGAGCCCACACGCTCATTAGCGCGCTGGAAGAATGGCGCGATATTACCGTGCTTAATTTTGTCTCGTCCGACCCGGACTTTCGTGCATTGCATCGCTCCGCCTTAGATCGGGCGAAGCAAAGCCTCAGTGACACGCGGCAGTTCTTAATCGAAAAGCAACACAGGCGCACGTTGGGCTATCTCGACCAACTCGACAAAGAACTGGATGACCCGGCGATTGCTCCGGGAATGGAAGGCATCACCATTGAGCTGGTATTTGATAATGTGCATCGCTACGTGGAACAGGCCTACGATTGGCAACGTCAGTTAGCGACGCATTATGGCTTGTTGGGTATTCCGGATGACCGCATGTTCAGGGTAATGAATCTGTTTCTTTACGATGTGGGGGATGCCTACGAAGCCGCTGGTCGGGCGCGCGTGTTCGGTGCCTTTTTTCTGCATACTGGGTTTATTGATTCGAGCGGTACTTATGTGATTGATAAAACATTTGCCAAACTTGAAAAGCAAGCGGAGAACATCAAAGCCAAACTCGATTCCATTATCGCGCTGGGTAACACGACGGTTAAAAACAGTGATGTGTTTTTAGTACCCTTGTTTGGCGTGTTGGAACGAATGGATCAGCAACTGATTCAGGTGACCTCTCTTGATGCGCCTTGGCGGGGGTATTACGACAGTACCGGTGCCTTACGGGAAACCGCACGCAACATGGAAGAAGGCTATTTGCTCAAGTCGCTGGGCATGTTCCGATTGGCTATGCAGGAGAAAGAGCGCGACAGATTGTTGCTACAGGGTGCGACAGTTCTGCTCATCCTGTTAACCATTTTGCTATATACCGGCTTTTATTATTCGGTCAGAAACACCATTACGCACCTGGTCAATTCTGCTGAGGCGGTCGCGGCAGGTGACCTGGATAGAGTCATGCGCACCCATACGCATGATGAATTGTCGTTACTGGGGCGCGCGCTCGATAACATGCGAGAGCAACTTAAAGCACGTCAATCCTACCTGCATCAAGCGAGTATCACTGATGGCCTGACCGGGCTGCATAACCGTAACTATTTTGATCAGGTGTTAAAGGCTGAGGTAAATCGCGCCAAGCGCGGCCAACACTCCTTGGCATTGATTCTGCTCGATATCGATCACTTCAAATCGATCAATGATAATTATGGGCACATGGCGGGCGATGCCTGTATCCGTTACGTCGCAGAACGCTTACTGGAATCGGTCAAACGCGCGAGCGATACGGCGGCTCGTTATGGTGGTGAAGAGTTTGCCATTATTCTGCCTGACTCCTCTCGTGAACACAGCGTTGAGATTGCCGAGCAATTGAGATTGGCCATACAGCAGAGTGAAGTGCAGTACGAAGATAGCGACATCCGTTTCACCATCAGTTGTGGTGTGGCCAGCCTCATACCGCAATCAACCACCTCAATCGCCGATTTTATACGCACCGCGGATGAGGCACTGTATGAAGCCAAACGCACAGGACGCAACCGCACCATCGCCAAGGATCTGCAGGGTGAAACGTTGGCGGCAGAAGAGTAAACCTATGTGGGCTGGCCTGAGTACCTTGTTGCGTGTCGCGAAACTAGGGGTCGTTTTTTGTACGCTGCTATGTTCTGTGGTGGCAATTGCCAAGGTGTCAGAGCAAGAGGCGCGACGCCTGGATGGAGAACTGACTCCTCTAGGCGCGCAAAGAGAAGGTAGTCCCGATGGCCTTATACCGGCATGGACGGGCGGTATCACGGCTCCTCCAGAGGGTTACCAACAGGGTGACTTTCTACAGGATCCATTCATTGATGAAGCTCCCCTGGCGGTGATTACCGCCGATAACGTAGCCGCCTATCAGCATTGGCTTAGTGATGGTCAACAGGCCTTGCTAAAGCAGTATCCGGATACCTTCCATATGCGTCTCTATCCGAGCCATCGTACCCATGCGGCTCCCGAGTGGCTCTACCGAAACACGCGCAGGAACGCTACCTTAACGACACTTACCGAAGATGGTTCCGGCATATTGAACGCCTTTGGCGGGGTGCCATTTCCCATCCCCCAAAGTGGTCTGGAGGTGATCTGGAACCATGTTACGCGCTGGCGAGGCATTTGGTTGCGACGCGATGAAGCCGAAGCGGTGGTTTATCCCAACGCTTCGCGCAAGATGTACACCGCTGATCTCGACATCATGTTCAACTATTACGCGCCGCGCGCGAATCCCAACGATACCGATAATATATTGTTGTTCTACAAGTCGCTGGTGAAGAGCCCTGCCAGACTTGCCGGGGGTGCATTCTTGCTGATTGACCCCATCGATCAGACCATTCAGCCAAGACAGACATGGGGTTACAATGCGGGGCAGCGGCGCGTCAGGCGCTTACCTCATGCTTCGCACGATAGTGCCGCGCTACTCTCGGAAAGCACGCGAACCATGGACGATACTGATATGTTTAATGGTTCGCCGGAACGTTTCACTTGGACCATTGTTGGCAAGCGCCAACTCATTGTCCCATACAACTGCAACCGGCTAGGTTTGCCCGATCTATCCTATGATGAGCTGCTTTGGCCTCATCATATTAATCCGCATCATGTGCGATACGAGGTACACCGTGTCTGGGTGCTTGAAGCAAGATTAAAACCCAATGCTCGCCACATTTACTCAAGGCGTGTTTTTTATGTTGATGAAGACAGTTGGGGGATCATGATTTCGGAAAGCTACGATCATGAAGACCAGCTTTGGCGCGTGGGTATGAGTCACGGTTGGGCCATAGCGCAAGCGCGTGGTGTGATGCCGGTGGTGGATGTATATCATGATCTTAAAACCGGGCGCTACAACGCAAAAGGCATGCAAAACCACGCCAAAGGCCCCGGGATAATCAGTGAAGAGGTAAGATCCGCAGAGCACTACACACCGGCAGCCCTGCGCAAACTCGGGCGTCGCTAAGGGGCGTGTATTCGACGTTAACAGGCTGTGAATGGTAGCCACTAAAGTCATACAAGATCAGACGGTTAATCAGTGAATGAGCACCTGATGGTAGGGCGCAAGGACTTTCTGAATCTCTCCGTTTTTCTGCATATCCAGTAGAACCTGGTCGAGCTTTTCGACGAAATCAGCTTTATATGGAAAATCGCTACCATTGAGCGAGTAACCCACAAACCCCTCGTTTTCGCGGATAATCATGGCCCTGTAAACCTTGGCGATATGCTGGTTGAGTTCAGGGTCTGTCGCGAACGAGCGCAGCGAGGTGAGTATTGAAAGCTCGCCATTGACATAACAGTCGATACGACCCAATAGCAGCAACTGTACATTGCGCAGGGTAGAGTCTTCGTGCATGCGTATGTTGCCTTGCTCAAGCGCGTCAAAAAAATCAGGGCCAGGCGTTTCAAAGCCGGCATCATTACCTATCAGATAACCAAAATACGAGTCAGGCCAACGCAGGGCGCCGGCTTTATGCAGACCGCTCACCTGTTCTCTATTGCAGTAAAGTGCCACGCGTTCGGTAATGATGGGTACGCTGTAAGGCTGCATCCAGGGGCGCCTTGCAGGCCAGTAATAGGGCGGGTAGGCAGCAAGAATTTTGCCTTGTTCCACCATTTTCATCAGACGCTTCCAGGGGTAACCCTCCACTTGCACCTCGTAACCTTCAATGCGCTCAAACGCGCGAGTCAGAATCTCGGTGTAAATGCCCTGGGCATCACCGTGCTCATCGATATAAGCATAGGGAGGGTAGTCGCGATCAAAGCCGATAAGCACTTTTTGCCTGGCATGGGTTTGCAGGCTCGTGGCAAGCAAGGCACACAAGCCTAAAACGTGAAAGGTGCGGTGCCAAAGGCAAATGCAGGATGTCATAGCATCGTCTTCTTCATTCTGAGTTCTACCAGCTTAGCAGAGGCAGGGGCGCTCGGGATTGATTTGTGTCATGCGGGGTGGAGTTACTATCGCAAACAGCGGAGGCGGTGGTCAGCCAATAGCCTAACAACGACAGAGGTGTCGCTTGGTGGTAGCCTTACATGCCGCAAACGGTGATCGTATGCTTTGTTTGGTGTGCGTCGTCATTAAGCGGTTTAAAAATCACCCGAAGCCCCGCCACCATCTGAACTGCCACCACCAAAACCTTCGGAGCGATTGCCGTCGGTCAGGCCTTTGTATATAGAGATAATTAGCAAGCCGGCCAAACCAAGTAATAACCAAAACAGGCCGGGGTTTTTCTTTTTATCAATAAGTAATGCAATAATCAGCGAGATAAACGCGCCAATTCCACCCAGAATGTACCACTTGTACCACTCAAAGAATGACACCTTAACGGTGGTTGCCTCTATAATTTTCTCGACCCCTGCCAATACGCCATCTGTGTAAAACCCTTCTTTGAGTAGGGGGGCAATGTCATTGTCGATAATTGACTTTATTAACAGGTCATAACGGTCGGGATACCCGGCGCCTAATTCTATTCTTATTTTTCGGTCTTCTGTCGCTATCAAAAACAGGACGCCGTTATTTTGCTCTCGATTGCCTACCCCCCAATGGTTGAACAGACCTGTGCAAAAGGCTTCCCAGGACGCATCGCCAGTATCATACGAATGGTAACTTTCCAGTGTGACCACCGAGATTTCCACGCCGCTGTAATACTCGACATCCTCCAATTTTGTGCGCAATTCGGCAATCGCATCGTAGTCGATCACATTGGCGTAATCATTGACGTATTCGTTGTACGCTGGCGGGTAAGTTGCGAGACAGGTCAGTGGCAGTAACAGAATGGCTAAGACCAATATTGCCCGATTCGTCATAAGCGCGTCCCTTTTCGTATAACGCCATTGGCTGTGGCGAACAAAGTAAATAAACCCCGCCATTTATTGGCGGAGCGAATATCGGATTACAAAACTAACTCGATTCCTATCAGGTCATAAAAGTCTTCAGGGCCGGTGTAGTCTCCTGCCGGATCAGAAATTTCGAGGGAATTTTCGGTGGTGAATAAATTTTCTCCCGGTAGATAATCGAAGCTATCCGCTCCAGGAGGACTATTCAATGACGCGTTGTTTGTGAACCTGGCCATTCTGGGAGTACTTGAAGATATGGTTCTGAGCGCTGCTTTCAAATCTGCAGCAGCTTGGGTGTTGTCAGAAAAATCGAGATTAATGCGAAGCGTTAAATCAAACGAAATTACTTCCGAATTAGCGCGACGCACAACAGCCTGAAAACCACCTACGTCACTCACTACGCGCCATGGACCCGCGAAATTAAACGGTCTTGGATGTTTAAATGCATGAACGTTGCCTCCATCCAAATACTCCAAAACGAAGTTTCCGCCATCGGTCCATCGCTCTCCAAGGTTGATAAAACTGCTTCCCACTTGGTTTCCTGCTTTAACAGCGACGTCACCATCATCATAGGTGCCGTTTTCGTTCAGATCAAAGAACACTTCAAGCTGGCCATAGATGATAAGGGGGGCAGAGTTTGGGGCGAAGCTAATCGTAATGTCTAGTGGGTTAGCGATACTCTGGTAGGCTCCTCTCGTAATGTGAGAAGTTCTTATGTTGGTGTTTTCAATATTATTGGACTCACTACCGCCACCACCACTGCAAGCAGCCATAATTAAACTTGCCACTAGTACTGCAAGGTATTTCATTCTTTGTTCCTTAAAACAACCATCGCCCCATCGCAGGGACATTTCCTTTTTCAGGCGTGGATTTTAATTGCTGTTGAACCATTGCTCAATGTGCAAAAAAATGTCCGGGGAGGCACTTCCTGATGAACGACATTTTTTTAATCTCTCAACCAAAAGTTCCTCATCATCAATCGGGCGTTTTAAAACGCGGCTATACTGTTGAAATCACCTTGCATTATCCCCGCCGGCTGTTGGATAAAACCAGTGCTTTCCGAGATCGCTGATTACAAATACAAGTTACGCATTTCGCTTAATGCTTTGGGTTTTCTGGCATCGGCGTTTTTCTCGGCATTGCAAATGCAGCGTGGTGACTTTGGTACGGGTGCGGTATCACTGTTTGGGGCGGTCTACTTTTTGTTGATCGTTGTTGTGCTGGTACGCAAGCGACACTATTTGTGGCGAGGGCGGGGCTTTCTGCTGTTTTTGCCCATCACCATTCTCAATGTTATTTATCTGCACCCGGAGTTTGGTATTTTCTGGGCCTATGTCGGCATTGTGAGCATCTTTATGGTGATGGACTTTAAAGAAGCGACAGCAGGCGTAGTGGTATTTTTGCTCTGTGTGTTTCTCTTGGCTTTTCCCCAGTATCCTGAACCAGTGCTGTACCGCATCTATGCTTCGCTACTGCTGGTGACCCTGTTTACCTTTATCTTTTCGTATCTGATAGAGCGCCTGCATCGGCAGTTGGCGCAATTGGCAACCGAAGACCCTCTGACCAAACTGTTTAATCGCCATGCGTTCAACTATGCCATTCAGCGTCGGCTGCATGAAAAAGAGCGCTACAAGGTGCCCGTGAGCATGATTTTGTTTGATTTGGATAATTTCAAAACGATCAATGATACATACGGGCATCAAGAGGGCGACCGGGTCTTGCAGCGGATGGCGCAGTTGATCAAAAAACGCCTGCGTACCAGCGATCAGTTTTTTCGTTATTGGGGCGAAGAGTTTGGGATACTTGTGGATCACAGCCTATTGAAAGATGAGATGGCGGAGGCCGAAGCGTGGAGACAGGCGGTGCATCAGTATGTGGTTGGTAGTGGTGGTCCGGTGTCGATTAGTGCCGGGGTGAGCGAAGCCTGTCATGAAGATAAAACTGATACCTGGATCGAACGCTGTGATAAAGCTCTGTATCACGCCAAGCATCTTGGTCGAAATCGCGTCGTATCGGCCAGTTACCAGGTTGATCACTCCGAACCAGAATTAAAGCTTGAAAGCAATCTGGAATCGGTGGCATCAAGGGAATAGGACACACGCAAGGTAGTGCCTCCGGCGACTACCGCCATTATTGAGTAACAAGGAGAAGGGAATGATTTGGTTGGTGTCGTGCATGTTGGCTTTGATCGCGGCTGTGCTGGTGCCTAAGTTTGGTAAGTTGCCAAACGCGGGCTGGCCTAGTTAACTTTTTAATCGAAGTCCATTGTATAGATTACTTTCGGACACTTGCGACACTTAAATTGATAAACTGCTGGGCTACCGCCTTTTTGATAGGCCGCCAGAATATTTTCCCAGAAATCAGGTTTGATCATTTCTTTTGTTAAGAATGACTCAAGTTCCACTCCCGACAGTGCCTGCAAATCTTCCTTTTTAGCATCACCGTGGAATTCACAGGCATCGTTGCAATGGCTTTGCCATTGTTCTTGTTGCCAAGAGTTGTATCCAGGGTTTCTTTCGCAAACCTCCGAAATAATCTCCTCACTTAGTCCTGCATTTAATAGTGGGTAATTATCTATGAATGTGCCATCAAATTTTTTAGCCGCAGAGCCATCTGCGATACACCACGGACAAATAAACTCAATCTCCTCGTCAGCATAGATAATTGACGAATAAATATAACCGGTAGCTTTTCCGCAACACTCACAAACTTCTTCGCTCGCTTCAATTGCGCCAGTACCTATAGGGTCAGGGTGATATTTAAACTTAGGAAGTTCCACCATTTCTCCTTCAAAATTAATGCCCTGTTGAGCCGTTGGTTAAGACTTTTTGAGCATTGCTGCTGCCGAGCATCAGAAAGCGATCCTCTTCTAGCTGAGAGCTCTCGTCATCATGAAATTGTACGGCATGTTCATCGAAGAACACTGATTTACCCTCTTCGAAACTGACACCATGCTATTTGATATTTGAATTGGCTTTAGCCAAGTCCCATTCAAACTTTATTACATGTACGTTGTATGTATATCAATCTAATTGTCAGGCGCGCTTTAAGGTCTTACGCAGCTGCGAACGAAGCGAGTCCAGTCCACGCCCCTTTGTGGGCGAGGCAGACTAAACGGGTCAGGCATTTTCAATGTTTCGAATAATTTGATTAATGAAATCAACTAGAAAAACCGCTATATCGCCCCTTTCTCGATTCGCTGAGTTATCAGCGAAGCTAGCACGGGCTTTTATATATTTACCTCTGTGCTCCGTGACCACTAGATAAGATAAGCTCGATAAGTTATCTCTGAGCATACTTAACTTGGTCACAACTAGGATTTTTCCGTTCGTGTCATAAGCGTTGCTTTCCAGCACCTCCACTTTGTTATATAAACCCGCATCTTGAGCGGAATATATATCTTGCAGGCTCCCATCTGCCACGCTAAAAACGATATCTTTATGTGGGTACTTCAAAGCCTCCTTGCTCACTGGCCATATAAAAAAGTCTGCCATATGGTAAGGTTCATTTTCTTTTCGATATCGAAGAGAGTAACCAAGATTACCACCATAATTCTCGTAATCTTCGTATCGATAACCTTGTAACATCTCTGGCAGGAAACGAATTATCCTTGGCTCGCTATCTAGTTCTGTTTCAGTTATGACAGAACTCTGTTTGTGACCCACACAAGCACTTAATGAAATGGCGAACAGCAACAAAGTAACTATTTTTCTCAAGATGGTGTCCTTTCGAATTTATTTTTACCCAAGTCCTTTAAGCTTCACTTTTTAGGTATTTTCTTTATTCCTGAGTAATACTCTTTCTAATTCCGATGTGTCACTTTTGCTTCTTTGTTTTAGCAATTCAAGATATTGGTAAGCGTTTAAACCATCGTATATTGAGCCCGGCTTTACCACCTTAACCGAAGCATCTCCGCCTTTTTCCAATAGAGTAGAGAGTAACCGCGCATTATTGTACAAGATGGCTTCATGCACGGATGTGTAACCATCATGCATTGAATTAATCGGCAACTGCTTGGATATAAATAAATTGATTAAATAATAAAGTCGTTCATCAGACTCATTACCATTGAGACCTATACCTCTGCCAGCCCATATTATTAGAGGCGTGCTGCATATACCTATTCTTTGGTGTGGAGCGCTACAATTATCATAAGGATAATCAAAGCTCTCTAAAACCCATACGGCCATTTGAGGGGTGAAAAATACACTGTTATTGGAATAAGGGTTAAATGATATTTCATCGCTATTTAAACCAGCCAGCGTAACCAACCCATGAGCGTCTTCAACAAGCCTATATGTGCCGAAAATTGAAGGGAAAAGACTTAAAAGAAGTACGCAAACCACAATAGATCGAATGATTTTCATTTGTTACCTAAGAGTGCGTTCAACGCATCCTGCGGTCCGCTAAAAGCATTTTATGTGTTTGTGAGTATCTCGACGGTGCCTACGAACAGCTTTTGCTCTAACTTGGGCAAAACGCCAATATCGATATCAATGCAATGGGTTTCATCAATGTGAGATGCCCCTGGAGCTAGATCGTCGTAGCGCCCCTCGTTGCAAGAGTTTACTAGAAAGCCATCGAGGTAAAACGATATACCGTACTTAAGTTTGCTTACCGTGTGAGTACCATTGTTTTTTATTTGAACGGAGTACCTTAAACCATTTTTATGTTGAACCCGTTCAATGATGTTTAACTCGATAAAGTCTGGAGAGTGCAGCTCAGTTGTGGGGACACGGTCTGACGGCCCTTTTTCATTTAGTTTTTCGAATGCGTAGATGCATACAAAGGCAGCTACGATTGCACCAAAACCACCAAAAAAACCTGCAAAGAATCTACTGAGTAATGACAAGGTTGAATCCCTTCTTTAATACGTAACGCCTAAAGTAAGGGCGCACTTTACTGCGTCCCTTTGCTTGCCTTGTTAATTGCTGCTTCGGTATACGATGAGTTAAATATTAGCAGCGCGAATATCATACCACCTACAAGGGGTTCTACTCAGATTATCGCCCACATTCGCCGCTCGTCTCTCGCTCGGTCTGTTCCTTTACCACACCTGTTCGTCTTCTTGTAAGGCAGGCAGTACCAGACTAAATTCGGCGCCTTTTCCTGGCTCGCTGAGTACGCGCACTTCACCATGAAATTTGCTGGCTACAGCGGCCACAAAGCTCAGGCCAAGGCCCGCACCGTGTGTTTTGTCGCCTTTTTTGCGGGTAAAACGTTTGAACAGGTTTGCCTGATCATCTTGGCTGATGCCGGGCCCCTGGTCTTTCACGCTGAGTACACAGTGTTCCTGCTCGCGCCTAAGGGCAATTGTGACCAGCGTGTGGGCAGGGCTGTACTTGATGGCGTTTGACACGAGATTATTCACGGCGCGCTCAAGCAGGCTCATTTCACCCATCACCCAGCAATCTTCGACACAGCGATCAATACTGACGCGGATGGATTTGGCGGCCGCCAGCGCTTGGGCATGTACCTGAGCGCCGTCGAGCACAGCATGCAGATCGCAAGGGGTTACATCGGAGTCCGGCAGGCTGTCGGCACGACTCAGCTGTAAAAAGCTCTCTGCGTAATCGAGGTTTTTACGCACTAACACTTCTACATTGCGCACTTCTTGTGGCGGCAAACCGCGGTCTGTGGCTTCGAGTCGTGACAGGGTCGCGAGCACAGAAACCATCGGCGAACGCAGGTCGTGAGATAAAAAGCTTAATGCTTCGGCGCGGGCCTGTTCTGCGGCTTTGAGCTGACTGACATCGGTGAATGTAAAAATGAGCGTGTCGATGCGATCCGTCCAGGTTTGAACGAGGCTGGCGCGACAAAACAGATGGGCGGGCGTGTCAGGGAGGCTATGTCGCAAGGTGCCCTCGTCACTCAGCGGCTCGGGATTCAGATACAGTTTTTGCAGTACTTGAGGCCAGCTGCGCCCTGACTGCAGTACGAGTGTGTCGAGCACTGCCAGCAGGTCAGTATCACCGTCAGGCTCTGCGCCACCTAAAAACCAGTTTTTAAAACGCTGATTGCAGTAGGCAATTTGTCCGTTGAGTTGTGCGATACACACGCCATCGAGCAGACCCGAGAGGCTCTGTTCGATGAGTTGTCGATTACGTTGGTCCTTTTTACGCGCTTGAGATAATTGCGCGATCGTGCGCGTAATCAGCTCCACGCCGGCGACGTGATCGCCTTGCCGCTCAGGGGTTGAAGCCAGTTCGCTGACGGGTGCAAACTCTTGAGGGCCATCTCCCGCAGGTTGGTCGGCCTCTAATGGGAGTTGCAGCTGTAAGGCTGTTAAGGCCTGTTTACCAATCGGGCTCACGTGGTAGGTTTCGGCATCAATCATGCCTAGCCGCGCCAAGAAAGCAGCGCTTCGCTGGGGGGAGTATTCCTGTTTACGGTCGCCACTTTGAGTTAAACGCGCGCTCTCAAGCCGTAAATAACGCAACATGCTCTCTGCGCGCAGCCAACTCCAAAGTGGAAAAAACAGGCATAGGCCAATTGCGGCGGCGGCACTGGGCAACCAGATACCGGCGTAAAGCAGTAAGGCGGAACTGCCAGCAAGTATTGTCGCGACACTGCTCAGCGTAAAGATCAAGAACAGGCGTGGTGACAGACTACCCAGCACCATTACCAGCGCAAATACGACTGAAAAGGTGAGGGCGGCCAGCTTGGGCGGCGCGATCGGTTGAATCAGGCGTTGATGCCGCAGTGCATGGAAGATCCAGGCATTGAGTTCCACGCCATGCATATTGCCCACCGGCGTGGTGAGCAGATCACCCAGACCCGTTGCTGTGGCGCCGATAAACACAATCTTGTTTTGTAACCGCTGCGTATCGATATGCCCGCGCACCACGTCACTGTACGAAAAATACCGAATACCTTGCTCAGCCGCTGGCATTGGGACGAGATTGTAATAATCGCGCGTCATGCCAATGGTGTGGTCTGAGGTTTGTGTTTTGGTCAGTTGCTGGCCCGGTATGTTCATTAAGCGTTGATCTTGCGCCTGTTCCAGAGTCGCCAGAGCAAGATGTGGCCAATAGGGCGTGTTGATGCCTTCCTTTAAAAATACGGAACGTACGACACCGTCATTTTCGCGCGCCAGATGAATATGACCCAGCGCGGCGGCACCCGCCTGAAAAGATTGGTGAGGCGGCGTTTCGACGACAACGCCCTGTGCCCCTTTTGTTTCAAAGAATAGAGGCAGAATGACCTTGCCGCTTGAGGCAATGGCTTGCGCGAAATCCTGGTCTGATTGCGGGTTAGCGGTATCGGAAGACGGAAACAGTAAATCGAATACAATCAGCGCTGCGCCAGCCTCCTCAAGCATGGTGATTAGCTTTGCATGCTGTTGGCGCGGCCACGGCCAGTGGCCCAGTTCGCCCAGGCTGTAGTCGTCGATTTCGATAATCACCATGTCGTCGGCGGCGGGCAAGCTGCTATACGCCTGTGACTGATCGTAGTGCAGCCAATTCAGGTTTTCCGGCTCGCCTATATAAGCCAGCCAGGCACTGAGCAGACTGATGGTGAGCGCCATGCCAAGCAGCAAAGCGCCCTGTCTACTGGCAAAATCGCGCGATTTAGATGAGTAGGAGGCCAAGGAGATATAATCCTGGAGGCGCTAGGAACCACCATTTACCTTCGGGTTTTTCGCCAGGTTGCCATTGCAGCACATCGCTGTATGGAGATTTCTCTCCATGCGCGTCCAGTGCAACCATGCGCAGGAATACGGGAGCATCATAGTGTGCCTCGAACCGGTCAGCTCGCATCTCTCGTTCATCAATAAGGCGTTCAAAACCGGCATCCTCTGCCACTTCGAGCCTTATGCTCTGCGCGCCTTGCGGTGCCTGCCAGGTGAGGTGCAGCAGATTGGGGCTATCGTTTTTATCTTCAAGCTGTGCCACAGGCGCGGATATTTGGGGATACAAACACACGCGCCTTTTAGTCGCCATGCCTTGCAAACCCAGCGCATCAATACCGCGCAGACGCAGGTAGTAGCAATCCGGTTTTAAACCCGTCAGGTGTGTCTGAGGCTGCTGTACCACACGACTTTGCAGCAACCTGTCTACCTGCTCCTTGTTGCTGTCGTTGGCTGCCAGTATTTCGAGTCGAAATGCTTCAGCGCCCTCCAGTGCCTGCCATTGTATGGGCAACCCTTCGGCAGGCGCATTCGGTGGTTCCATCGCAATGCTGTAAGTGTTCTTGAGGTTTTTAAAAGCGGGCGCGGGGAGAAGTTTAACCGGGGGCTGCGGTGCCTGCCCTTGCTTGGTGACGATGCCAAATTCGGCGGGCACGTCATAGTTCTTTTGCTGTGCTCCCACATCAACGAGCCCTTCATAGACTTCCACCAATGCCGTCTGTTTTTGATGGGGACTATTGGCGACGAGATTAACACGATATTCTGTGCCGCGCACTGATGCCACGGCGGTGGGTGTGATGGTTTTAAACTGGCTACGCGGTTCGCGTTTGATCACGCGGGTTTTGACAGTGCCACGACGCAGGCGCACGGTACTGTCCACCATGCCGTGCTCTTCAAAGTTCGACAGGGTATCGAGGGTCAGCTCAGAGTTCGCTTCGAGCACCATGCTGCTACCATCGG
>JAWWBW010000011.1:0-27263 GCA_033720775.1 Oleiphilaceae bacterium | reverse complement strand
GGCGATCTTTTTAACTGCCTTGAGTCAGCCTGAGAACTATCACCTGATGACGGCGCTTGAGAACGAACCTTTTCGTTTGGAATTCAGTAACGGCGACACCTGGACCCCGAATAACTTTGACGGTGAAACAGGCGGACAGGTAAGTATGCTTGAGGCGTTGTCACGCTCTTTAAATATTCCGAGCGCACGCTTGGGCTTGGAGTTAGGCGTGCCGGCGGTGCAGCAAACACTGCGCAAGCTGGGCGTGCAGGGCGACATGAATCCCTATCCGTCATTGTTGTTGGGGGCGCAATCTTTAACGCCACTTGAGGTGAGCAAGTTTTATCTCACCATTGCCAGTAATGGTTTTAACATGCCCCTGCGAGCGATTCGTGAAGTGACCACGGCAGACGGAGAAACTCTGTCGCGTTACAGTATTGATATCGAGCAGGTGGTCGCCCCGGAGGCTGTCTACCTATTACAGCATGCCATGCAGTACACCATGCGTGAGGGCACCGGGCGCTCGGCCTATCGTCAGCTACCACAGGCGCTGAATGTGGCTGGCAAGACCGGTACCACCAATGACTTTCGTGATAGCTGGTTTGCAGGGTTTTCGGGTGATTATCTGGGTGTGGTCTGGATGGGGCGCGACGACAACCAGTCCACCCAATTGACCGGTGCCAGTGGGGCTTTGCGCGTGTGGACGGATGCTTTTCGGCGTTTGCCCCAGCACCCTTTAGGCATGGTGAAACCGGCAGCCATCGAAACCTTCTGGTATGATCCGCAGCGTGCGGTATTTACCGAAGAAAATTGCCGTGGTGCCTTACCGCTACCATTTTGGGGAGAGCCTCATGACTTGCGCATTGCGGATTGTCAGGGGGGCTATGGTTCCATCAGGAGTTGGATAAAATCATGGTTTTAATCGATCGCTTGAGTGTATTTTGCATGGGGCTGCTACTCGTTGCCTGTGCCAGCGCCCCCGAACAAAAGGTGATTCCGGCACAGCCGGCCGTGGATACAACAGCAACGTCGCCGCCTGATACTTCGGCCAATGCAGCACCGCCGCAACCAGTAGGCGAACCTACCCAGTCCTCTGCGGTAGAAGGTGTGCTCGATCGCGCCGCCGCAGCACTTTCGGTACAGCAATGGAAGCAGGCTAGTCGCTATCTGGATCAGGCTCAGCGTATGGCGCCAAGATTGCCCCGGGTTTACCTGTTATATGGTGATTATTATTTTGAACTGGCGAAATGGGATCAGGCGCGAGCCATGTATCAGCGCTGTTTGTCCTTGTCTGAAAACGGTTCTTATTGGGCGTTGCAGGCTCGTCTGCGGCTCGACAACTTACCCTGATATGAGTAGTCACTGATGGCCCTGAGCGCAACCGTGTATCGGTTTCATGTCGACTTGAGTGATCTCGACCGGCATTACTACGCCGCGCTGCCGTTAACGGTGGCGCAGCATCCCAGCGAAACAGCTCAGCGGATGTTAGTGCGCGTACTCGTATATTGTCTGTGTGCCGAAGAAAGTCTGAGCTTTACCAAGGGCCTGAGTACCGACGAAGAACCGGATCTGTGGTCGACACAGCCCGACGGGCGGATCAGTCATTGGATCGAGTTGGGCACGCCAGACCTTAAACGTATCCGCCAGGCGGCAGCGGTGGCAGACCGTGTTTCCATTTTTGCCTATGGTGGTCAACAGGTAGAAAGCTGGTGGCAGGGGCTGCAAAAAGATACCGACAAACTGAACAAGGTGTCGATCTGGCGTCTGCAGGCCGATGATATGCTGCCACTGGCAGAGGGCTTGCAGCGGAGTATGCAGCTTTCTTGCATTATAGATGAGGGCATGTGCACTGTGTCGTGGGACGCGGGCAGTGTTAATACGCAGGTCGAGCCGGTTTATGGAGCAGCGGGTTAATGTCGCTCAGGTCCATTGCACTGACCGCGCTGGTGATCGTGGTGGTATGGCTGTGGCAGGCTAACCGTAAACTCAAAGACCGGGCCTTGCGGCGAGCCATGCAATACTGCAAGGAGCTGGACGTCAAACTGCTCGATCAGACCATCGTATTGAAACGACTGCGCCCGCAACGTGACAGTCGTGGTCGTTGGCACCTCATGCGCCAGTACGAGTTTGATTTTAGCGCTGGCGGCACGGCGCGATACAAGGGTGAGGTGCTGATGCAGGGGCGACAGATTACCCGCATCCAGTTGCAACCCCATCGCGTCGACTAATCACCGCTTGCGTAGCGACCCATCCTGCTCGAGCCATCGAATATCCTGAAACTGCTCGCTCCACAGCGTCAAGGCCTCGCGTTCCTGTTCGGGAAGCCGCAGATGCAGGGTTACATGCTCACCGTACTCGGCGTGGATAATATGGCCATTATGGCTCTCTACCCAGTGGCGCAAGCTCTGCTCGGTTCTAAAATCGCAAGTTAATGCCAGTGTGCAAGCACTTACTTTTACGATCAATGTGGCGTCATCATAGGCCTGTTGCGCGGCTTGCGAATAGGCGCGTACCAGCCCTCCCGCTCCCAACTTAATGCCGCCGAAATAGCGCGTAACGATGACTACCGCATCGCCCACCTCCTTGTGTTGCATCACATTTAATATGGGTTTGCCCGCGGTGCCGCTGGGCTCGCCATCGTCGGAACAGGCCAGCGTTTGCGGTTGTGCCGGTGGCCCGATGAGGTAGGCCCAGCAGTGATGCCGCGCATCGGGATAATCTGTTCTGGCTTTTTCTAGCCAGGCGAGTGCGGCGTCGCGGTCTTCAGCTGGTGCCAGCCAGGCAATAAAGCGGCTCTTCTTGATTTCGACCACGGTTTCGGAGCAATCAGCGGGTGTCAGGTAGTCTGTCACGCTTATCTCCGAATGGCGTGGAACAGGCCGCGCTGCATGCTGAAATCGAGCCAGACGCTGTATCGGTCGTAATTCACATGCAAGGTCCGCCACTGGCCTGATTCAAAACCAAAGCGTAAGTCCACCGGGTGCCCCTGTAAGGATGGGATACCGGCGTCGCGATGCAGAAAATCAAGGCGAATGGCAAGCTCCACGCCGGCTTCGAGTGGTTTGCGCTCGGCGTTTGGGAAGAGTGCTGCAATCGCATCATATGACGCCAGTGCGTTAGGTGGCATGTTGAGCTGCATGGGTACCTTGATTTCTTTCAGGCCGATATCTGGTGATTCGCTGCATAAAGCGTAAAGAATGGGTTCGGCAAAGTCTTGGCTGAAGACTTCGCTAAGTTCCGGCCCCAGTGTGCCGCCGGCCAGCAATAAACTGCCGGGTGCCGTTGAGAAGTGTGCGGCAAAGGGGTATTGCATGGCCTCGGGTGACGTCTCAGGTACCAGCACAAACTGGTATTCTTCAAGGTGTTCTGGCAGCGGGGATTGGTGAATAGGGTGAGCCATGAAATACCGCATAAAAACCGCTTCGGGTAAAACGGGCTGGTGCAGCGTAAGAGCGGTTTGAGCATTAATTGTTGCGAGCTGCAGGTATTCTTGCGGTTCGCAGAGCTGTTGTGCAAACCGCAACATTGACCAGTAGCGGCAGCTGCTCAATGTCAGTACGCACAGCACCACCACAACGAGATGGGGTTTGGACAACAGACGTCTTAACTGGAGAAGCATGGGTGTTTGTGGTGGTTTGTCGCGAGCGAAAGCTGTGCAGGATAAGCTGCACGGCCACGTACAGCAAGTGGATGGCCGCGCGACACGCGCTTTCGTTCAGTAAGGGATCCGATCGATGGCAGGCTAGTGATGGTGCGCCAGCTCGTTCTCCAGACGCTCGATGGCTTGTTCTATTTTGCGCAATTCGTCTTGACTGACTCGCGCGATTTCATCCAATACCTCGGCGTTTTCCAGTTCGATCGCCTGTTCTTCCCAGTCACGGTCGAGCCCTTTGGAGAAATCTTTTTTGATGGCGTCGAGTCGCGCACTCAATGTGTCGCGGCGTTCACATAGCTCGATCAGTCGCGTTTTCATTTGTTGTTCAGTGGGGGCCATAACCGTCCTCCGCTTGGGTGTTGTTGTCTTGATCGCCATGGGGGTTCAACGCAGGATCCTGGGGATCGTAATGTTGTGTGGGCGCGACACGAGGCAAGGTGATGGTAAAGCAGGAACCCTCTCCCATTTCCGATTTCACTTCTATCTGCCCGCCGAGTACATCGGTCACGAGGTTATGCACAATGTGCAATCCCAGACCACTTCCGCCCTGTCCCAGCCGGGTGGTGTAAAAGGGGTTGAAGATCTTGTTCTGGAGATCATCGGGTATACCTACACCACGATCAAGCACTTGTATTGCGAGTTGCTCACCGTCGAGTTTGGCGCAAATTTCGATGTCGCCGTGTTGGTGATTATTGTAGGCGTGAGTGACGGCATTCATCACGAGATTACTCAATACCTGCCCAAGAGGACCGGGAAAGGAATCCAGCTCAATACGCTCAGGCACGTCTACCTCTACGGTGATGTCTCTTTTTTTGGTTTGTGGGTGCAGCGTTACCAGAATTTCGTGCACCAACTCTGCCAAAACAAAGTTGCGTCGTTGCGAGCTGCTTTGATCGACCGCTACCTGTTTGAAGCTGCTGATCAGCTCGGATGCGCGCTCCAGATTACGCGAGCTGATGCCAGTGGCAACCCGTGCATCTTCAAGAAACTGCTCCAGCGAGCTGCGAGTCATTTTGCCATCTTTAAAGGCGTGCTCAATGCGCTGGGTAAAGTCCTCCAGTGAGGAAGATGCCATGAGAGCGTTGCCAATCGGGGTATTAAGTTCGTGAGCAACGCCCGCGACAAGACTGCCGAGAGCCGCGAGCTTTTCAGATTGTACGAGCTGTTCCATGGTTTCCTTGAGTGCATTGAGGGCCGATTCAAGTTCGGCATTGGAGCGGCTTAATTCCTGCGTGCGCGCTTCGACGCGCGCCTCAAGTTCGGCATTGAGTTCGCGAATACTGGCCTCGGCCTGGCGTTGTTTGGTTACGTCGGTGGCCATGCAAACGTAAAGCTCGTTATCGTCGCTTCCCGGAATGTGAAACAGGGCACCACGAATACTGCCTTCTTTACCGTTCTTGCGGTGAAACGGCAGTTCGAATTCACGGCTACGCTCTTCACCCGACGATACCTTGTGCAAATGCATATTGAATTCGGCAGTGGGTCTTGGGGCAAAAATCAGTTTGTCGAGGCGTTTACCCATGGCTTCTTCTGCACTGTAGCCAAATATGCGCTCTGAGGCGTCGTTCCAGTAACAGACATGGCCACGATCGTCATACCATTGCACCGCCACGTTAGGTGCGCTCTCGAGCGTGTTGCGAAGTTGCTGTTCTTTGGTTTGCAGGGTGCGCTCGCGCTTCTCGATGGCAAGAGCCATGTTGCTGAGACTATTCGACAGATCTTCAAATTCCTGGATGGGCGTGGGTGCAGAGGCACTGCTGTAGCGGCCTTCGGCAACATTCTTGGCATGTTGAATGAGTCGCTTGAAACGGGATGAAAATAAACGTGAACGTCTGTAGGCAAGAATCATGGCCGTGATCACGATGATAAGAATGGAAACCAGCCACATGTTGAGAATCTTGTAGAGCGATGCTGCAAACTGTTGTTTGTCTTGCGCGACGATCACGTACCAGGGCGTGTGCTTCATTTTGACGATCGAGCCAAAATAGCCTTTACCATCTAACTCAAACTCACTCGACAGAACTTTTTGACTCTCGTAATCACGAAAAAACGGTAGGTTACTCAAGTTGATTTGCTGCTGACTTAAGCTTGGATCAGGATGAGCGATGAGTTGCCCGTATTGATCCAGAATCATAACCAGTTGACCTTGCTCTGACAGTTTCTCGCTCAAGTGGGGGAGACGATCCAGTGCGAACTCCGCAATCAGCGTGTATTGATCGATAGGAGTTCGGTAGGCAATAGAGAGGCGACCTGTAACGATCGACAGAAACATATCGCTCCAGCTGGGGCGAGTGAGAGTTTCGGAATGCCTTATCAGCGGTGATTTGGACATATCAATGCCACCATACAGCTCCTGAGCGAAAGCGGGTTCGGTATGACGATTACTGATGTAACTGACGACGCCAAAGTAATCGAGCAGATACACTGAATCGAAGTACTGGTTGGTTTTGACGAAGTGCCCAAGAACATTCAGCAGGTCGTCACCGCTTTTTCCCTGCAAAAACGGCATAAGAAAATCCACCTGTTCTTCGGCGGTAATCAGGTATTCCTGTCCGCGCTCGGCAATGAGCTCAGCAAAGGCGCGCTGTTCCATCGCAACGTTTTCTTTCAGCTGCGGATAGAGTTGCCAGATAAAAAAAGCGATGGTCACGATGAGCGGAATGACCACTACAAAGCCGAGCTGTTTGAGCAGCTCATAACCAAGCGTGCGCGAGGCCGTACTCACTATTCCCTCGCCTTGACGCGAAAGCGTCCATTCTGGACCTGCGTGATAAACGTATGGCCGGTGCCGTCACCAAACTTATCGATCTGTATATCGCCGTGAAGACCGTGGTAGTTTTTGGTACTGAGAATGGTTTGCTTCAGGGCATCAGTATCGGCATTTTGCTGAAGGGCCTGCAAGACCACGTTGGTGGCGTCGTAGGCGATCATGCTGGGAAAACCAGGCGCTATGGTGAAACGTTCCATGTAGCGCTCTCGAAAGTCGAGATAGCTAGCTGACGTACTATTGTTGTTTATATATTGAGGCACAATTGCGTTTTCGACGAAGCGGCCACCAAGCTCGATCAATCGCTCTGTTCCCGCCCATTCGGCTAATGCGAGCATGATATTTTCATCATGGCTGCGAAGAATCTTGGCGAGTATGGCCCCATCCAAGGCGTTGGTAACCAATACGACTATGTCGCTCTCCACGGCTGCTGCTTCAGCGGCAGTTTCAACCATGCCTTGATGATCGCCGCTGTGAATCTCAAATAACTTGCCTTTTGCACCACCCTGTTGCTTAAAGGTTTGCTCAAAATGCTGTATCCAGCTTTGGGTATAGCTAGCGTTACTCAGATCGATAATAGCGCTATAACTTTTAAGTCCAAGGTTGTCGACAAGGTAGTGTGCGACTTTAGCGGCATGGATGTCGGTACTGGCGAGGCAGCGAATAAAGTAGTCATCTTTTCCGCTAAGCTCGTCGGTGGTAACGGTCACCCCCATCATTAATACCTGGGCTTCGTTTACCTGGTCTATCACGGCCATTGCCATGGTGCTGGTCACTGGCCCGATGATCACATCGACTTCCTCCTTGATCAGCTCGGCGATGGCTTTTCGTGCTGTTGCGGGATCTTGCTTGTCGTCCTTAATAAAGGTCTGGATGTGATGGCCGCCGATGCCTCCCTGACGGTTAATCGCCTCGATAGCCAGTAGCATGCCATTGCGTGATGGGCCGCCGAGATCGGATACCGGCCCGGACAGTCCGCCAATAAAGCCAATCTTCACCGGATCGTTATTGCCACAAGACAACAACGACACAAACATGACAACAACAAGAAGGAGGCGTGAGGTGATTGCAGCGTAATGCCTTCTCATGCGTTGCTCGCCCGATAATGATGGTTTGCAGCGTATTCTTGAAGCCAATGTTTGACATCTTTGTCGGTCAGCGGCTTGGCAAAGTAATACCCTTGGCCCAGGTGGCAGCCATGCTGCTTAAGCCATTCATACTGCTCTGCCGTTTCTATACCTTCCGCCACAACGGTGAGGTCCAGCGCCTTACCGAGGCTTAGTACCGTTTCGGGAATGCGTGTGTCGGCATCGGGTGTACCAATTCGATCCACAAAGCTTTTGTCGATTTTAAGGCTGTGTACCTTGAGATTTTCAAGATAGCTTAGCGACGAAAACCCGGTTCCAAAATCATCAATACTAATGCGAATACCGCGCTGGTGAATGTTCTCGATGAGCTGTTGTACCGTTGCCTGATCATGCATGGCGAAGGATTCGGTGATTTCCAGTTCCAGCCAATCCGGTTCGGCTTCAGCGAAGGCAAGCGCATCATCCAGCATGTCGAGAAAACTGGGGTGTGCAAACTGCACCATAGACACATTGACTGACACGTTAAGATCGAGCCCACTGTCGCGCCTAAGTTGCCCGATACGCACCAGTGAAACGCGTAGCGCCCATTCTCCAAGCGGTACAATCAGGCCTGATGTTTCAGCGACCGGGATAAAGTCCATGGGCGCGACGAAAATGCCCTCATCGGAGCGCCAGCGCATGAGTGATTCAAGCCCCGTAATCTGGCTTGTGCTGAGATCTATTTTGGGTTGATAGACCATGAATAATCGCTTGTGGTCAAAGGCCTGGCGCAAACCCTGCAGTAGCTGCACGCGGCTTTCAGTCTCTTTAAACATGCTTTGGTGGTAGTCCTGATAACCGCCGCGGAGTGTCTGCTTGGCGCGTTTCAAGGCTACGTTGGCTTGTGCGATGACGTCGGTGGCCTTCTCTTGCTGCTCGAGCATGACGCGTCCTTGGGTGGCGCTCAGCATATGCAGGTTGTTAGCAATGGAAAATGCCTGTTCAAATACGGCACTTATCGCTTCGGGTTTGAGCAGATAGCTCTCACCGAGAATGGCAAAGGTGTCGCCAGAGATGCGGGCGACTAACTGTTGACGGAAATGCTGTTGCAGGCGGACCGCAATTTGTTTCAGAAGACGGTCACCATTTTGCGACCCAATGGTGTCGTTTAATGCGCCGAATTGGTCGATATCAATCAGCACAATCATTTGATCTGGCGTCTGCTGTAGCAGGCGCGTATCGATCGCCTGTAAAAAAGACAGGCGATTGGGAATGCCGAGCAATTGATCCTGGTAGGCATATTCATGGCGCTGTTCGAGTAGTCTTACGTTATCAATACAGGCCGAAATATTGGTAGAGAATAGTTCGAGTAGTTGACGGTCCTCTTCTCTGGTGTAGGTGCCAGAGGCCAGATAAACGAGCATTTCTGAGCCATCTTGCGTACCAAAGTACAGACAGGTAGCGTCTTCCAGAAACAGGTTCTGGCGTGTTCGGGCTGCCTCAAAAACAAGTTCAACAACCTCGTTCGCATGGATGGTATTGAGAGGCTTGAGCACGAACTGACTGTAGCTGCCTGCAGCTGCGATCACTTTGAGCTCACCGCGATCGGTAAGATCCTGATCGCCCTGTTTGACACACACCAGTCCTTCTTCAGGTAAGTGCAGTAGTCCTGCCAGTTGGGTAATGACACCCGAGGCGAATTCACCGTAGCCGCGCAAATACAGTAGCTCCTTTGAGGCCTTGATGATGGTTTCGAGTCCACGGCGGCTTAGGTTGAGGGCGCGTATCTGGGCATAGGCGCGTATGGCTGCGGTAAGCGTTGTAAAAAGCTTGATGCGGGTGAGTTCGGATTTGCTCTTATAGTCGTTGATCTCGTAACGCGAAATGGTATCAAGCTCCGGTGCGTAACCGGGTTGTCCGGTGCGTAACACAATACGGGTATCGTGTAGGCGGAGTTCTTCTCGGATGTGGTGCACCAGCCGTAAACCGGCGTCGTCACTTTCCATTACAACATCAAGCAGGATCACAGCAATATCCTGCTCGCGATTTAGGATGTCTCTGGCCTCTGCTGCGTTGTAGGCGTGAAGGAACTGAAGCTTGCGATTACAGATGCACTCGCGGCCAATCGCCAGCAAGGTCGATTCATGTACGTCGCGTTCATCGTCGACAATCAGAATTTTCCATGGCTGGTGCGCAGAGGGGGCCTCTTTCTGGTCACCCTCGTCAGCAAACAGCAAGCTATCTTGAGGCGCCATAAAACACCTTACGCAATTAGGGCAGGTGGTCGATTCCGATATGAATCAATGCCTACTCGCCAGTTCATAATGAGTGAGAAGCGCTTGGCGCTCACACTGTTATATTTATTCCGGCCTCTTCTGGTGGTCGCTGACTTTGTCCGTTTTGATTGTATAGGTTGTTATTGTCACGTGCTTCGGGAGCGTCAGAATTTGTGTCAGAGTCGGCCGCACGCGCTTGCGTGCTGTTTGTGTTCGCAGCGGGACTCTCTTGCCGGTTGATCTCGTTGACGGTATTGGTTGTAGGTGGGTTGTTTGCCGATGCTGGCTCGTCGGCCGTTTGCTCCTGCCCCGGTGGGGGCACGGCGGATGCATTATCGCTGCGCGATTCGCGCTGACTGACCGGCGAGGACAGACTCGTGTTAAAACTGCCTATTTCCATTTTGTTTCCCCCAAAAAGCGGAAATCAGAACTTATCCAGACATTGGATGCTCGCTGGAATAAATCGTTCTTATAGTATGGGCAGTTTCACGACTGAGTGTTCGAATTAATCGTGGTAATAGAATGATTTTTATAACGGTAGGTTATGGGCTGCCTTCTTCGCCAGCGCCACCCTCTATTTACCTGACTTGTTCAGGTCCTTGTATACGATCCAGCCAAACCCGGCCAGAAATACAATAGTGCGGGTCACCACCAGTAATTCTGATACGATCGTTTCGTCAATAAACATCCTTGTTTCTCCAGCGTATTGTATGGGTAGGTTTAGTCTACTGGTCTGCTTTGAGTGGGCGATGATCTGGATGAATCCCGGATGTAATTGTCGAATTTTGTGACAGTTTGTTCGTGTGGCTTGTGTTCTGGGTGAGGCAGCTACACTGAAGAGAAGGCGCGTCAGGAATATTTCAGTTTTAGCTGGCTGCGCAAGCAATGTTTTTTTAAGCCCCGGCAGGGTGAGTTTGCAGTCGACACCTAAAGGTTTTGACGGGGAACCAAGCTAAGAGAGGATAAGAGGGCAATATGTCAGCAAGCCATACCAGTTCAACCAAGGCATCAAAGCAATTCATTCATAGCCGGTCTCGCATGGTGCTTGCGAGCGCAATCAGCGCCATGCTGATTACGGGCTGTGCGAGCAAGGCAACCGACCAAACTGAAGCACAAGACGCTTCTGTGGCAAAGGTTGAACAGCAGAGCGCCGCACCTGACAGGTCCTCACAGCAGCAGTCCAAGGCCGAAGCCGAAAAAATGATGAATTCATTGGCAACCACCTCTGAGGCCAAAGCAGAACCTGCTGCCCCCCCTGCAGAGGAGAAGAAGCCTGTCGCAAGTGCGGTAAAGACTGCTAAACCTGTCGTGGAAAAAACGGTATCAGCGCCAGCGCAAAAGGTCGTCAAAGCTGAGCCGGTAAAACCGGCCTCGCAAAACGTGCAGGCAACCGAGGAGAAGGCCGAGGCTGCTCCAGTTGAAGCCCCTCAACCAGTACAAACGCCGCAACCCAGTGCCAGTGAGAAAGCGGCAGCAGCGGTCGCATCTCTCGCTGCGCCAGAGAAAAAATTAAAGAGTAAAGGCAAGGCGTTTGATGTCAGCAAGAAAGACTTACCGGTGACTCACGGGATTTGGAAGATCAAACGTGGTGAAGCACTGATGGACAAGGACATTGTGATTTCCACACCCACTTGGGAGATGGGTAAGCCTGGTTATATGTCGCAGATCTGGGTGACCATTATGGACGATAAGGTCTTGATCAACAGCTCGTCAGATATTGATGTGAAGCAGGGTAAGACTGGAATTCGTCTTGATGATGGACAGCTTGTACCGTTCAGCCGAATTGAAGGTAATAACATTGGTATTCTCGATGGTGACTGGCTGGACCGTCTGGAGCAGGGTAAAAAGCTGGATATTTACATGGGTTTCTTTCCTGACAGGAAACCTCGTAGCGAAACCTTTCACAGTGAAGTGGCGCTGGATGGCTTGTCGCGCATCGTGCCGACTTATCGCAACCTGATTAAGTGAGCGCGATGGCGCTAGTGTCATAAACTTATAAAAGCCTCCACTATGGAGGCTTTTTTTTGAGAATTAATATTGTGCACGATATAATAGTGCGATACTTTAATACCTTGACACGCCATGTAAGTAAAGCCAGGAGGTAAGAAATGAGTGGTTGGTGGGTGCTATCGCTGATTCCCGCGGTGTTGATTTTCCAAAACCTAAAGCAGCCAAAGCTAGGGCTCGAAGACGGGCGCTTTAAGGCATTGGGCCGAAAACCCAATGCTGTTTCTACACAGGCTTCAGACGAAAAAAGACGTGTCGATGTATTGGACTGTAAAGGCGTAACGTCGCCCATTAGTTTGGCTGGTCGAGTGTTATCAGACATGCCGGGAGCCCGCGTTGTCAAAGAAGAGGGGCCGTACATCTATGCCGTTTTTACAACGCCCATGCTGCGTTTTCGTGATGATGTGGAGTTGTATTTTGATGAGACTGCACAGTGTTTACACTTCCGCTCTGCCAGTCGCGCTGGTTACTCGGATATGGGCGTAAATTACAAACGTTATCGTGCCTTTGCAGAACGCTTTCGTCAGCTCGCAGCAGGTTAGGGCGAATGGAGTATCCGATCGGTGCAGACTCTTTTTGACGGCTATCGGGTTTTAATTTGGACAAGTGCCCCCACAAAGGCTCGTTCAACTTAAAAAGCAGAGAACGACTATGTCTAACTTAGATTTGAACAGCGATGAAGCCAAGGCATCGTATGGTATTGGTTTACAAATGGGACAGCAGCTTGCCTCCGTATTTGAAGGTGTGAGCCTCGAGGCGGCCCTGGCAGGTGTTGAAGACGCATTTAATGCGCAACCTCCGCGTATTCCCGGTGAAGCCATTAACGCTGCGTTTCAGGTGATTCAGCAAAAGGTTCAGGCGGCACAAGCTGAAGCGGCCAAGCAACACGCAGGCGAAGGCGAGGCCTTTCTCGCAGAAAATGCCCAGCGACCAGAAGTGCAGGTGACCGAGTCGGGTCTGCAATACGAAGTCATTGAGGAAGGTTCGGGTGCAATGCCGACGGCAGATAACGTTGTTCGCACTCACTACCGAGGTACGCTGATCAACGGTAAGCAGTTCGACAGCTCCTATGATCGCGGCGAACCTACGGAGTTTCCTGTGGGTGGTGTAATTGCTGGCTGGACCGAAGCGCTACAAAAAATGAAAGTCGGCTCCAAGTGGAAGTTATATATTCCTTACAACCTGGCCTACGGTGAGCGTGGTGCCGGTGGCGATATCGGCCCTTACCAGGCGCTGATCTTCGAGATCGAGC
The DNA here is from genome assembly GCA_033720775.1 of Oleiphilaceae bacterium. GTDB lineage: Bacteria > Pseudomonadota > Gammaproteobacteria > Pseudomonadales > Oleiphilaceae > PZPK01. Next base: position 14,260 of record JAWWBW010000011.1, on the reverse strand, counting down.
TGATCGATATTGTTGGTTAAATCAAAAAGAGCGCCAGACCGGCGCTCTTTTTTTATCTGCAGGCCATTCTTATGTGGCGAGATCATATACGGTAGGAATAGGTTGGCGCTTGTGTTGTGTTTTCAGATAAATCGAGATGAGCTTGTCAGCCACCCAGTCTTCCACCTCACGCCCCTCAAGAAAGTCGTCGATTTGATCATATGAGATGCCCAGGGCCTGTTCGTCTTCTTTACCCGGTGCCTCGCACTCCAGGTCAGCAGTAGGGGCTTTTGTAATTAAGTGATCGGGTGCGCCGAGGGTGCGCGCGACAAGCCTTACCTGACGCTTGTTTAAACCGAATAGCGGAATCAGGTCAACGGCGCCATCGCCATATTTGGTATAGAAGCCCGTGACGTTTTCGGCAGAATGGTCTGTTCCCAACACCAGGCCTCCCACCAGCCCTGCTATGTAATACTGCGACACCATGCGCACACGTGCTTTGGTATTGCCTTTGGCAAAGTCGATGTCGTGACTGCTGGCGTTGAAGGGGCGCACTTTCGTTAACGCAGAGAATACTTCGTCGTGAATGGCATCGGTGCCGGGTTTGACGTTAACGGTCACGCAGCGCGATGGCGCTATGAAATCCACGGCTTTCTGAGCATCGACTTCGTCCGCCTGCACGCCATAAGGTAAGCGCACAGCAATAAATTCAAAGGGGTCGTCACTACCGAATTCTTTGTTAAGTTCATCGATGGCCAATTGCGCCAGTCGACCACACGTGCAGGAGTCAATGCCGCCGCTGATGCCCAGTACCAGATTTTTCAGTCCTGATTGCAGCAGGGTGTGCTTAATGAAGTGGACGCGTCGTTCAATTTCGAGATGCGGATCGATCTCGGGTAACACGCGCATTTCACGGATAATATCTTCTCGCGTCACGGTCATGGCGATTCCTTTTAGCTTATTCGTCCAGCAGTCCGTATGTCACAACGCTTTTGAGGCTGCGACGGTGTTTCTCAATCAGTTGTGGTTTAAAGCGCATATTCGCGTCAAAGGCCTTGCCTTCGGGAAAGTTTGCGGCCAACACGGCCAGCGCATCGGGGGCCTGATTGTCGAGCTGCAACAGTTCATACAATTCGACCATCATAATCAACGCATCTTCAACCGAGGGTGAATTGGGAAAGTGTTTGACCACATAGGCGGCCCGGTTAGCCGCTGCCAGGTAAGCCTCGCGGCGCACATAATATCTGGCGACATGCAGCTCGTATTCGGCAAGGCGGTTGCGAATTTGCAGCATGCGTTGGCGAGCGTCGGCGGCATAGCGGCTTTCGGGAAAGCGTTCAACCAACTCTTTAAAGTCATCAAAAGCGGTGCGCATATGGCCGGGGTCACGGGCACTTTCCTCAACCATGGGGAAATATTGGCTGGCAACTCCCAGATCAAGGTGATAATTGGCAATGCCTTTTAAGTAATAGGCGTAGTCAACATTGGGGCTTTGTGGGTGTAAGCGAATGAATCGCTCAGCGGCCAAAATGGCGCCGTCCAGATCGAGGCTGCTATAACGGGCATAAACCAGATCGAGTTGTGCTTGCTCGGCATACTTGCCGAAGGGGAAGCGTGATTCGAGTTCTTCCAGAGCAATGGTGGCCTGGTTGAAATTACGCAGCTTGATAGCGCGTCGCGCGTCTTCATAGAGCTCTTGCTCGGTTGCCTCCTTATCGGGGGTCGAACTACAGGCAGACACCAGCAAGGCAACTACCAGAATTGTGATCGAAGGAAATGTCCACTTCATGTTGTATAACTGCTTTTAATGACGCCCGTTCGTTTGGCAAAGAGCGGGTAATTGGCGAATGATTCGAGTTATGGAGCGAAGCGCGTATAATCGCGATCTCCACGCATTATAGGGGTGGCGCCGTAAAAACGCGACATCCGAATTACCTTGAGCATAACGACGATGACACAGTTAATTGAAGCCGACTTTGTAGTGGCCAGGGAGCATTCTGATTTGCGCTTCGATCAGGTGTTGGCCGAACTCATGCCAGACTACTCCCGCTCTCGCTTGCAGCAATGGATAAAACAGGGGCAGGCACGTTTGAATGGTCAGGTGGTCAAGCCAAAGGAGAAGGTCAAGGTGAATGATCTGATTGAGCTGGCAGCTGAGCCCGAGGCGCAAGGTGAGTGGCTACCTCAGGCGATTCAATTGGATATCGTGCACGAGGATGCCCATATTCTGGTGCTTAACAAGCCTGCGGGGCTGGTGGTGCACCCTGCCGCCGGAAATCCCGATGGTACGCTGGTGAACGCCTTGCTGCACCACGATCCGACGCTCGCGACGGTGCCCAGAGCCGGTATTGTGCATCGTCTTGATAAAGATACGACCGGATTGATGGTCGTTGCCAAAACGCTGAAGGCCCATGCGCATCTGGTTGAACAGCTGCAGTTACGCACCATGGGGCGGGAATACGAAGCCGTGGTAACCGGTGTGATGACTGGTGGCGGCACGGTTGATGAGCCCATTGCCCGGCACAGCCAGCAACGCAAAAAGATGGCGGTGACACCTTTTGGCAAACCTGCAGTGTCTCACTATCGCTTGCTGCAACGGTTTCGTGCCCATAGCCATGTGAGGGTCAAGCTGGAGACCGGGCGTACCCATCAAATTCGTGTGCATATGGCGCATTTGCATCACCCCCTGGTGGGCGATCCGATTTACGGTGGACGCCTTAAACTACCTAAAGGCGGTAGCGATGCTCTGGTAGAGATGTTGCGTGGGTTCAAGCGGCAGGCCCTGCATGCCAAGCTGCTGCGTCTGGTCCATCCCGAAACAGAAGAACTGTGCGAATGGGAGAGTGAACTGCCTGACGACATGCAGGCTTTGCTGGCGGTGCTGCAAGAGGACGCAGCCTCATCGGAAGCTTCATGAGTGGCGACGCGGCATGGATTAAACCCGCCTGGCCGGCGCCTGCCAATGTTAAGGCCTTGGTGACAACACGCAAAGGCGGCGTCAGTAAGGGCGGCTATCGCGACATGAATCTGGGGTTGCATGTCGGCGACGATCCGCAGCTTGTTGAAACAAATCGACAGCGGCTGGCCGCGATGCTTGATTTGCCGCGTGACAGTTTTTGCTGGTTGCAGCAGGTGCATGGCACCCACGTTGTGCGCGCGGAAACCGGCGCGGGGCAAACAGCCGATGCCTGCTATACGCGCACACCGGAACGCGTATGCGTTGTCATGACGGCAGATTGTTTGCCTGTTTTGTTTTGCAATCGGGTGGGTTCCCAGGTGGCTTGTGCCCATGCGGGCTGGCGTGGCCTGCTGGATGGCGTACTGGAGCAAACGCTGGCAACCTTCGGCGAGGATGATACGGTGCTGGCGTGGTTAGGCCCCGCCATTGGCCCTGATGCCTTTGAAGTGGGGGGCGAGGTGCGAGAGCAGTTTTGCGCGCGTGATGACGCCGCAGAGGCAGCGTTTCAGTCCTGTGGCTCAGGTAAATATCTGGCCGACCTGTATCTGCTGGCGCGACAGCGCCTCAAAGCAGTGGGTGTGAATGCTATTTATGGAGGTGGCCATTGCACATTCACTGAGTCTGATCTGTTTTTTTCCTATCGCAGGCAAGGTACAGAGTCTGGCCGCATGGCGAGCCTGATTTGGTTGTCTAGTTAGGCTCTTCGAGCCGAAGCGCCATCAGGTAGATTTGCATCGGTCGTTCGGGTTGCACCGTAAAGAGCCCTATTTCCTCCATTTTCGACAGATCCATTTTCCGTGTTTCAGGCGCGGATTGAATATCAGTCAGAGCAATGCTCAATATGTTTAGCCCCGGATGCAGTGTAAAGGTCCGATTGTAGCGATCTCTGTATTCTTGCTTATGCTCCCTGTCGTGCATCCGCACATGCAGTGTGCGGGGTGTATTGCCGGCGAGCCAAAGAGTGGCAGTGAGGCTATCGCCACTTTGCCAGTCAGGCCAAAAATCAAATAGACGTACGCCCGGATACTGCCCTCCCAGAAAGTCGAGTTTCAAGGCTTTGTTGTGTGCCGCGCGGGCCTGTGAAGGTGGTGAGCTGATCGAGCCATGGCTGTTGCCGTTGGCTTGCCAGTAAAGTCGATGCCAAGGGCTTGTAAAATCCACAAGCTGCGGTAGCCGCTCTGCGCGTGAAAAGTATTCGCCGCTGTATAGAGCCGGCTGAATGAAGCCCGCTGCGAATACGATGGCGGCGATGGCAAGCAGTCGTTTGCGGTGCTGCGATTGTCGGTGCTGCAAAAACAGCAGCGCCGCGGAGCTCACTCCCAGCAGGTTGTACCAGGCGTCGAGGAAACTGGCGTTGCGGCCAAAAGCCGGTTGCACCAGTTCGATCACCAGCCCCAGTAGAAAGCAGGCGAGCGCCACCACCCAAACTTTGGCGGTATGAGCGGCTATCCAAGGCGTGAGCAAGCTAAGCGCCAGCAGGCAGCCCTGAAAGAAAACGATGACGTGACCACAGTCTTTTACGCTTACCCAAAAATAATCATGCGCATCAATGTGATGGAACAGGGCTACACTCAGTAAAAGAGCAAGAATTTGTATCGCAAGCGTGCCGACTCTCCTCGGATTCTTATTTAATGATCCGTCAATTTTTTGTCGCTTCATCTTGATTTTATCCGAGTCAGTCTTATTAAAAGAAGCAGATTCATTTTACCTGTGGCGCGATGTGCGTCAGCCGAACGAGGGTTTCTAATCATGCGAATTGATCGATTAACCAGTCGCCTGCAAATGGCTCTATCTGATGCGCAATCCGTTGCATTAGGTAAGGATCATGCGTTTATCGAGCCGGTGCATCTGATGCAGGTGCTGCTGGATCAAAAGGGCAGTGTAACCGCGCTATTACGCCAAGTGAATGTGGACGTTAAAGCCTTTCGCAATGAAGTGGGCAAACTGGTCGATCAGTTGCCCACGGTACAGGGCAGTGACGGCGATATCCATATGTCTAACGATCTGGGTCGTCTGCTCAATATGGCTGACAAATACGCGCAAAAGCGTGGCGATCAGTTTATCTCGAGTGAGATTGTTTTACTGGCCGCAGCCGAAGATCGGGGCGCTCTTGGCGCTTTGATCAAAAAGTTTGATATCGAGAAGGCTGCGCTTGAGGCGGCTATCGAAACCGTCAGGGGAGGAGAGGCTGTGAATGATCAAGGAGCAGAAGAAAACCGACAGGCACTTGAAAAGTTTACCGTAGATCTGACTGCGCGCGCAGCAGAAGGCAAGCTTGACCCGGTGATTGGGCGTGACGATGAAATTCGTCGTACTGTTCAGGTATTGCAGCGCCGCCGTAAAAATAACCCCGTACTCATTGGTGAGCCAGGCGTAGGTAAGACGGCGATTGTTGAAGGCTTGGCACAGCGGATCGTGAATGGTGAAGTGCCTGACGGCCTGAAAGACAAGCGTGTACTTTCTCTGGATATGGGCGCCTTGATCGCAGGGGCCAAATTCCGTGGCGAATTTGAGGAGCGGCTGAAGGGCGTACTCAACGAGTTGGCCAAGCAGGAAGGTCAAATCATCCTGTTTATCGACGAGATTCACACCATGGTGGGAGCAGGTAAAGCTGAAGGCTCCATGGATGCCGGCAACATGTTGAAGCCTGCCTTGTCACGTGGCGAATTGCATTGTGTGGGGGCGACCACGCTCGATGAATATCGCGAATATATCGAGAAGGATGCGGCGCTTGAGCGTCGCTTCCAGAAGGTCATGGTAAACGAGCCGACAGTCGAAGACACCATTGCCATTCTGCGTGGCCTGAAGGAGCGCTACGAAGTACACCATGGGGTAGAAATTACTAATGGCGCGATTATCGCCGCCGGTAAACTATCGCATCGCTATATTTCTGATCGTCAGTTGCCTGACAAAGCCATAGATCTGGTCGACGAAGCGGCCAGTCAGATTCGCATGGAAATGGATTCAAAGCCCGAGCAGCTCGACCGCCTTGAGCGTCGCCTGATTCAATTGAAGATAGAGCGGGAGGCGTTGAAAAAAGAAAAAGACGAGGCTTCGAAGAAAAACCTGAAGGACCTGAATGTCACCATCGACAAGGTTGAGAAAGAGTTTGCCGATCTTGAAGAAGTCTGGCTGGCAGAGAAAGCTGCATTGCATGGTTCGCAGAAGGTGAAAAGTCAGTTGGAACAGGCGCGGGTAGAGCTTGAAAATGCTCGGCGCAATAGCGATCTTGCGCGCATGTCGGAGTTGCAGTACGGCACTATTCCAGAGTTGGAGAAACAGCTGGATATGGCCAGTCAGGCCGAGATGATGGGTATGACCCTGCTGCGCAATCGCGTTACGGAAGAAGAAATTGCTGAAACCGTTTCAAAGTGGACGGGCATCCCGGTTTCCAAGATGCTCGAAGGCGAGAAAGAAAAACTCCTGCGCATGGAAGAGGCTCTGCATGAACGCGTCATTGGTCAGGACGAAGCCGTGCGTGCAGTGGCTGATGCCGTGCGCCGCTCGCGAGCAGGCTTGGCCGACCCCAATCGACCCAATGGGTCCTTCTTGTTTTTGGGGCCAACGGGTGTGGGTAAAACCGAGCTGTGTAAGTCGTTGGCGAGTTTCCTGTTCGATACCGAAGAGGCAATGGTGCGTATCGATATGTCCGAGTTTATGGAGAAGCACTCGGTGGCGCGGTTAATTGGGGCACCCCCGGGATATGTCGGTTACGAAGAAGGTGGTTATCTGACAGAAGCCGTGCGTCGCCGACCGTATTCTGTGTTGTTGCTGGATGAGGTCGAAAAGGCGCATCCGGATGTGTTTAACATTCTACTGCAGGTGCTCGAAGATGGTCGTTTGACCGACGGACAGGGGCGCACCGTAGATTTTCGCAATACGGTTATTGTGATGACCTCGAATCTGGGGTCTGACATTATACAGTCGATGGGGTCTAAAGAGAGCGACTACGAGGCGATCAAGTCCGCGGTGATGGATGCGGTGACCGGGCACTTTCGGCCCGAATTTGTTAACCGTATTGACGAAGTGGTGGTCTTCCATCCGCTCGGATCAGAACAGATTCAGGGTATTGCCAAAATACAGTTGAGTAATCTGAACCATCGCCTGGAGGAGCAGGGTATGACGCTCAGCTTTGACGATGCGGCCATGAGCAAGCTGGCTGAAGTAGGTTTTGATCCGGTTTATGGTGCGCGTCCGCTCAAGCGAGCAATTCAGCGCTGGGTAGAAAATCCGCTAGCGCAGAAAATTCTTGCTGGTGAGTTTGCGAGTGGTGATCGTATTGTTGCACAGGTGGCCGATGCTGAAATTGTGTTCGGCAAAGCTTAAAAGGAGTGTGGTAAAGCAAATAAAGCCGGGCCAAGTGCCCGGCTTTATTGTTGTGAAGGCAGTGTCAGCTGCACTCGTTGCTGAGAATGGCTTGAAACTGCGCTTTTTTCTCGGCGATTTCGGCTTCGTCGAGATAGCGGGCTTCACCATTTTCAATCACGCTGATGCGGCTGGTGTTGTTAAGTTTGTCGAGGTTGTCCCGTACTACCTGGCATCGGGTCTCGTTTTCGCGTTTGATCGTCTCTTCTTGTAGCTCGCGGGCTTTGTCATTCAGGCGTTTTTGCTCTGCCTCATCCAATGCTTTGGCGCGCTCCTGTGGGGAGGTATCGCTTGCTTCTGAAGATTTGCGGTTGCTGGTACCTTGTACTCTCAGGCTTTCGGCTTTTACGTGGGCCGGTCGCGTATCGGAATAATGAACCGTTCCTTCCTCGTCGACCCACTTATACACACCGGCGGTGGCGGTCATGGCGGTGCTGAGGGTGGCAATAAAAAGTGTGTGTCGGCACAGGCGATAGAATTTCGTCTTGGACATGTTTTAGCGCTCGTTTTGCTCCTTGTATGCAATAACTATAATGCAGGACGATTGAATTGCTCGGATTTGTCCAAAAAATTGGCAGTTTATTGCCAAAATTGCGGCTTGTGTATTGACTATGGCCACTTAGATGTCAGAATTGTCGGTTGCTTTGATCCGGGGGTTTTAAAGTCGTTGTATCCCAACAGTAATATATCCCCCAGCGTGTTCGCGAAGTCGGGTTGTTAACCCGATTCGCAGAGGACGGACTCAGCTGAATATCCACATCACATGTTCAGCTTGGCGACACTCCCCGCCAATCCCGTCAACGAGAAAGATAACGCTATATTGCATTGTGCGAGCTTCCAAAAGAAGTGATGGTTAACCCGGACCAAGCTTCCTAGACACTATATATAAGCTGAGAAGGTAATTATCGTGGAGCTATTATCTGGCGCCGATATGATCACTCGTTTTTTGCAGGACGAGGGGGTCGAATATATTTACGGTTACCCAGGGGGAGCAGCGCTTCATATCTATGACGCGTTGTTTCGTCAGGACAAGGTCAAACACATTTTGGTCAGGCACGAGCAGGCTGCTGTGCATATGGCCGATGGTTACGCGCGGGCTACGGGTAAGGCTGGCGTGGTGTTGGTGACCTCTGGCCCTGGCGCTACAAATACTATTACAGGCATTGCGACGGCCTTTACAGACTCCATTCCCATGGTTGTTCTGTGTGGTCAGGTGCCCTCTAATCTGATTGGCGAAGATGCCTTTCAGGAGACTGACATGATGGGGGTGTCCCGTCCGGTCGTAAAACATAATATGGCGGTTAAGCACCCCGCGGAAATTCCTGAGGTGCTGAAAAAAGCCTTTTATATTGCGCAGTCTGGTCGTCCCGGCCCTGTTGTTGTGGACATTCCCAAAGACATGACTGCGCCCAATGAACGCTTTGAATATGTATACCCCAAAAAAGTGAAGCTGCGTTCTTACACGCCACCTGTTCGTGGTCATTCCGGTCAAATCAAAAAAGCCGTAGAAATGCTGCTCAATGCCCGTCGGCCGGTTATTTATGCGGGTGGTGGCGTAGTATTGGGGCGTGCCTCTGAGCAACTGACCGAAATGGTGAAGCTGCTGAACTATCCGGTAACCTGCACGTTGATGGGGCTGGGTGCCTATCCCGGTACAGGCGAGCATAGCCTGGGTATGCTGGGGATGCATGGTTCGTACGAGGCTAACCAGTCTATGCATCATGCCGATCTTGTTCTGGCGGTTGGTGCGCGATTTGATGATCGCGTTACCAATGCGACGGACAAGTTCTGCCCGGGTGCGCGCATTGTGCATATCGATATTGACCCGGCCAACATCGCAAAAACGGTTAAGGTCGATGTGCCAATTGTCGGGCCGGTCGATTCCGTGCTCAACGATATGCTAGAGCTGCTGAAAGAAGCAGAGAAAAAGCCTGACCAGGAAACTCTGGCGAAGTGGTGGAAGCAGATTGAAGAGTGGCGCCGTCGCCACGGTGGCCGTTACGAGCCATCAACGCAAGATAGCATCAAGCCGCAGCACGTTATTGAAACCTTGTTCAAGGTGACTAATGGCGATGCTTTCGTGACCTCTGATGTTGGTCAGCACCAGATGTTCGCGGCGCAATACTACAAGTTCAACAAGCCGAACCGCTGGATCAACTCCGGTGGTCTGGGCACGATGGGCTTTGGCTTCCCTGCGGCGATGGGGATCAAGCTGAACTTCCCTGATGATGATGTGGTATGTGTAACGGGTGAGGGCAGTATTCAGATGAATATTCAGGAGCTGTCTACCTGTAAGCAATACGATCTGCCAGTGAAGATCCTTAATCTGAATAATCAGGCCTTGGGCATGGTTAAGCAGTGGCAGGATATGAACTACGAGTCGCGTCATTCGCATTCCTACATGGACTCCTTGCCTGACTTTACCAAGCTGGTGGAGGCATATGGGCATGTGGGTATTGAAATACGTACGCTGGATGAGCTTGAGCCCAAGTTGCGTGAAGCCATGGCAATGAAAGACCGGCTCGTGTTCATCAATGTCTATGTCGATCCGAAAGAGCACGTGTATCCCATGCAGATCGCACGAGGCTCAATGAATGACATGTGGTTGAGCAAGACGGAGAGGACCTGAGCGCATGCGTAGGATTATTTCAGTGTTATTGGAAAACGAGCCGGGTGCTCTGTCGCGCGTTGTGGGTCTGTTTTCGCAGCGGAATTATAATATCGAAACCTTGACTGTTGCGCCTACGGAAGATGAGACGCTGTCGCGTTTGACCGTCACTACAACGGGCTCCGACAAAGTTATTGAGCAAATCACCAAGCAGTTGAATAAGCTGATTGAGGTGGTGAAGCTGGTGGATTTGACTGAGGGCTCGCACATTGAGCGTGAGCTGATGCTTATCAAGATCAAGGCAACGGGTGCTCAGCGTGCAGAAGTAAAGCGCACGGTCGATATTTTCCGTGGCCAGATTGTGGACGTAAACAGTACGGTGTACACCGTGCAAATTACCGGCAATAGCGACAAGCTCGATGCGTTTATCAAGTCCATTACCGAGGGTAGTGTCTTGGAGGTTGTGCGTAGTGGTGTGTCGGGAATCGCTCGTGGCGAAAAGGTGTTGAGCCTGTAAGGCTTTCAAATTTAAGTAAGTCGGCTCAGGCCGAAAGATTAGTAGGGGAAACCAATGCAAGTTTATTACGACAAAGATTGTGACTTATCCATTATCCAGGGCAAGAAAGTGGCCATTATTGGTTATGGTTCGCAAGGCCACGCTCATGCCTGCAACCTCAAGGATTCTGGTGTTGATGTAACGGTAGGTCTGCGTGAGGGATCTTCTTCTGTAGCAAAGGCAGAGGCGCATGGTCTCACTGTTAAGCCTGTTGCGGAAGCGGTTGCTGGTGCAGACGTGGTCATGATTCTTACCCCAGATGAGTTCCAGTCTGTGCTGTACAAAGAAGAAATTGAGCCGAACATCAAGCAGGGTGCTACCTTGGCATTCGCGCACGGCTTTGCCATTCATTACAACCAGGTTGTGCCACGCGCTGACCTTGATGTGATTATGGTGGCGCCCAAGGCTCCCGGCCACACAGTGCGCTCTGAGTTTGTGAAGGGCGGTGGTATTCCTGATCTGGTTGCCGTGTATCAGGATGCTTCTGGCAATGCCAAGAATGTTGCGTTGTCATACGCATGTGGCGTGGGCGGTGGTCGCACCGGTATTATCGAAACAACTTTCAAGGATGAGACCGAAACGGATCTGTTTGGTGAGCAAGCAGTTCTGTGTGGCGGTGCCGTTGAGCTGGTAAAAGCGGGCTTTGAAACGCTGACCGAAGCGGGTTACGCGCCTGAAATGGCTTACTTTGAGTGTTTGCACGAGCTCAAATTGATTGTTGACCTGATGTATGAGGGCGGAATCGCTAACATGAACTACTCCATTTCTAACAATGCGGAGTATGGTGAGTACGTAACGGGCCCTGAGGTGATTAACGAGGAGTCTCGCAAGGCGATGCGTAATGCGCTCAAGCGTATTCAGGACGGTGAATACGCGAAAATGTTCGTTCAGGAAGGTGCCAGCAATTACGCTTCGATGACTGCATATCGTCGCAACAATGCTGCGCATCCTATCGAGCAAGTGGGTGAGAAACTGCGCGCGATGATGCCTTGGATTGCTTCCAACAAGATTGTTGATAAGAGCAAAAACTAAGCGTCTAACGCGAGTTGCGTTACAATTAAGACGGCTCGACGCCTCAGGCGCGAGCCGTTTTTTGTTGTCAATTTGGTGAGAGAGCTAAAAGGATATGTCTGAAGCTGGGAACGAGAAAAAGTCGGCAGAATCGGTGGAGCAAGTGACGGCTGAAGAAGGAGATGTGGCGCCGCAAAAGTCAAAGCGTGGCCGTGGAATCTATTTGCTACCTAATCTATTCACCACGGCGTCATTATTTTCGGGGTTTTACGCGATCGTTGCTGCCATGAATGGCCATTTCGATAACGCCGCAATTGCTATATTTGTGTCCATGGTGCTGGATGGGCTTGATGGTCGCGTTGCACGGCTCACCAATACGCAAAGTGAGTTTGGCGCTGAGTACGACAGTTTGGCAGACATGGTGGCATTTGGTGTTGCGCCCGCGCTGGTTGCTTTTTCGCTTAATTTGCAGGCCTTGGGTAACCTCGGCTGGATTGCGACATTTATTTATGTTGCTGGTGCGGCGTTACGTTTGGCACGCTTCAATACTCAAATCGGGTCCGTGGATAAGCGTTATTTCGTGGGGCTTCCCAGTCCGTCTGCCGCTGCTGTGGTTGCGGGCTTTGTATGGGCGGTGCACACCTTTGACCAAACCAGGGCGTTAAGCATTCTGACGGTCTTGATCGTGGCCGGGGCGGGGGTGCTGATGGTAAGTAATGTTCTCTACTACTCATTTAAAGAGTTCGACGTAAAGCGTCGTGTGCCTTTTGCGGCGTTATTGCTCATGGTGCTGTTGTTTGCAGTCATTGCGATAGAGCCTTCTACGGTTTTGTTGGGTGGCTTTCTGATCTATGCCTTGTCTGGTCCGGTCATGGCTTTGTGGCGTAAGCGAAAGAAATTGAATTAATTTTTGTTTTGGGGTCTAAGGGCGCTCTAACAGCATATAAGGGAGTTTTAGTATGTTAATTAAGGTGCCGCCCGCTTCGCAGCCAAAGCCGAGTGAAATTACTTCAGAATCGGCTTACTTTAATCGTCGCCAAGTGATTGGCGCTTCTCTAGCGGCAGCCGCTTCATTGGTGCTTCCTTCCTGTTCGCAGGCGACCCTGTCCGGGGGCTCTGACTTAGCTTACAGAAAAGCGTCGTTCGGGAAAGGTGAAACTCTTACGCCATATGAAGATGTCACGCGCTATAACAATTTTTATGAGTTTGGCACCGATAAATCTGATCCCGCGCGTTACGCTCACGAAATGACCGTGGATCCGTGGTCCATCTCAATTGAGGGGGAAGCGGCCAAGATTGGTACTTATCAGTTGGAAGATATTCTAAAAGGTGTGCAGCTGGAAGAGAGGATTTATCGCTTTCGTTGTGTTGAGGCCTGGTCGATGGTGGTGCCGTGGGTAGGGTTTTCCTTAGCCAGTTTGTTGAAGCGCTTTGAGCCGACATCCAAAGCGAAATATGTGCAATTTGAAACGCTTTTTAGGCCCGAAGAAATGCGCGGCCAGCGCTCGGCTTTTTCTACTATCGATTGGCCTTACGTAGAGGGGCTTAGAATCGATGAGGCAATGCACCCTTTAAGCTTTTTGGCGGTAGGGCTGTATGGCAAGGAAATTCCCAATCAGAATGGTGCTCCAATCAGGCTTGTTGTGCCCTGGAAATACGGCTTTAAAAGCATTAAATCCATTGTGAAGATACGCTTTACCGAGCAGCGGCCTAAAACCAGTTGGGAGTTGGCAGGACCGTCTGAATATGGTTTTTATTCCAATGTGAATCCCGAGGTGGATCATCCCCGCTGGAGTCAAAAAACGGAGCGTCGTTTGCCGAGCTCCCTATGGTCTCCTAATCGCATTGATACCCAAAAGTTTAACGGTTACGAACAAGAGGTGGCCGGTCTTTATGCGGGTATGGATCTGGCGAAGTATTTTTAATCGTGAGCTGGCATTTAGTTCGATGGTGGGTGTTATTTTTGGCGATGTCTGTGCCTCTATTGGTGTTGGGGGAGAGGGTCATTTCTAATTCGCTTGGGCCAGAGCCAGCGAAGGCTTTGGTGTTGTATCTTGGTGAGTGGGCCATAATTGCTTTGTTTGTCACCTTGTCGATTTCACCTTTAAAAAGACTAACTGGAAAATCTTATTGGCTTAGGTATCGCCGTATGCTGGGTCTATGGTGCTTGGCGTACGCCCTGCTGCATGGGTTGGCTTATGCTTTGTTGTTGGCAGACTGGAGTGAAGTCTTTGCTGAAATCGCCAGGCGTCCGTTTTTATTGGTTGGTTTCTTGGCGCTGCTGGTTCTAATTGCGCTAGGGGTGACGTCGCCAAAAAGTATGGTGCGGCGCCTGGGACGCAAGTGGAAAAAACTTCATCGCTTGATCTATCTGGTGCTTCTGCTTGTTCTTGTACATGTTTGGTGGCAGGTTCGTTCTGATTTTGGAGAGGCTTTGCTCTATACAATGCTTGCATTGTTGTTAATGGCTTTTCGCTTGCCCTTGTTCCGCCGATCGGTAGTCAGGCATCAGTAAGCAGCTTAATTACATTTGCTAACACGAAAATTTCCTTTTTTTTAGCGCTTGCTGTTGACCCCGAAAATCGCATCTATATAATGCGCAGCTCTTTCGGCAAAGCCAGTCAAAAACAGGCTGCGTTGGAGGTGGTGTAAGGCTAGATTTTAATCAATTAAATCAATAGCTTGCTCCATGGATGTTGAGTAAAACGAGGCATTCAAAAATAGTTGTCAGAAAGCTTCAAAAAGTCGTTGACAACAACCTGAGGGGCTGTAAAATACGCGC
>JAWWBW010000010.1:0-27470 GCA_033720775.1 Oleiphilaceae bacterium | reverse complement strand
CCTCAACGTCCTGTAGTATCTCAATCAGCTTATCGAGCACTGGCAAGAAATCGTACTGCAGCTCAGCCGAGCCGGAGGCAAAGGCACCCTTCTCCTGCACGCGAATAACAATCTTGCGGCCCTTGGTCTCAATTTCGACCATATCCTTTGAGACTTCCTCCTCTAACTTTGCGGCCATCTCAATCGCCTTAGATTCCGCTTCTTCAGTCATCTCTTCGAGTTTCTTGGCCACAAACTCACTCACGTGCAGTTTCTTACGTTCCTCGGTTTCTGTGGTGATATCGCATGCTTCAGCGACTGCTTTTTCCACTTCGGCCTCACACAATACTTCCAGCGTCTGCTGGTCAGCATCGGTGGTTTTTTGCATGACCATTTTTAAAGGAGTAGGGTCAGGTCGACCCGGCGAAAACTCTTTGGCAATGACACTGGTCCCTTTCGGCACTGCATTCACGTTCACCTGATTCTGCACACCAAAGGCTTCGCGCATGGACCCGGCAAGACGCTTGAATTTGAGCACATCCATCTCGGCGAACGACAACAGCAGTACAAAGAAGCACATCAACAGCGACATCAAGTCAGCAAAGGTGCCCATCCAGGCGGGTAGCCCGGGGACACATTCTTCGCACTGCTGCTCTTCATCACTCATGACAGGAAACTTCCATTAAGACAGGGTCACTTGGCGTGAATTATTCTTCGGTCTCACGTTTGCCCTCGGGCAGATAGGTACGCAACATACCTTCAATCACGCGCGGGTTTTGGCCCGCTTGAATCGCCAACACGGCGTCGATAGCCATCGACTTGATCATATCTTCTTCGTTCATTCGTATTTTAAGTTTGTCGGCAAAAGGGATGGCCACCATATTAGCCAACATCGCACCATACAGCGTGGTAAGCAGCGCCACCGCCATGGCCGGCCCGATCGACTTGGGGTCATCCATATTAGACAGCATGGCCACCAAACCAATGAGTGTTCCGATCATCCCCATTGCAGGGCCGATATCACCCAGCGCCTGCCATACACCGGCGCCGGTTTTATGACGCTCAACGGCCATATTCTTGTCTTTCAGCAATACGGTTTTAACCACGTCAGAGTCATGACCGTCAATCAACAAGCCAATTCCTTTTTTAAGAAACTCATTAGGGATTTCCTTACCTTCCAATGACAACAAACCTCCCTTGCGGGCGGCATCGGCAAGCTCGGTAACCGATTCAATCAACTCTTCAGGTGAATCGAGTTTGAACATAAACGCTTTGGCGACTGTTTTGCCGGCACCCAGAAATTGCCCTATAGGGTGCTTCATCAAACAGACCAGGGTAGACCCGACCAACACAATCAGTATTGAAGGAACGTCAACGAACATCCCCACTGATCCGCCCAGTACCATCGCAAAGATGACGATACCAAAACCGCCGAGCATGCCGATGAGGGTAGCTAAATCCACGTGTAACTCCTAAAAACCCATGCTGGGAATGAGGCTTAGTGTATGGCGACAATCACGAGGTATTGGCCAAAAAAATTCATGCCCTATTCCAAGAAAATACTGACTCTCTGTATACTAACGATTTTTATACGATGTTAGCGGCGGCGCGAACGGACGCGCACCATTACCGCGCAGGGAACTCAGGCCAGAGCGTTCTTTTTGATGTTTGGCCAGTTCTCATTGTCAATCAATCAGTTTAGCCGGAAATAACAAAACTTCATGCTTTTTTCAGCGTTATATCAGTTGCCTGAAATTGCTGTTCAAAAAATCGGCAGACACGCTCCAAACCGGGATTTTCATGTCTGAAAAAGCCAATAATGACCTGCAACAATTTGAGCATTCGCTCGCCCAACTCGAAGACATCGTGCGTAAGATGGAACAGGGGCAATTGACCCTTGAAGAATCTCTTGGCGCCTTTGAACAAGGTGTCAAATTGACGCGCCAATGTCAGGAAACCTTAAAAAATGCGGAGCAGCGCGTCAGCCAGTTGCGCATTGAAGGTGATCAATTGATCGCATCAAGCCAATCAACCGATGTGGCGCCAGAGTGAAGCCAAGCCCGATCGAAACATTTACGGCATGGCTCCCGCAGCTGCGTGCGCAAGTTGATGAACGCCTAAAACTGCTGATTGAACAACATAGTCCTTCAGAACAGCGTTTATCCAAAGCCATTGCCTACAGCACTCTGCTCGGTGGCAAACGCGTACGCCCAGCATTACTCATTGCAACAGCACACTGCTTTGGCGCCAGCACCGAACAAGCCATCAATCCAGCGTGCGCAGTGGAGTTACTACATGCCTACTCGCTCGTTCATGATGATTTACCCGCCATGGATGATGACGATTTGCGACGCGGCCAGGCAACCTGCCACAAGGCCTTCGACGAAGCCACTGCGATTTTGGCCGGTGACGCCATGCAAACCATGGCATTTGAAATACTGTCGACGCCATCGGATCAGCTGAATGCGGCGCACCAGCTTGAGATGATCAGACATCTCGCGTCAGCCAGTGGCGCATGCGGGATGGTTTTAGGCCAAGCCATGGACCTTGAAGGCGAAGGCAAGCAGTTAACCCTGCAACAATTGGAGCTTGTTCATCGCCACAAAACCGGTGCACTGATTGAAGCGTCGGTTTTGATCGGCAGCCTGTGCGGCAACACCCGCCCCAGCGAGGCACAAACCCAACAGCTGCGCCGCTATGCCCAATGCATTGGTCTGGCCTTTCAGGTGCAGGACGACATATTGGATGTCATTGGCGACACCGAAACACTAGGCAAAGCACAGGGCGCCGATATTGCACGCGGCAAAAGTACCTATCCGGCGCTACTCGGAATCGATGGCGCACGGCAAAAATTGATCGAATTACATGATCAGGCGCTCGCTTCACTGGCACAATTACCGGGTGGCGAGACGCAAATGCTGGCGGAAATCGCGGACTTTATTATTTCTCGCATCCGATAGCAGCTTGGGGCCGTAAAAATACCATGAACCGATATGCATTCTGCTATAATGCCGCCCTTTCGACGATCAACGTGAGTAGCTGATGCCCGAACAGCCCGTATTCCATGAGATCCCTTTGCAACGGCCCAACACGCCGATGCTCGATCGCATTGACTCACCGCAACAGCTTCGTCTGCTTTCTGCTGAACAGCTACAGCAGCTGTGTTACGAGCTGCGCGCATTTTTGCTGTACAGCGTTGGCCAGACTGGCGGGCATTTTGGCGCCGGCCTGGGCGTCGTCGAGCTGACCGTTGCCCTGCACTATATTTTTGATACCCCCGAAGACCGTCTGGTGTGGGATGTAGGCCATCAGGCCTATCCACACAAAATTCTTACCGGTCGTCGCGAGCAACTTGCCACGATTCGACAGCAGGGCGGCCTGGCCGCTTTCCCCGCGCGAGAAGAAAGCCCATACGACACGTTCGGCGTTGGCCATTCGTCCACTTCGATCAGCGCAGCATTGGGCATGGCATTATCGGCACGCATGAAAGGTGAAAAGCGGCGAGCCATCGCCGTCATTGGCGACGGTGCCTTAACTGCGGGCATGGCCTTTGAAGCTATGAGTCACGCAGGCGACATCGCACCAGACATGCTGGTTGTTCTCAACGATAACGACATGTCTATCTCAGACAACGTGGGCGGACTCAAAAACCATCTGGCACGTATTTTATCTGGCAAGACCTATAATCAGGTGCGCGATGGCAGCAAGCAGCTCCTCAGCTCTACACCCGGTTTGATGGAACTGGCGCGTAAAACCGAAGAACACGTTAAAGGTTTAATGGTACCGGGCACCCTGTTTGAGGAACTCGGTTTCAATTACATTGGCCCCATCGATGGCCACGACCTGCCTACGCTGTTGCGCACCCTTGAAAACATGAAAGAGCTCAAGGGGCCTCAGTTTTTGCACGTGGTGACCAAAAAAGGCAAGGGGTTTGCCCCGGCCGAAGCCGATCCGATCGGTTATCATGCCATCAATAAAATAGAGCCCAAGCCGACAGTACAAGTCGCCCCCAGCCAACCCAAGCCGAAGTATTCCAATGTCTTTGGGCAGTGGCTGTGTGACATGGCAGAACAGGATCCTCGACTCGTTGGCATTACACCCGCCATGAAGGAAGGTTCAGATCTGGTACGCTTTGCTGAGCGCTTCCCAGATCGCTATTACGACGTAGCCATTGCAGAGCAGCATGCCGTTACGCTTGCCGCCGGGCTCGCCTGCGAAGGAATAAAACCCGTAGTCGCGATCTACTCCACATTCTTGCAACGCGCTTACGATCAGTTGATACATGATGTCGCCGTACAAAACCTGGATGTGTTGTTTGCGATTGATCGCGCAGGCCTGGTTGGCGAAGACGGCCCCACGCATGCGGGTAGCTTTGATCTGTCTTTTCTGCGCTGCATTCCCAACATGGTGATTATGGCACCATCTGACGAAAACGAATTACGCCAGATGTTGTATACCGGCCATCTTCATCAAGGGCCGGCAGCCGTGCGATACCCTCGCGGTACCGGCCCGGGCGCCCACATCGAGACCGACATGCAAGCCCTCGAAATCGGGCGTGCCAGGGCGCTTAAAAAGGGAAAAGGGGTCGCCATTCTTTCTTTCGGCGCGCTGTTGCCAGCGGCTACCGAGGCAGCAGAAAAACTGAATGCCAGCCTATGGGATATGCGCTTCGTGAAGCCGCTTGACGAAGCCTGCATCAAGGAATGCGCCCTCCAGCACGACCTGCTGGTGACGATCGAAGAAAACGTCGTCGCTGGTGGCGCAGGCAGCGGCGTGGCTGAGTACCTGGCCGAGGCCGGCATCAATACCCCTGTGTTGCATTTAGGGTTGCCGGACGCTTTTGTAGAGCATGGTAAACCCAAAGACCTGCTGCGAGACTGCGGACTCGACAGCCATAGCATGATCGCTCGCATTGAAAAACGTATGGCTCACGCCAAGATTAGTGGCTTAGGACACGCTTCCTAGAAAACTGAAAACCGCGTATGACAAGCGATGCGCAGCTCGCCTAATGCGATCCCCCCCAGTGTTCAACACGGAAAATGCCCGCCCAAAACGTTAAGCGCACATAGCGCCAAGGCTGAGCCGATAACGAAAACGCGCTATTCCGGCGCCTCGTCGTCCTGATGATGTCGCAACCAGTGACCTAGTTTGCTGGCCTTGGTGGAGAGGTAGGCGTCGTTATGAGGATTGCGACCGACTTCAATAGGCAAGCGCTCGACAACATCCACCCCGCCCGCCTTCAGCGCCTCGACTTTGCGCGGGTTGTTGGTCATCAGTCGTAGCGATTTGACGCCCAAATGCTCCAGCATGTCATAACAGATACTGTAGTCACGCAGATCGGCAGGAAAGCCCAGTAACTCATTGGCTTCAACTGTATCGGCGCCTTTGTCCTGAAGATTGTATGCCTTGATTTTATTCAAGAGACCTATTCCCCGCCCTTCCTGTCGCAAGTAGAGCAGAATGCCGCGCCCCGCATTGGCGATGCACTGCAAGGCCTGCTCCAGTTGATAACCGCAGTCGCAACGCATGCTAAACAGTGCGTCGCCGGTTAAACACTCTGAGTGCGTGCGCGCCAGTACTGGCTCGCCATCAGCAACCTCCCCCAAGCTCAATACGATATGCTCTCTGCCTGTTTCGAGCTCTTCAAAACCATGCATGTCGAAAACAGCGAAGGGGGTGGGTAAGCGGCAGCTTTCTATGAAACGAACACTCACTGGGGGGCCTCGGAATTTAAAGGGGCGCGCATTGTATCACAGATTCCTGCGTTGGCATGCGCACATGTAATAGTACGGGCTGTGCTAAACATGGAACACTTAGCGCAAAGCTGTCTAATAAGGGCCGGTGATCCTGCCCAGTGACGAGTATACTTTAGGTAAGTGCGGCGGGCTCTACTCGTACGCCAGGTACAGCCCTTCGCCTCCCAATGATTACTGCGAGGAGGTGTACTATGAAACGCCTGTATTATCTTGCTCCAACCATTGACAGTGCAGAGCAGATTTCGAATGACCTGCACCAGCATGGCGTCAGTGATTGGCGCTTTCACATTCTCAGCAAAGACGAGGCCGGGCTGTATACCCACCACCTGCATACCGCCAATGCCCTGCAAAAAACCGATATGGTGCGGTTTATGGAGCGCGGTTTAATGGTGGGACTCTCGGTGGGTCTGCTATTTGCGTTGCCAGCCTTTTATATCGAAGCATTTACAGTTGAAGCATGGATAGCCATTTGCGTCTTCTGCGTGCTGTTCGGCACTTGGGCCGGCGGTATCGGCGGCATCTCTCAGGACAACTATAAAACTCGCCATTTTCAGGAAGCGATTGATGCAGGTAATTATCTGATCATGGTGGATGCCAAGAAGAAGGACCAGGATTTGATCAAGCGCCTCATGGCTCAACATCATCCTGAAGCACAGCTCCAGGGCAGCAGCTCGACCTATACCAACCCCTTTGCCTCAGCCGAGGCGAAGGATCTCATCAAACCCGCTTAGTATTACCGCTAGAAACCAGCCATGACGGGTGCCGCTCAGCCACCCGTCATGTTCATAAAGCGCAGCACGGCGGGCGCATCGTCCTGCGTGAAATGGTGGCGCTCAGGCTTGATTTGCATCGCATCGATGATGGTCTGACGCAATCGTGGCTGGTCACCCGGATGGGCGCGCAGCACTGCACGCAGATCGACCGAATGTTCATTGCCAAGACACAATAGCAAACGGCCTTCTGTCGTCACGCGTACACGATTACAGTCTCCACAGAAGTTTTGAGAATGCGGCGAAATAAACCCTACACGCGATTGGGTCCCCTGCAACGTGTAGTATCGTGACGGACCTGAGCGTGAGTCCTGCTCTGCAAGCGGGCTTAAACGATAAGCTTGCGCCAATATACTGCGCAGGGACTCACTTGAAAGAAAGGCCTCTCGCCGACTGTGTTCGGAAATTTGCCCCAGCGGCATTTCTTCTATAAAGCTGATATCCAGCCCGTTAGCCACGGCATAATCGACGAGCGTAATGACCTCATCGTCATTGCGCCCCTTGAGGATTACCGCATTCAATTTGATTCGTGAAAAGCCCGCCGCTTGCGCTGCAGCAATACCATCGAGCACCTGTTGCACGTTACCGGTTCGCGTCAACGCTTTGAATCGCTCAGGGTTGAGGCTGTCCAAACTGATATTCAGACGCGCCAAACCTGCCTGCTTAAGGGCCTTTGCGTATCTTGGCAACTGAGAGCCGTTCGTTGTCATTACGAGCTCTTTCAGACCTTCCATCTTGCCCAGTGATTCTACCAGTGACAGAACATTCGCACGCACCAGAGGCTCCCCACCGGTCAAGCGCACCTTGCTTACCCCCAGCGCAACGAAGGCCTCAGCGACTTGTTGCAGCTCCTCTAAAGTAAGTACTTGCTCGCGGGGGACAAACTCCATTTGCTCATCCATACAATACACGCAGCGAAAATCACAGCGATCAGTGACCGACAGACGCAGGTAATTAACTTCTCGTCCAAAACGGTCAATCAGTGGCATGACTTACACCTCGACCACGTAGGAGCCCGAACGGCCACCGTGCTTTTCGACAAGACGAATACGCTCAATCACCATCCCCTTGTCGACAGCCTTGCACATGTCATAAAGCGTTAAACACGCAACGCTGACGGCCGTAAGCGCCTCCATTTCAACACCGGTTTTCGCATCCAGCTTACACGTCGCACTCACGCGCACCCCCACCGGCTCTTGTGCATCGAGCGCGGTTGGCTCCAGCATCACTTTCACCGACGTCAGATTAAGCGCATGACATAGCGGAATCAGCTCGGAACATTTTTTGGCTGCCATGATGCCGGCGATGCGGCAGGTGGCCAGCACATCGCCTTTTTTGTGCCGCCCTTCGACAATCATCGCCAGCGTCTCTCGCTGCATCACCACAAAACCTTCAGCTTTGGCAGAGCGATGCGTGACCTCCTTATCGCTCACATCCACCATGTGGGCCTTGCCCTGCTCATCCAGGTGTGTAAAGTCCTGTGTCATAGATCACCGTTTGTTTTGTTGCACATTTTTGGCAAGCCCATTTGAAAACTTCGGATGGCGGAGACACCCTGTGCCCCGGCACCTTGCGCCTGCTCCAAGTGCTCCGGCCCGACACCCCCGAGCGCATAAACTGGCACATTACATTGTTCTACCAAGGAGCGAAAGCGCGGCCACCCCAAAGGTTCTTGTCCGGGATGACTGGCCGTTGATGCCACGGGGGACAAAGTTACAAAGCTTGCGTCGTCGTTCACAGCATCCAGCAACTCGTGGAGATTATGACACGACACAGCTAGTGGAAGTTCCTTATTGAACGACTGCCCTTTTAGTTGAGCAAAACGCGTTTGCCCAAGGTGCACAGCACGAAGGCGGGAAAAATAGCGCGCATTGACCAAACGATCTACGACCAGCCAGCCACTTGAATCCTGAAAGTTCTGCAGCAAGATATCAAGCCATTGAGCGTACTCGCGATCGCTTAGCTCTGGTTGACGCAAGCGTATCAGCGCATGCCCCTGCTGCCTCAACGCGCCAAGGTTCTCTCGCGCAATGTGCAGATCGGCATAGGCGGGGGTAAAGACATAACAGGGCGGCAACTGACACGCCGTAACAATGGATGCGTTGGCAGCAGGAAAGTCATAGCTGCCCAGCTCACTAACTGCGACCCAACGAACCGGTTGCCCTTCTTTCCCGGTGGGCTCGCCAGAAAAAGCAGCAACACGCCAGACATCGAGCCAGACACACTTATCGCCATAATCATGCCGAATACTGATCAGGGGGGATGGTGGCGATGCGGGCGCCAGGCGGATACCTAACTCTTCATGCAGTTCCCGATCAAGCGCGTCGAGAACGGTCTCGCCGGATTCCACTTTGCCACCGGGAAACTCCCAAAGGCCTCCCTGATGAACATGCTCGGGACGTTTCGCGACAAGCACCTCGGGTTCGGTTTCTCCTCCCCGCTCAATGACCGCGACGGCAACATGCACCAATGACTTGCTTTCAAGTACGGTATTCGGCATTGATGGTCACATAATCGTGTGACAGGTCACTAGTCCAAACTCGCTCGTTAGCTGTACCACGCCCCAACTCAACACGCACCAAAATCGTATCACGATCCATCACCCGTTGCCCCTGCTCTTCTGTATAGCTGGCATCGCGCTCTCCAGCACTGACAATACAAACCTCATCGAGATAGATGTTTATCTTGCCCAAATCGAGCGACTCAAGACCGGCACGACCAACCGCAGCGAGAATACGCCCCCAGTTAGGATCACTGGCATAAAAGGCGGTTTTGACCAATGGCGAGTGTGCAATGGTGTAGGCCACTTCCAAGGCCTCCTCGGAAGATTGTGCCGACTCCACAGCCACCTCGATGAACTTGGTCGCACCCTCTCCGTCTTTGACGATCAAATGCGCCAGCTCCTGCATCAACGAAGATAATGCCGACTTAAACGCGTCGTAATCTGGATGATCCTCAGTGATCTCTGGCGCCGAGCTATGTGCGGTAGCCAGAAACATACAGGCATCATTGGTCGAGGTGTCACTATCGATCGTAATCCGATTGAAAGAAAGATTGACCGCCTCGCGTAGTAAAGACTGTGCCAATTCTGGCGCAATTCGGGCATCCGTCCCAACAAACGCCAGCATCGTAGCCATGTTTGGCTTAATCATGCCAGCCCCTTTGCTGATCCCAGAAATGTGCACCGCCTTGCCGTCAATCAACACCCGACGCGTTGCGCCTTTCGGGCGCGTATCGGTAGTCATAATGCCTTCGGCAGCACGGGACCAGTTGTCTTCGCTCAGATCAGCTATGGCCGCTGGCAAACCCGCAACAATTTTATCTACCGGCAGCTTTTCACCAATCACTCCCGTAGAAAAAGGCAGTACCGACGAGAGCGATACATGCTCTAACTCTGCCAAGGCATTACAGGATGCCAACGCATCTTGCATGCCTTGCGCCCCCGTACCGGCATTGGCGTTGCCAGTATTGATCAATAAATAACGGTTTTCCTGACAAAACCCGTTATTCTCCAGGTGCTGTTTGCATACCTGTACCGGAGCGGCACAAAAAGCATTTTTAGTAAATACGCCAACACAGCAGCCGCCTTTGGCGACCTCAATGATAACCAGATCTTTACGCTTGCTTTTTTTAATGCCGGCTTCGGCAATACCGAGGCGCAAACCTTCAATTACATGAAAAGACGGGAGGGGGGCATGACCAACAGCCATGGGTATTCCTCTTAGAGAATGCTGTTACAGGAATTGTTCGAAACAGACCACCTCAGGGACTGAGGCGGTCGTTTGCCAGGCTCAATTAGGCAGTAACCTTGCCATGGCACTGTTTGTATTTTTTACCCGAGCCACAGGGGCACGGTTCATTGCGGCCAACTTTTCGGCCATCGCGCGTCACCGGCTCCTGGCGCGCCTCCTGCGGAGCCTCACCTTGTTCCTCTGCACCTGCTTGTGGGTGTTCGGCTTTGGCAGAACCTAATTGCTGCTCCAGCTCTTCTTTGCGGCGACGTTCTATTTCATCCAGCTCTTCTTGCGTCTGAATCTTAACGTGACTGGTCACACGCACCACATCGCGTTTGAGGTTTTGCAACATGCTTTGAAAGAGTTCAAATGCTTCGCGCTTGTATTCTTGCTTGGGATTCTTTTGAGCATAGCTACGTAAATGGATGCCTTGTCGCAAAAAGTCCATTTGAGCCAAGTGCTCTTTCCACAGCGTATCCAGAATATGGAGAAAGACCTGTTTCTCGAAACTTCGCATTGACGCGCTACCCGCGACAGCTTCTTTCTCTTCGTATAACTTAGCAATTTCTTCAACAATCTTTTGCCGCAACGTCTCTTCATGCAATTGATCATCACTGTCCAACCATTGCTGAATGGGCAAACTGGCTGCAAACTCCTTCTCTAGCGCTTTTTCGAGACCCGCAACCTTCCACTGTTCTTCAAGGCTTTGTGGCGGAATAAAATCATTGATGACTTCATTCACCATTTCTTCACGAATCGCTTTAATGACGTCAGAAATATCATCAGACGCCATGACTTCATTCCGCTGTTCGTAAATAACTCTGCGCTGATCGTTGGCAACGTCATCATATTCGAGCAAGGATTTCCGAATATCGAAGTTGCGCCCTTCCACTTTGCGCTGGGCCTTTTCGATGGCATTACTGACCATTTTGTGCTCAATGGCTTCACCTTTATCCATCCCCAAGGCCTGCATGATGTTGCGCACACGATCGCTGGCAAACAGTCGCATCAGGTTGTCTTCGAGCGAGAGGAAAAAGCGCGTACTGCCGGGGTCACCCTGACGACCCGCACGACCTCGCAACTGGTTATCTATACGACGGGATTCGTGGCGCTCTGTACCCAGGATATGCAAGCCACCAGCATCTTTGACCGCCTGATTGCGTTTTTCCCAATCGGCTTTGATTTTGGCTATTTGCTCGTCGGTGGGGTTCTTGAGCGCTTTTACTTCGGCCTCCCAGTTACCGCCCAGCATAATATCGGTACCACGGCCCGCCATGTTGGTCGCTATCGTGACGGCACCCGGCAGGCCGGCTTGCGCAATAATTTCGGCTTCTTGGGCGTGGTGTTTGGCGTTAAGCACGTTGTGTTTTATACCTGCTTTTTTGAGTAGCCCAGACAGGTATTCACTGGCTTCGATCGATGCCGTACCGACTAACACGGGGCGCTTCTGCGCCACCACGGCTTTAACCTCGTCAATTATCGCCTGAAACTTTTCCTGCTGTGTTAAATACACAAGATCATTGTGGTCAACACGCTGCACAGGCTTATTGGTGGGAATCACCACCACATCCAGCCCGTAAATCTGATTGAACTCAAAGGCTTCGGTATCTGCCGTGCCCGTCATACCGGCAAGCTTTTCATAGATACGGAAGTAGTTCTGGAAGGTGGTAGAAGCCAATGTCTGGCTTTCGGCCTGAATCGCTACACCTTCTTTTGCCTCGATCGCCTGGTGCAAACCTTCACCCCAACGACGGCCGGCCATGGTGCGCCCGGTATGTTCGTCGATGATGACGATTTGCTTGTTCTGAACGATGTAATCAACATCTTTGATATACAGGTGGTGCGCGCGCAAAGCAGCATAAACATGATGCAACAAATTGAGGTTCGCCGCCGCATACAGGCTATCGCCCTCTTCAAGCACACCCTGCTCGATCAAAAGGTTCTCAAGGTGGGTATGACCTGCCTCGGTAAGTTCAGCCGACTTGGATTTTTCGTCAATGATGAAATGCCCCTCGTCCACAGGCTTTCCATCTTCACCCACTTCAGCTTTAGTCAGTAAGGGGACCAGGGCATTGGTTTGCTTGTATAGCTTGGAGCTATCTTGCACCGCGCCCGAGATAACCAGAGGGGTTCTGGCCTCATCAATGAGAATGGAGTCAACCTCATCGACGATCGCAAAGTTAAGTCCTCGCTGAAATTTGTTTTCGAGACTAAAGGCCATGTTGTCGCGCAGATAATCAAAGCCAAACTCGTTATTGGTGCCGTAGGTGATGTCGGACTCGTAAGCCTGCTTTTTCTCTTCGGGAGACTGGCCACCGTATACAACGCCAACTTGCATACCCAAGAAGTTATATAAAGGCTCCATCCATTTGGCGTCACGTTTGGCAAGATAATCATTCACCGTGACAACATGCACCCCCTTGCCTTCCAAGGCATTCAAATAACACGGCAGGGTTGCTACCAGCGTTTTACCTTCACCCGTGCGCATCTCGGCGATACGCCCTTCGTGCAGAGTCATGCCGCCAATTAGCTGTACATCAAAATGACGCATACCCAGCACGCGCTTACTCGCCTCTCGTGCAACAGCAAAAGCCTCGGGCAATATCTTATCCAGCGTTTCGCCTTTCTGAATTCGTTCTTTAAATTCTGATGTTTTTGCCTTGAGGGCCTGATCATCGAGTGCGGAAATACTTTCTTCGAGAGCATTAATACGAGCAACCACTTTGCCCATGCGCTTCAGCTCGCGCTTGTTTTTACTCCCAAAAACCTTGGTCATTACTGATGAGAACATATGCGTCTTCTATGTGTATTTTCTGCTGCTTGACAACGGAAGGGGAACGAACGATTTCAACTTACCGATGGTGCGGGATGCGCAACCACGTGACGAGAGTTCCGAGCCTTTCTACCATGAAAAACCGACATTCTACCGTCATTTGGCGGGCAACTAAAAGAGAGTACGTCGCCTTTACCGAGATTAGACTCGCTTAAAGCGATGAAGGGCGTGTTACATCACAAAAATTATCGTGAGGCGCGCAATATATATTTTTTGGGATTGATGGGCTTGCCGTTCTTCAGCACTTCATAATGCACGTGAGGCCCCGTGGAACGCCCCGTACTACCCATCGTTGCGATGACCTGCCCCTTTTCAACGACAGCGCCAACCGAGACCTTGAGCTCCTTGCAATGGGCATATCGCGTCGCAAAACCGTTACCGTGATTGACTTCCACCAAATTGCCATAGCCATATCGATCCCCGGCAAAGGTCACAACACCCGAGGCCACCACAATAATGTCGCTATCTTCTTTGCCCGCAAAATCTACACCTGCGTGCCAGGCGCGTTTGCCGGTAAACGGGTCAGTACGGTAGCCATAATCAGATGATAGCCACCCCCATGTGATGGGCCGCCCCGCGATAAACGACTCTGCCGCCAGCTTTTTATTTACAAATAGAGAATCGATGAGCTCGAGTTGCTGTTCACGATCAACAATCTGGGAGTGAATTCTCTCTAGCGTTTCATTGAGTTCAGGTAAGGTGTAGGACTCTCCCAACTCTTCACTCACTGGCCCACCCAATGCCGGCGAACTGCTGAAATCAAACTCACCATTACCCAGGCCAGCCACCTCTGTTAAGCGCTGCCCCAGTGCATCCAAACGCATCAAACGAGCTTGCAGCTCTCCCATTCTGAGAGTAATGGCATCCATTTGCTGGCGGGATTGCTGCGCAACCTGATCTAATTGTGATCGCTGTGAAAGAAGTTCCGCCTGCCACGCATCAACAGCAGCCTGACTAAGACGCTGACCACTTTCGCCAAGCCAAAGAGAGTAGGTTTTTGCGCCCAGAGCAGCCACACCCGCAAATGTAACGACCAACAGAAACAGTGCAACACCAAGCTGCGCCGCTCCAAGCTTGAGTACGCGCGATTTTCCGTGATTTTTGCCGACTAAAATAATATTCATAGCTTTAGTTTAGTGTTCGTGTATATTTTTGCAGTACTCATTGCGCTTACTTTATTGGGAGCGCTAGTTTTACTGGATCAGCAAGATCCATGCAAGCCAAGCTCTATATCTTTATGTTACGACGTCAACCCCGACACAAAGCCTTATCTGGAGCCCTGGCTCTGGACCGTGCATTACGCAACCACCGTTCACTGCAAACATTGGTGCAGCAAGCGAGTCAAAGGGGCGCACTGGAACAGCGCGTATTGCTTGCCCTGCCTGCCGACCTACGCCCTCACTTTAAACTCGCATCCGTCCAAGAAGACACTATTCAACTGCAATGCCACTCTGCGGCCTATGCCACCAAGCTCCGCATGCAACAACGCGCCGTTTTACAGCGCATTAATGCCCGATTGCAAACATCGCTTCGCCAAATAAAAGTGCTTATCCGGCCTGCAGCCTCAAAAAATAGAAAAACAGTGAAGCCACTTTCTTTAAGCAAAGAAAATGCCCAGACCCTTTTGCAAGAGGCTGGGCAAACTAAAGATCAGGCATTACGGGCTATTCTTGAGAAGTTGGCAAGCCACGCCGAATAAGTAAACGCTTACGCTGCCAACACCGGCTTCATGTAAGAAATCGGTGCCGCATCAGCATTCTCAAAAGTACGCACTTCCCATGCATCTGGTGTTTGAATGAGTTTGTGCAAGAGCTTGTTGTTGAGGTCGTGCCCCGACTTATAACCCTTAAACTCACCAATCAGAGAATTGCCTAGCAGGTACAAATCTCCAATTGCATCCAGAATCTTATGCTTAACGAATTCGTCCTCATAACGCAGACCGTCCTCGTTAAGCACCTTATACTCATCAACCACAATGGCGTTATCAACGCTGCCACCCAGGGCAAGGTTCATGGAACGCAAACGTTCGATATCACGCATGAAGCCAAAGGTTCTAGCTCGACTCACTTCTTTCACAAACGAGGTGCTCGAAAAGTCGATGGCGGCTTCCTGACTCCGGTTTTTAAACACAGGATGATCGAAGTCGATAGTAAAGCCAACTTTAAACCCTTGAAAAGGTACAAAAGTCGCGCGCTTACCCTCTTCTTCAATGGTGACTTCTTTCGTGATCTGAATGAATTTCTTCGCTGCATTTTGCTCTTCGATACCCGCTGACTGAATCAGGAATACGAATGGACCAGCGCTTCCGTCCATAATCGGGACTTCTTCTGCACTAAGCTCGATGCGGCAGTTATCAATCCCAAGACCGGCCATCGCCGACAGGAGGTGTTCCACTGTCGCGACTTTCACACCATCTTTAACCAGCGTTGTCGACAACAGCGTCTCGCCAACGTTCTCGGCGCGCGCTGGAATTTCAACGGCTGGATCAAGATCGGTGCGACAGAACACAATCCCGGAATCCACGGGCGCTGGCTTAAGTGTCAGATACACTTTCTGGCCAGAATGCAGCCCCACGCCAGTGGCTCGAATAGTGTTCTTTAGAGTACGCTGTTTAATCATATAAGAGCTATTTCAACCTTCGTAACAAAAAGGAGTTGGTCAAAAAACAGGCGCATACTAACAGAAGCCCCTCTATTTCCCAATACTCAACTGTTACTATTCGTTAATTTGTCATCTTCCTGTCATACAACGGCAGGAAGATAAACAAATTTTCCAACTCACCAGCCACTCGCTTAATCTGCCTGACGACGCAAGAAGGCTGGAATATCCAGATAGTCCACACTGCTTTGCTCCGCACGCGCCACTTTGGTGTCTACCGCCGCATTACCAACAGTCTCTACGGCAGATCGACGACGCATTACGGCAGGACGATCGAGCTGATTGTAATCAGTAGTACCATCGACTGGTTTGGTCGTGTTATCGACCACTTTCACTGGTTTTTCAGCGCCATTAGACAACCCTGTTGCCACTACGGTCACCTTCAATTCGTCCGTCATTTCGGGGTCAATTACTGTACCCACAACGACCGTTGCGGACTCGGAAGCAAACTCCTCAACGATGTTACCGACTTCGGAGAACTCACCCAGGTTCAAATCCACGCCAGCTGTGATATTCACCAAAATGCCTCGAGCACCCTGCAGATTGATATCTTCCAGCAGCGGACTGCGAATGGCTGCCTCGGCCGCTTCTTTAGCGCGATTTTCACCAGTGGCAGAACCTGTACCCATCATCGCCATGCCCATCTCTGACATCACCGTTTTTACATCAGCAAAGTCGACGTTGATCATACCAGGGCGAATGATCAAATCGGCGATACCTTGCACGGCGCCCTGCAATACGTCATTGGCAGCACCAAAGGCATCCAGCAAGGTGGTGTTTTTACCCAGCACAGCCAAGAGTTTCTCGTTTGGAATGGTAATCAGTGAATCGACATGGGCTGCCAGCTCAGCCAAGCCGGCATCGGCGATTTTCATGCGCTTACCGCCCTCAAAAGGGAAAGGCTTGGTTACCACGGCAACGGTAAGAATACCCAGCTCACGCGCCACTTCAGCGACAATGGGCGCACCACCCGTGCCAGTTCCACCACCCATACCGGCGGTGATAAATACCATATCAGCCCCTTTCAGGGTTTCCGCGATACGCTCACGATCTTCCAATGCAGCCTGACGCCCGATTTCAGGATTCGCACCGGCACCCAAACCTTTGGTGATATTGCTACCCAATTGAATGACCGCTTTGGCGTCGAGGTCTTTTAAGGCCTGAGAGTCGGTATTAGCGCAGATAAACTCCACGCCATCTACGTCTCCTGCCAACATGTGACGTACGGCGTTACCGCCACCTCCGCCAACGCCCACTACCTTGATGACTGCGTTCTGTGAAACATTTTCAACAAGTTCGAACATTGCCCTTTCTCCTAATTATATTTTTCAATCTGCTAGTTGCTGCTGTATTGCTTGTTATTGCTTTTGTTAGAAATTTCCGGCGAACCAGTTTTTGATCTTTTCCAAAAACCCTTCACCAGCCTCTTGTCTAGGCGCCGGGGCTCGCCCCGACTCCTGTTGTTTCAATCCATACATGAGCAGGCCAACACCTGTCGCATACATGGGGTTATTCACCACATCCGACAAACCTGTCACACCTTGCGGCGACGCCAGGCGAACCGGCATATGAAAGATTTCTTCAGCAAGCTCCACCACGCCTTCCATCTTGGAAGTGCCCCCGGTCAATACGATGCCCGCTGCGATCACATCTTCGAAGCCGCTACGACGCAACTCCGACTGAATCAGGGTAAACAGCTCTTCGTATCGCGGCTCCACAACTTCGGCCAGGGCCTGACGAGACAAGTCTCTTGGCGGGCGATCCCCCACGCTGGGAACCTTGATGGTTTCCTCGGCACCGGCCAGCTGGGTCAGGGCGCAGGCGTATTTAATCTTGATTTCTTCAGCATTTTGCGTTGGCGTACGCAAGGCCATGGCGATGTCGTTGGTCACCTGATCTCCGGCAATGGGAATGACCGCCGTGTGTCGAATGGAACCGCCAGTAAAAATTGCGATATCGGTGGTGCCTCCTCCGATATCAACAACGCATACGCCCAGTTCTTTCTCATCTTCCGTGAGTACCGCGTAACTCGAGGCCAGCTGCTCCAGAATGATGTCATCCACATCCAGACCGCATTTCTGGACACACTTTTCAATATTTTGAGCGGCATTGACGGCGCACGTCACCAAATGCACTTTGGCCTCAAGCCGCACACCAGACATACCCAAAGGCTCCTTGATACCTTCCTGGCTATCAATCACGTATTCCTGCGGCAAAATATGCAGAATTTTCTGGTCAGCAGGTATTGCCACTGCCTGCGCGGCATCGATCACCCGATCAATATCTGCCTGCACCACTTCCCGGTCACGCACAGCAACAATGCCATGGCTATTCATGCTACGAATATGACTACCGGCAATCCCCGCATAAACCGAATGTATTTGGCAGCCCGCCATCAACTCGGCTTCCTCCACCGCCCGCTGGATGGCATTGACCGTGGTTTCGATATTGACCACCACACCCCGCTTCAAACCTTTTGAAGCATGGGAGCCAATACCGACAATTTCGACCTGACCATCTTCTGTTCGTTTGCCCACTATCGCCACGACCTTGGACGTGCCTATGTCCAGTCCCACGATAAGTTGTTGTTCTGTTAGCCCTGCCATACGGGTATTCCCAAGTTGTTTGTTGCTACTTACTGCTCTTGTTCGCCACATCCTTACTGTCGGCGAATGATGCTTCTTGCCACTTTACCGCCACACCATTGGGGTAACGGGTATCAATGGCCTCTATCTGCTGTTTCGCGTCACCCGGGGTGTACTCCCACACCTGAGCCAAACGCTCAATTTTTTCGTCAAAAGGGGGCGCTCCCAAAGCAACTCGCGGCCCATTTTCTAACCAAATAGTCCAGGTGCCTCTCGCATCCTGCTCCATCACAGTTAATGCAAAACCGGCATCCTCCAAAAGAGACTGTGTTTCGGCCAGCGTCGCCAACATCTCCTGACGTTGTGCCAGCGAGGTATCCATGTTGGCACGAAGCGATACGAGATCATTTGGCCCCACTCCTTGCTCCGGCGTGAATACGTCTCCTCTCGGATTGAGAAAAGACACCGCATTCCAGCGTACGATCGGTGTTTGCTCCACCACATCAATTTGAAACTTGGCTGGCCAGAGGCGTGTGATGCGCGCCGATGCAACCCAAGGCAAACTTTCAGCGCTGCGTTTGACCTCTTCAAGATCGGTCAGCATAAAGCTCGCACCCACAACGGACTGCAACTTCTGCGCAATCTCGGTCTGCGACAGGTAACGCATGTCTCCATTGATCACGATCTCTTCAATGGGATGGTCAACCCAGGCAACCAACCAATGTCTCTGGCTGTAAATCAACAAAAATACAAACAAGACGGTGAGCACGTTGCGATAACTGCGCAGACGCTTCAGAAACGCGCGAACCGACTCCGCTCCCGAACCACTAGTGACCGCAGATTCCATTAACACGCTTGCGCCACGTGATGCTTCTGTTGCGAATTTGGCGCGGGATCTTATCGGCATGTGTCCCCCTGATCCGTTCGGTCGACCTTCAAGGTTTGCTCTAATATGCGCACCACCAGCTCTTCAAAGCTGATGCCAGCTGCCAAAGCCGCCATGGGCACAAGACTGTGATCGGTCATTCCAGGAATAGTGTTGACCTCAAGCAACCAGAATCGTCCCCGCGCATCGCGCATCACATCTACACGCCCCCAACCCGCACACCCCAGTGCGGTAAAGGCCCGCTCAGCCAAGTGACTGACGGCTTTTTCTTCCTCTGCATTGAGGCCGCTGGGAAGTAGATACTGCGTATCATGCGACTCGTACTTGGCATCGTAATCGTAAAAATCGTGATCGGTTCTGAGCCCAATTACCGGTAACGCTTCGTCACCCAAAATTCCCACGGTATATTCGGCGCCCTCAATCCATTGCTCCAACAGCACTTGTTGATCCAGCGCCAGCGCGCCTTCAACCGCACTCTCTAGCTCTGACTGGTTGTGCACTTTATAGACCCCAATGGAAGAGCCCTCACGCGCGGGTTTAACGGCTAACGGAAAGCCGAGTAATGACACCAACTGCGTAATCAGCGCTGGTCTAAACTCTTCTACAAAGCCAAAACGCGGCGTTGGTAAATTCATGCCTTGCCACAAATACTTGGTACGCAACTTATCCATCGCTATGGCAGAGCCCATCACGCCGCTCCCCGTGTACGGAATACCAACAGACTCGAGCAAGCCCTGTATCACGCCGTCTTCACCACCACGCCCATGCAGCGCGAGAAATGCCCGGTCGCAACCTTCGAAGTCGGCCAGCTGCGAGAATTTGCCCTGATAATCAATAGCGAAAGCATCCACGCCAGCGCGCTGCAAGGCATTTAACACCTGCTGCCCACTATTCAGCGACACCTTTCTCTCGGCAGATTGGCCGCCCATGATGACAGCGACCTTGCCCAAGGCGGCTTTCAATTCTGCGTTAACTTTAAAAGCGGGCATATTCACTGACTTTCTCCCGCTCTTTCGGCCAACCGTGCAGCCAGACTGCCGACATTACCGGCACCCTGAGTCAGCAATAAATCACCATCCTGCAGCAGGTTTTCGAGAATGGATTCGATTTCTTCTACCTGCTCTACATGGATCGGCTCGACACTGCCTCGCTGGCGAATACTGCGGCACAGACTTCGGCTATCTGCCCCCGGGATAGGCTTTTCACCGGCAGGATAGACCTCCATCAGTAACAACACATCCACCTCGGCAAGGACTTTCACGAAATCCTCATAAAGATCGGAGGTACGTGAATAACGGTGCGGCTGAAACAGCATCACCAAACGCTTCTCAGGCCAACCTTTGCGAATCGCCTCAATCGTGGCACGTACTTCTGTTGGGTGGTGACCATAGTCATCAACCAACATGGCACTGCCGCTCTTACACGGATAATTCCCGTAGATCTGAAACCGGCGCCCAACACCTGCAAACTCACTGAGCGCTCGCTGAATTGCGCCATCGTCGACACCTTCATCACTGGCAACAGCAATCGCGGCCAAAGCATTCAATACGTTGTGATGACCCGGCATTTGCAGACTGATTTCGAGCGGTTCCAATCCACCTGGTCTGAGGGCCGTAAAACGGTTCCGCATCCCCTCCTGTTTAATATTGATTGCGCGAAAATCCGCTTCTTCGTTCACTCCATAGGTAATCACGGCTCGAGATACGCGCGGAATCACGTCGCGAATCACAGGGTCATCCGCGCACATCACGGCAGCGCCGTAAAAGGGCAGGTTGTGCAGAAAATCCACAAACGTTTGCTTCAGTCGTGAAAAATCCCCACCGTAGGTATGCATGTGATCCGCTTCAATGTTGGTCACCACCGAAATCATGGGCGTAAGATGCAAAAAGGATGCATCACTTTCGTCGGCTTCGGCGACCAAATAACGTGAAGCGCCGAGCTTGGCATTGGTACCCGCGCTATTTAAGCGCCCACCAATCACAAAGGTGGGGTCAAGCCCTGCTTCGGCCAACACGGATGCAATCAAACTTGTCGTGGTGGTTTTGCCATGCGTCCCGGCCACGGCAATACCGTGGCGATAGCGCATAATTTCGGCAAGCATTTCGGCACGCGGCACCACCGGGATGCGTCGCGCGCGTGCTTCTGCAATTTCAGGATTGTTTTCATCAATCGCACTCGAAACAACCACGACATTGGCATCCACAACGTTTGTTGCCGCATGTCCTTGAAAGATACACGCGCCCAGTTGTTGTAAGCGCTCTGTCACCGGGCTTTTATTCAGGTCGGAGCCGCTCACTGAATACCCCTGATTCATCAGCACTTCAGCGATGCCACACATACCGGACCCGCCAATACCTACAAAGTGGATTCGCGAAATACGGCGCATTTCAGGGATATCACTCGGCATCGCCCCCGCACTATTTTGCACGCTAATAGGTTTAGCCATAACACACACTCCGACACTCCTGCACGACCAGCTCTGTTGCATCCGGCCGACCAAGTTGATGCGCCGCCATTGACAGGCGTTCTATACGCTCACGTTTATTTATCAAAGGGCGCAGTATTTCGACTAATGTGTCTGCATCCAGTTTGTCTTGCGGCAGTAACCAGGCAGCGCCGGCTGCTTCCATCGCCCTAGCGTTGAGTGTCTGATGATCATCGACCGCATAAGGGTAAGGCACCAGGATTGCACCAAGCCCAGCCACACACAGCTCGGAGATGGTCAACGCACCCGCACGGCAAACCACAAAATCCGCCCACGCATAGGCTTCGGCCATGTTTTCAATGTAGGGTTCAACCTTCGCGGGATACTGCGTGGCGCTGTATCGTTCTCGCGTTTCGTCGCACTTGTTCTTCCCCGTTTGATGCCATACTTCAGGCTGTTCCTCACGATCCAGCTTTTGCAGCGCCTCAGGCACCACCTGATTTAAATGCGCAGCACCCAAGCTTCCACCCAGTACCAGCACTCTTAATCGCTCTTGCGCAGAACGCGGCTTGCGTTGACGGTAATACAATTCGCACACTTCGGAACGTAAAGGGTTGCCCGTGAGACGGGTTTCTACATGAGCTGGGAACGAATCGGGAAATGCCTCCAAAACACGATTGGCAAACTTCGCCAACCACCGATTCGTCATGCCCGCAACCGCGTTCTGCTCATGAATAACCAAAGGCTTACCCATCAGCTTGGCCGCGAGGCCACCCGGACCTGAGGCAAAACCACCCATGCCCAGCACGCAATCTGGCTGCGTTTTTTTGATCACTCTCATCGCCGCAAAAACGGCAGAAGTAAGACGGAGTGGAGCCAATAACAGACTGCCCCAGCCTTTACCCCTAAGGCCGCTAATTGCAAGCCCATAAAAAGGAATGCCTGCGGCCGAGACTATGCCCTCTTCCATACCATTGCGTGAACCGAGCCACACCACCCTCTCATTGCGATGCATCAAGGCATGTGCCGTTGCCAAGGCCGGGTAAACATGACCTCCGGTTCCGCCAGCCATAATCAAATAGGTTTTATCGCGCATACGCGGCACCCCCCATCTGATTCTGACTCACCTCTTCACTTGAAGATGCCGTTTGTCGATGAATGCGCAGTAACACCGCTAATGCCATGCAACTGACAATCAGGCTGCTGCCGCCATAGCTGACCAAAGGCAATGTAAGTCCTTTGGTCGGTAGCATGCCCATATTCACACCCATATTGATAAAGGCCTGCACCGCAAAAAGAATGGCGATACCGTAGGCAAAATAGGCATCGTAAAAACGTTGTAAGCGCTCGGCATTCATTCCAATTCTGACCGCGCGATAAACCAACACGGAAAACAAAGCGACCACCAGACACGACCCCAACAATCCGAACTCTTCGCCGATAATTGCGAATACAAAATCGGTGTGCGCTTCAGGCAAATAGAACTGTTTTTGTACGCTATTACCGAGCCCAACGCCCCACCAGTCACCCCGGCCAAAGGCAATGAGCGACTGCGTCAACTGATAGCCGGAACCAAACTGATCCGCCCACGGATCGGTATAACCGATCAGGCGCTGCAGTCGGTACGGCTGCGACAAAATCAGCAAGGTACCGACCGCAATACTGGCAAAAATCAGCAGAATAAACTGACCTAATCGTGCGCCACTCAGAAAGATCATGCCGAGGAAGGCACAAGCAATAACGACGGTCGCGCCAAAGTCAGGCTCTGCCAGTAACAATGCGGCAGCAAACGACAGAATAAACATGGGCTTCAGAAAGCCCCACCAAGAGCTGCGTACTTCGGCATTACGTCGCACCAGGTAGGCAGACAAGTACGCGACCAGCAATAGCTTTGCCAGCTCGGAAGGCTGCAGATTGATAACGCCCAACCCGATCCACCGCGTACTGCCGTTGACAGTTTTTCCTACGCCGGGCAACAGCACCAAAACAAGCAAAAACAAAGCGATACTCAAACACAGCCAGCTCTTGTTTTGCCATGCGCTTGTGGGTACCTGATAAACAGCCACAGCAGCCATGAGCCCCATCACGATGAACAAACCATGGCGAACCGCATAATGAAACGGGTTACCGTTTCGCGCATCCGCCACGTCGATGGACGCCGAAGCGATCATAACCAAACCCAACAGTAACAAACTGGCTGCAGCCACCACCAAAGTACGATCAATGGCAGAAGCTCTCGAAATCGAGGTATTCAAAGAGACGCTCATAGGGCAAGCACCTCCTTCACAAACACAGCACCCCGCTCTTCGTAATTACGAAACATATCGATGCTGGCACAGGCCGGCGACAACAGCACAACATCACCTGACTGCACAAGCCGACTTGCCTGCTTTACTGCTTCTTCTAGAGTTTCCACACGAGAACATGGAACAACCGGAGCCAATGCATCCTCAAGTAAAGCCGCATCTTTACCAAGCAAAATGGCATGTTTGCCGTATTGCTTCATCGGATCAGCAAGCGGAGATAAATCGGCGCCTTTCGCATCACCACCCGCTATCAATACCAACTGACGCGATTCAGCGCTCTCGCCAAAGCTTTGTATCGCAACACAAGCTGCCCCGACATTGGTGCCTTTGGAATCATTGATATAATGCACACCATGGTGAGTGCGTACCCATTCACAACGATGAGGCAGGCCCGCAAATTCTTTAAGCGCCTGACGCATGGCCGCCACCGGAAAGCCAATGGAGTGTCCAATGGCCAACGCAGCCAAAGCATTGCTGAGGTTATGCCTGCCTTTCAATGCGATCTCGTTAACGGCGATAAGCTCTTCAAACCCCCGAACAAGCACATCTTCACCATTGCTCTGCATGATCGAAAACTTGTTCAGGTCGGGGCCGTCAAGACCATAACTGACCAGCTTCATGCCTTCCGTCGGCAAGGGCTGACTTAAAGCGTCTTCATTATTCACTACAGCGACTTTGGCACCCCGAAATATACGCTGCTTGGCGCGCAGATATTCCAGCTTGGATTCGTATCGATCCATGTGGTCTTCAGAGATATTCAACAGTACTGCGCACGCCGCGTTGAGTCGGTGTGTGGTTTCGAGCTGAAAACTCGACAATTCCAGCACATACAGATCATGCCCCTGATCGAGCAGATCTAATGCTGGCGTCCCCAAGTTGCCTCCTACACCGGCCTTGTAACCCGCCTGGGCAGCCATCATGCCTACCAACGTGGTGACCGTCGATTTTCCGTTAGAACCGGTGATCGCGATAATTGGTGCATCTGCGTGTTCGGCGAATACATCAATATCCCCGCGCACCTTCACGCCCGCTGCTACAGCCTGGGCAATGGCGGGTTCACTAATCGCTATACCCGGACTCACCCATAGCTCTGTGGCTTCGCATAATTTCTTGGCGTCAAACGCCCCCAAATGCAAAGGCACATTGGGGAAAGCTTGTTTGAAAGCATCGGCTGCCGCCGGCGCGGGTCTCGAGTCCAGCATTTCAAAAGGCAGCCCACGTCTATCCAGATAACGCGCGCACGCCATCCCGGTCACTCCCAAACCGAGAACAAAGCGCTTTTGATCGCTCGCTATCATTGTTGCCACAAACGTCTCTCTTTACTGACTCAGCGTATTTTCAGGGTCGCCAGTCCAACCAGGACCAACACGACAGTTACAATCCAGAACCGCACAATGACACGCGGCTCTGGCCAACCTTTCAGTTCAAAATGGTGATGCAAGGGGGCCATACGAAAAATACGTCGCCCTGTAAGCTTGAATGAGGCCACTTGCAAAATGACCGAAACGGTCTCCATCACGAACACACCGCCCATAATGAACAGCACGATTTCCTGACGGACAATCACGGCAATAACGCCCAAGGCAGCGCCCAAAGCGAGCGCGCCCACATCACCCATAAACACTTGGGCGGGATACGTGTTAAACCAAAGAAAGCCCAACCCGGCGCCCACCAGCGCCCCACAAAAAACAATCAGCTCACCCGAACCGGGCACATAGGGAATATGCAGATACTGAGCGAACACGCTATTTCCCGATACGTAGGCAAAAATACCCAGCGCCCCTGCCACCAAAACGGTAGGCATGATTGCCAGACCATCCAATCCATCGGTGAGATTGACGGCATTACTACTACCCACAATGACGAGGTAGGTGAGCAGAATAAATGCGGGCCCAAGGTCAAACATGACATCTTTGAATACCGGCACAATCAGCTGCGTCTCCTGCGGTAGCGTGGCGCTGGCATAAAGTGCAATGGCTGCCGCAAAGCCGGCCACCGACTGCCAGAAATACTTCCAACGAGCGGGCAGTCCCTTGGAGTTTTTTTCGACCACTTTTCGGTAATCATCGACCCAGCCTACCGCGCCAAATGCCAATGTCACCAGCAGGGTAATCCACACATAACGGTTGCCAAGGTCAGACCACAAAAACGCACTCACCGCTACCGCGACGATAATCAATGCCCCGCCCATTGTTGGCGTACCGGCCTTGCTCAAGTGAGTCTGTGGCCCGTCATCACGAACGGACTGTCCAATTTGATAATGACTCAGTTTTCGGATCATGTGAGGCCCGACCCACAACGCAATCAGAAGCGCCGTAAGCACCCCCATAATCCCGCGCAATGTGAGGTACTGGAATACCGAGAAGAAGCCCACATAATCCGCAAGCACAGAAGAAAGCCACAGCAACATTAGGCGAGCTCCTCCTTCATTTGTGCCACCAGACTATCCAAACCCGCGCAGCGTGAGCCTTTTACCAATACCACTTCGTCACCTCTCAGCAATGGCGTAAGCGCGGCCCACAAACCATCTTTGTCTGTTACTACGACAGCTGATTCTCCAATCACCTGCGCCATGTCTTCTGCAAAAGGCCCCTGAAGCAGGACCGCATCAAGTCCCAATCGGCTAGCCTGTTCAGCCACGGCCATATGCGCTTGATGGGCATGCGCCCCCAGCTCAGCCATTTCACCCAATACCGCAATGCGTCGTTGCTCATATATGGCCAGAACATCCAGTGCGGCCTTCATCGATGCCGGATTGGCGTTGTAGCTATCATCAATCACCAAGGTACCTTGCCCTAGCTGCGTGGACTGAAGGCGGCCACTTCCCGGCTCAAAGTTTTGCAAGCCATTGATGATGTTGTAAAAATCCAGCCCGACGGCCAGTGCTGCGGTGGCAGCGGCCAAAGAATTCGCAACCCCCGCGATGCCGGGAATACGCACTTCTACCTGCCGACTCTGCTCTCTTGTACACAGGGTAAAACGCACTCGGTCCGGAAAATAATCAATGTCCTCGCTCCAAACATCCGCCTTGCCTGGCTGCATTGAAAAACACAAGTGCTTGCGACTGCCCAGCATACGCAACCATTCATTGGCAGCAGGATCATCGAGATTGACCACACCGCAACCCTCGGGCGCTAATCCCGCAAAGATCTCTCCTTTAGTGGCAACGATATTTTCATAGGACCCGAAAATATCGATGTGCGCAGAGCCTGCGTTGAGCAAAATGGCCACATCAGGCCTTACCAGCTCCATCAGGTAAGCAATATCGCCTTTCTTGCGTGCGCCCATTTCGATCACGGCAAAACGCTGATCTTCGCGGAGAGCAAGCAAGGTAAGAGGAACGCCAATTTCGTTGTTGAAGTTGCCAGCCGTAGCTGCCGTTTCAGCGCTGAGCGACACAATTTCATGCAGCAACCCTTTGCAAGTGGTTTTACCGGCACTGCCGGTAATGCCGTATTCCGTGCCCTTAAAATTGGCGCGATTCATGGCGCCCAACTGTCCTAAAGTAGTCAGAGTATTAGCCACCACTAATTGCGGG